>DJQW01000001.1:488683-595353 GCA_002437665.1 Alphaproteobacteria bacterium UBA6376
TAAGTACAAATTTGCGCACAGGCGTGCGAAAGCACACCGAGCGAGACAGTTTTCAACGGTCGCGTCAGCGGCCGTTTAATTTTTCGGGACACAGGGACGAAGAACCCGAAGAAGGGGTTCGACAATGAGTAAACGCGCCCGTATGTTTGACGGGCGCGTTGTCACGAATGCCCCGCAGTCCCACGCAACGCGTGGGCGAGGGAACCGCAATCATACTTTATGTTATCGTTGTTTTTGTGCGCACAACTGGTTATTCAAATTATTGAATTTCATTGTGGTGTATTGTTTCAGCATATCTGGATTTTCATTCACAACGCGCATTATTTCATGCGGGTATGCGGCAACCCCGCCCCTGTCCAGACATGGGGTTACGGTTCTGAAATTTTTCTCTTGGAAAATATCGTCGTCAAAATACAGGTGTATTGAATCGCCAATCAATCGTACGCTGGCGGTGTCACCACGTGCCTGCATCATCAGTGGAATAATTGGTGTGCGTGCAATTCGTGGGCCGATTATGTGCGACATTTTTACCTTTTGCGATTTGCCCGCCACGGCGTTATTTACGCGACGTGTAAATTCCGCGGCATCCATGGTTGGTTCAACACCATATTGCTGGGCATAAATCATGACTGTTTTTGGGTCATGCAAATCGTCCAATACCGGCGCGTCGCGGTTCAGTTTTTGCAATGTCTGGGCATAGTTCGCATATATCTGTTTGTCGTTCGGCACGTTGTCGGACAACAAGACATAGTACTGGAACGTATTGAACAAATCGACATAGCACCACAGTTCATTATGCTGGGAAAATAAAATCATGTTGTGGAACGGTGTGGTGACGGGTTCTGATTCTATAAACGCATCAACCGGATTCAGTGGGCAAAACGGCACAACAGGGTAATTGTACTGTATACTGTTCACGGTGTTGCCCGCACGGTCAACCGCCAGCCCAGATGCCAAATATTTGAAATCTACATTTTGTGACATGGCATAGTTAAACGCAATCTTGGCCATACCGGTTTGGAACGCACCATTTTGCAGGTCAAAATTATACGACACAATCTGTGGTGGTGTTGGTAATTTTGATATGTCGCAACGTAATGCGCGACTTAAATCAGGACACGAAACAACACGACCACCCTTGATGTTTGCACTGTATTCCGTGCCATTATATGAAACAGTTCCCGTGCACGGTGGCATAGATTTAGTATTGTTTGTCTTGGAAAAATTATCAATGCGGCTGATAATTGGGTTAAATGTCTTGGTAAACGGCGCATCAATATACTTGCTGATGTAATTGTTGCATTCAGGACAGCAAATATCCTCGGATTCCAGCAACCCGCCCAGCGCGTTTTGTATAACGTGCTCGCTGCTGCGGGTTGTGATTTCTTTGTTGCAATAAATACAATATTGTCTGTGTTCCATATTGAATATTGTAATACAAATACGCGTTTTGTCAAGACGGTTAAACGTTTTTTTTGTGCCGGTTTTATGTTATAATTCCCAAAAAAGGAACACGTATGCCGGAATTTATAAATTTAACACCTGAAAATATCGCGGACGAACATCTGTGCTGTATTATTCGCAGTCGTACCAAACATCCGGGGGTAGAGGCAAAACGTGCGTGGTTGCGCGACCGTCTGGCATCGGGGCATGTGTTTCGCAAGCTGAATGCGCGCGGTACGTGTTTTATTGAATACGCGCCATTGGACGCGGCGTGGACACCGATTGTGGGCGATAATTATTACTATATTTATTGCCTGTGGGTGTTGCCGCCGTTTCGTGGACATGGATATGGCGCGGAATTGCTGAATTATTGTATCGATGATGCCCGTCGCGCTGGTGCGTCTGGGGTTTGTATGCTGGGCGCGGATCGACAACGTGCATGGCTGTCTGACCAGAATTTTGCGCGCACGCATGGATTCAAAACGGTTGATAAAACGAACAATGGTTACGAGTTGTTGGCGTTGTCATTTGATGGAACTGTGCCGCATTTCCCAGACGCGGTGAAAAGCCCGCACATTGACACAGACATTCTGACCATATTTTATGATGACCAATGTCCGTACATGGCCCAGACGATTGATATGGTGCGTGAATATTGCACCGCGCATAATGTGCCGGTAAATTTGCATCATGTGGACAGCGTTGCTGCGGCGAAATCATTACCGTGCGTGTTTAATAATTTTGCGGTATTTTATCGTGGCGTGTTTCAAACGGTGAACCTGTTGACGGCGGACGCGCTGGCACGAATTTTATCAGAATAAATAGACGTTGACTTTATTGCTTTTATTGCTAGCATCTGGGTGATTGTACAGGTTAGAAGATGCAGGATTTACCACGGAAAGTTTCAACATTTTATATTCACAGATTTTGGCGGTATGCCGGCCCAGTTGCGGTTTTATTTTTAATCCTATCGTTTATTGATATTTTTGGCGTAACACTGTTGCCATCGTTTTTCTTGAAATATGTTGTTGGTGCGCTGGAATCTGCGCCGGCCGCCGCGGTGGCTCAGATTATTGTGCCCGCGGTTGTGGCGTGGTTGATTGTGCGTGGTGTGATGATTGGCGCGTCTATATTGCGTTGGACGGTGTTTGATAATTATATCAAGTATCGCGCGAATAACCGGATTTCGGCGGAATTGTATAACTATGTTTTTCACCAAAATATGGATTTCTATGCCAATTCCATGCCTGGGAAAATCGGCAGCCAGATAAACCAGATTGCCGAAACGTTCCCCGCGGCAATATCACTGTTGGGTGACGGGCTGGCAACATTGATGTTGTTTGTGGTGTCGTTTGGCGCATTGTTCCAGATTGGTTGGCAATTTGTTGCACTGATTATGGGCGTGGTGGCATTTCGTGTTGTGTGGGGGTGCGTCACATACAAATACGCGATGCGTGCGGCCGCCGCGCGTGCCCGTGCAATGAATACGTTACAGGGGCGGTTGCTGGACGCATTGTCTAATTTTTCGGCGGTAAAATTGTTCGCGCGTGCGCAGTGGGAACAACGCGCGGTTATGCCAGAACGCACAGCGTTTGAACGCGCGGGCCGTAATGCGAACTATAAATCACGCCTGTTTTGGGCCCCGGGGAATGTAGTGGTAGATTGGTTTGGGTTCGGCATGCTGATATTGCTGTGTGGGTATATGTACGCGGCGGGCAGTGTGACATTGGCGGACGTATCGTTTGTTCTGGCCTTGTTTGGCAGTTTAAGTGGCATGTCATTCAGTTTAATTATGCTGATAAAAGAATTTGTGAACACGTGGGGCAATGCGGTCGGTTCGTATAACGTGCTGGTACAACCAATCATCCTGCGCGATGCGCCAAATGCCACGACATTGCGCGTGCCACGTGGCGATATAGAAATCCGCAATTTGTCATTCAAATACACGGACAAGATGATTTTGGAAAATCTGTCCCTGCATATTCGCGCGGGCGAACGCATCGGTCTGGTCGGGTCAAGTGGTGCGGGTAAAACAACACTGGTCAACCTGATTATGCGCCTGTATGATCCGACGGACGGCGCGATATTGATTGATGGTCAGGATATTCGCACCGTTACCCAAGATTCCCTGCACGAAAACATTTCGTTTATTCCCCAAGAACCGACAATGTTTAACCGCACGGTTGCGGACAATATCGCGTATGGTGCGCCGAACGCGAACCTGCGCCAGATTCGCAGTGCCGCGCGCTTTGCGTCGGCGGACGATTTCATTATGCGTATGCCGGCGCACTATGACACAATCGTGGGCGATCGTGGAATAAAACTGTCGGGCGGTCAACGCCAGCGTATCGCCATCGCGCGCGCATTGTTGAAAAATGCCCCCATCTTGATTCTGGACGAGGCCACCGCCGCCTTGGACAGCGAAACAGAGGTCGCCATTCAATCCAGTTTTGATAAACTGAGTCATAATCGTACCACGGTTGTGATTGCGCACCGTTTGTCGACATTGCGCAATATGGACAGAATTGTCGTCTTGGACGGTGGCCATATTGCAGAGGTTGGCTCGCATCAGCAACTGTTGCGTCGCAAAGACGGAATTTACAAACGCCTGTGGCAGATGCAATCGGGCGGATTTGTTCCCGATGAACAATAAAAACAAAAGGAAGTATGGTATGCGAAAAATTTGTGTTTTGTGTGCGGTTGCGTTGTGTGTGGCGTCTTGTGGAACGATTGGTATCGGCAGCAATCACGATACAATGGTATATAATAATTCTGATAAACCAATCGTTGTGTCTGCCGACAGTGGGGTATATAAAATCAACCCAGAACAGAGTATGCAGGTTTATTCTGCAAACGATATGACGATTACCAGCAAAAACACAAATTGTCCATCGGCGGTGGTAATGCGTTCTACAAATACGGCGGCGGTTGTTTTAGATGTGTTCCCTGGATTTGTGCTGGGTATTATTCCTATTTTGGTTGATGCGATTTCTAATAATTTGTACAAGATGCCCAACACATATTCGTATTCGTGTGTGATGTAGTGGGCGCAAATCGCAATGGAAAAATATATTGATGCACATTGCCATTATGTCCCGTGCGATGATATCGCGCCGGTGGCGGGTTTTGTGTATAATTCCGCACGACCATCTGATTGGGCGCGTGCCGTCGCGGCATCGCACGCCGCGGGCGGGGCGGGCGCGATTGGTATTCACCCATGGTATGTGGATGAATTGACACCCGATTTGGCGGCCCAGATGACAACTGCACTGCGCGATAATCCAGCATTGATGATTGGCGAAATTGGTCTGGACAGGGCGCGCGGCAATATTGATGCGCAAATGCCCGTGTTCCTGCGCCAGTTGGAAATGGCGCGCGAATTGAACCGCACGGTGCATATTCACTGTGTTCGCGCGTGGGATGTGATGTTAAATGTTTTTGCGACGCGCCGCCAACTGCCACCGGCAATAATTATTCATGGCGGCGTCCCCAGTGCCGATATCGTGCACGCCGTGATGCAACATGCAAACGCGTACTTTTCATATGGCGCGGTGAGTGGCGGTGGCGTCGCTGCATCAATTTCGGTTGCGCCAATCGACCGTATTTTGGTTGAATCAGACGCGGCGTCGCCCGCCGTTGCGCGTGCAATTTTACCACGGACGGTGGAACAAATCGCAAACCTGTTGGGGCGCGATGTGCGTGCCATGGCGGAAATAATTTACAATAATTCATACGGGGTAATTACAAATGGCGGACAGATTACACAGAATTAGATTCTTGCTGGGTGATACGGCGATTGAAAAATTGCGCGCCGCAACGGTTATGGTTGTTGGCTGTGGCGCGGTGGGGTCTTTTGCTATCGAGGCCTTGGCCCGCAGTGGTGTTGGTCACATCGTTGTGGTTGATTTTGACACGGTCGAAGAATCAAATATCAATCGTCAACTGTTCGCATTGACATCAACAATCGGTATGGCAAAGGTTGACGTTGCCGCGGCGCGCATTCGTGATATCAACCCCGAAACGCTCGTCACACCGTGCCGCATGTTTTTTGACGCGCAAAACGCGCCCGATGTGCAGCCCGATTTTGTGATTGATGCGATTGATTCTGTGGATTCCAAAATTGCACTGTATAATTGGTGCAATGCGCACAAAATTCCATTTATTTCCAGTATGGGTGCGGCGCGCAAGACCGACCCGTCACAAATCAGGGTGGGGCGGTTGTCCAAAACAACTGTATGCCCGTTGGCGGCCAAGATTCGCCGATTGGCACGTGACGCGCACATTCCTGATTTCCCTGTCGTGTATTCGACCGAGCCCGCCAACCCAAACGTTGCCGCTGGTCGTGTGTTCGGTTCAATTATCACAATCACGGGTGCATTTGGCTTGAATTGTGCAAACTATGCCATAAAAAATATCGTAGAACGTGCGTAAAAACGCGGCAATGGGTATCGGTATACGCTCAAAAATGCGCGGATTTGTGCGGCTAAGAACGTTTTCCTAAGTGTAATAAACGATTTGCACGTGTTGCGCGAAACATTTATAATTACCATGTCTTATCACAGACAAAAACAACCTGCACAAAGGAGAAAAAGATGAGAGGACTGGTAAATTATGTCTTGAAACCGTTGACCTTTATCGGGGCCCTGAACTGGGGACTGATTGGTATATTCGGTTTCGATTTGGTCGCATGGATTTTCGGGTCGGCCACCATCGCCAGCAGTATCGTTTACAGCATAATCGGTATTGCCGCACTGGTTTGGTTGATTTGGATTTTCGTTGACCAGCCCGTACATAATGAACGCTGATTGCGTTTCACAGTTTTCATGTCATTTTTCGCCCCCAACGGGGCGTTTTTATTTCTCGTTCATATGCGCTAATGCGTTGGCAACAATTTCTTTTTCAGATTTCTTTAATCGCCATGTGTCTAACGCGTGTTGGAACATTTCGGCTTTGCGCGCGTTAAATTCGTCTGGCATCAGTTCGCCTTTGATTGAATTGCAAATCTGGTGCGCTGGGAACAGGTTGTCGCGATAATCTGTCCCGCCGTGCATTTTAGGAATATAGTGGTCGATGGACATTTTCTGTTTTTTTAGTATAGGTTGACCGCAAATACTGCAACAGATATTTCCGCACAGCAACAGTTCAAATTTCAACGTAATGGTTATCTTGTGTGTTTCTGTGCGTTCCATATGTAACCCCAATAAATATCTTATGCAATCACAATAGCGTCTTTTTGCCACAAATGTCAATGGGTTTTGTGTGACGAAACAGGTGCATTTATATTGACAAACAATAATTTTGTGTTATTTTTGTGGGCGTAACGGGGGTAATATGCAAATCAGTAAAGTCCATATTCACAATATTTATTCAATCCAAGACGCAGAATTTACGTTGTCTGACTTTAATATGTTGGTCGGTAAAAACGGCGCGGGCAAAAGTAATATCATAAATGTTCTGCGTGGATTCTTACAGGGCGGTTCGCATTGCGGTCTGCGCGCCCCTGGCATGGCGTTTGATGGCAGTTTGCCCACCGAACCATTGTGGATAGAGGTTGAATTTGACCTGACACCCGACGAGTTTGCGGCATTGCCAGCCGAACAACAGGCGATTCCAAACAAATTGCGCATCCGTAAAAACGTCCGCAATACTGTCGCCGCCTGTGCAGAAATCTTGGGCGAGGGCGGAATTACCGGCGTGCCGATGGATCGCGGAACATACGTCTGCACAAAAACGGGTATGGTGCGCACCAATGAAAAATTGCCGTTTGATGTTGTCTTTATCGAACCCACAAACTATGACAAGTCATTGGTTACCGACGGGCGCGGGAACTATAAAATGCCCAGCGGCAAATTGCCGGCGAAAATTGCGTTGTCGCGTGTCCGCAGTGTTATTGGCGCAAAAGAATTACGTGCCACCGGCGTTATGGGCCAAATAAATGACCTGACCGGCAGTGGATTTGGGCAATCGTGGGTCAAACAGAGCAGTGGTATGCGTCGTGCCCAGCAAATACAATGCAGCATCAATGCACGTCACAAGCCAAACCGCCTGACGGTGATGTTGTGTGATGAACCGGAAAATTCCCTGCACCCCAGTTATTTGTCGACCGTGTCGGAATCCTTGCGCAATTTTTCCCAGCAAGAAAATTGTCAGGTTCTGTTATCAACGCACAGCCCGCAACTGGTGGCGGAAAACGCAACCGATTTGACCAATATTTTGCGCGTCGATAAATCAGACGGTTCTACCCGTGTGCATCAGTACCAGAACTCGGCCCAAGATCCGATTTATAATCTGACGTTTTTGAATAATTTGGACAGGGCCAAGATGTTCTTTGCTGACCGTGTCATTTTGACCGAGGGCGAAACTGAATCCGCGTTCTTTAATTACATGATAAAAAATAAAATGTTCGCGGCGACGCCGGCGGCGGAAAACGTTGCCTTGGTAAATTGTCAGGGTAAATTTTATATTCAGTATTATTCTCAAATCTTGACCCAGTACGGGATTCCGCACACGGCATTGTGGGATTTGGATCGTGGCAAATACCCGCAACATAACGAAGACATTTTGAAATGCTTTAATGATTATATGTCTGTCGGGTATTGCTTTTATGAAAACATAGAGGCATTCAGTGGCACAACCAAAGTGCCAAATTTGCCCGCACAAATAAACTTTATTCAAAAATATGCCGATGGCACAATCGACGCGCAACGACGCACAGAATTGGCCACGTTATTCAATAACTTGGTGCGCACACCCGACACGCCAGAACCAGTGGTCGCCGACCCAAATTTCAAAACGGTTCAGGCATTCCAACACGTCCCCACCATCACCGCCCAACCCGTCGCCCTGGGCCTGTACAAAGTGATGTGTAAACAAAAGACGAAATAAAAATCTAAAAACGCTTCCGCCCAAGGCGGGTTTAACCGTCCCAAAACTCCCCACCCAGAACCCCGCTATACGGATTAACAGCAATAAAAAATCGGATATAATCCGCAGAAATTAGGAATTTTTATTGTATGCTATTGTGTAAAAATGGAAACCTGTCATCATATTGTGTGTAAAAACTTGTGGATTCATAAGGAATTTTAATACGCTTTTTATAAAACTTCAATCCTCCGATTATTATTTATGGTATAAGTATTGAATTTTATACCTTTTATTATTACAATCAGTGCCATGAATATATACGATTTAATAGATTACCCAGAAAGCGATTGGCTTGATTTTAAATTAGAGTGGCATGACAATATGGCCAATCTTATTTTAGACATATTATGCATGGTCAATTCAGATGCCGATAATGACAGATATTTAGTGATAGGTGTGGATAACAATAATCATTCACATATGGTTACACCAGAAACGAACAGAAAGACCCTAGAACAATTAAATGATTTATTGGGCAAAGCAAATTTTAATAGAGTGCCAACGATAAATTTGCAAACGATAACAATCAAGGATGCCGAAATAGACATTTTGACAATTAAAAAAACGAGATATAGACCATATTTCTTGATCAAAGATTATATGGGTGGAAAAACCACAGTTCGAGCTGGGGTAGTTTATACCAGAAATGGTGCGGTAAACACAGCAAAAGATCGTTGCGCAAGCGAGAATCAAATAGCAGATATGTGGCGAGAAAGGTTTGGGCTTACATTAACCCCTATGGACCGATTAAAAATTTATATTCAAGATACAGGCAATTGGACAAGATTTTCAAATCCAATAGTTGATGATTGTGTGTTTTCATATTATTATGCGCCGTTTCCAGAATTTACCATAGATTTTAAGAGAGAAAATTTTGCAGATTATGCATCGGATAGTTTTGGCAATCTTAAACAATCGAACAACTTCTGGGGACATACAATAGGTAGTTCTGTGGATTCTGTGTATGTAGTAAAATATTTTTCTACGATACTTGTAGATGGTAAATATACTGTAATGGATAATCATAGGCATTATTTGATAAATCCTCATTCAAGATATGTGTGGTACAGCAGTAAAAAACCTATAACAGAGGTGCACGTGGAAACAGAAGAAGATTTTGTTACGGATACTGGTTTGTATATGAATCATGGATTAGAAAGGATAAATGATAACAACAAGTATTGTAACAGAGCAAATGTTGGCTATCATGTAGAGGGCGGCTTCAATAATGGACTACAAAAAATCCTTGATAAAGATGTTTATAATAAATGCACCTTTATATCAGATGAAGAACAGATCACGCACAAAATATACCTGATACCCAAAGGGGTAAATATAACAGAATTTGTGCGTGCTGAAACCTTAAGAATCCTTAAACTCGAAACCGATCCCAATTATTCCAAAGACAATGATTAAATAATGGCATACGGAATCAGAATCCAGTTGTCAATGTAGGTCAAGTCGGCAGAATTTCAAGGGTTCTTGTGTGTCCCATTTTGTTCGTGGGACACTGGTGGGATATTGAAAACAAAATTTGCCACAAAGCAGATGGTTTTTGCGATGGTGATTATGTGAATTGTGTTGTGATTTTTTATGTTCGTTTATTTGGTATGTCCCAAAATTGTCCCAACGATGGGAATAAAAAAAGCGGGATTCTAATGAACCCCGCAGAATCTTTGGCTCGGGCAACTGGACTCGAACCAGTGACATACGGATTAACAGTCCGTTGTTCTACCGACTGAACTATGCCCGAACAGCCCGCATATCTTATAATTTTTTTTTATGCATTTCAAGTGTTTTTTTCATTTATTGCAAATTATATAAAATTTGACATTTGGGTGGTGGATGCTAGAATTGGCATAAATCAAAAGGATAAAAACCAATGCGTATGTAATATTGTAATTCTTTATAAAAAACAAACCGTGCGGCGTCATGTGCGTGGGCGGGCGGTGGGCTTACAATATTCAAAGGTTTTTATCGTGTCTATAATTTCTTTATCAAATGTCTCTTTTTCGTATGATGCGTCCAATGTGATTTTGGACGGTGTGTCGATTACGTTTAATGATTCCGAGCATGTCGCCATTGTTGGTGATAATGGCGCAGGCAAAACGACAATTTTGAACCTGTTGGCGGGTGATATCATGCCGGATAATGGCCGTGTTGTTCGTAACGCCAGTGTGTACATGATGCGCCAAATAAACGCATCAGACGCCAAAAGCGGGGGCGAACGGCAAAGTTCCGAACTGGCGCGTGCATTTGCCAGCAATGCGGCGGTATTGCTGCTGGACGAGCCGACAAATAATTTAGATTATGACGCCAGACAGCGTTTCTTTAATAAATTGGCATCGTACCCGTTTGGCGTCGTGATTGTTTCGCACGACCGTGAATTACTGCAACAGGTTGATAAAATTATCGAAATCAGGCAGGGCAAGATACGCATCTGGGGCGGAAATTACGATTTCTGGGTTGCTGGGCGTCGCGCAGAACAAGAAAACATTTATTCCAAATATGCCGCCACCCAGAAAGAAATTGACCGCTTGGGCGCGACAATGAGTGTTGCGCAAAATACCCGCCAGCATCACGAGGCCAAACAACGCAAAGAAATCACCAACACGCGGCGCAGTCGTATTGCGGCAAATGCATTAAAGGGCAAGAGTCAGGAAACCGAAGCCAAACGCCGTGCGATTATTCAAAAGAAGTTGACGGCCCAGATGGACTTGCGCCAAGAATTGTCCGGCCAGATGCAAGATGACAAAATCAAAATTCCATTGCCCAGCAAACCCTTTTATGGCAAAGAATTGATTCACATATCAGGACTGGATTTCGGGTACGATGCGTCATGTGTGCTGAATAACGTGAATATGCTGGTCTGTGGCGGACAGCGCGTTCGCATCACGGGGAAAAATGGTGCGGGAAAATCCACATTGCTGAAAGTAATTTGTGGTGTTTTGACGCCGCGCGCTGGGACGGTTCAAACATTTGGTAAAATTGCATATCTGGATCAGAATTTAATGTTACTGGACAAAAACAAGAGTATTGTCGATAACATAGCAGATATTGCCGGTTTGTCGCCACACGATGCGCATGTGATTGCGGCAAACTTTGGATTTCGGGGTGACAGTTCAAATAAACGTGTAGGAATATTATCTGGGGGCGAACTGTTAAAGGCGACATTGGCGGCCATATTGGGTGGCGCGAATCAGCCAGATTTATTGATTCTGGACGAGCCGACAAACAACCTGGAAATCAAGAGTATTGCGATTTTGGAAGATGCATTGAATCAGTATCGGGGCGCGATATTGTTGGTGTCGCACGATGAGATGTTCGCACGTAATATAAAAATCGACCATACGGTGCAAATTTAATTTCATACTAGAATTATTAAAACATGGGTGTTATATTGAACTTGTCCAATATCAATAACAAAAGGAAAGATTATGTTATTAAAAGGAAAAAAGATTCTGATTACTGGCGTTGCCAACGATTGGTCTATGGCGTGGGCAATCGCAAAGCGCGCGCATGACGAAGGGGCGGAAATCGCGATGCCTTATGCGATGCCGAACTTGGAACGTCGCGTGCGCCCATTGGCCGAATCAATCGGTGCTAAATTTGTCCAAGAATGCAATGTTCAAAATGACGAACAGATGGACTCGCTGTTTGCGAACATTGAACGCGAATGGGGGCATTTGGACGGTATGTTGCACGCGATTGCATTTTCGGACAAGAACGAACTGACCGGTCGTTATGTCGACACAACCCGCGCGAATTTCAAGAATACTATGGACATTTCCGTGTATTCGTTGGTCGATTTGACACGCCGTGCGTCACGCCTGATGACAGATGGTGGCAGCATTGTTGCACTGACATATTTCGGTGGGGAAAAATCCGTGCCAAATTACAACGTGATGGGCGTTGCCAAATCTGCACTGGACAGCAGTGTTCGCTATCTGGCGTCTGATTTGGGACGTGACAAGATTCGTGTCAATGCGATTTCGGCGGGGCCAATTATGACACTGGCATCATCGGGTGTTGGCGGGTTCAAGGCGATGTTGCGCCTGAACGCGGAACAGACCCCACTGCGTCGCAATATGACATTGGACGATGTGTCGGGCGCGGCGGTGTATTTGTTCAGTAACCTGTCGTCCGCCGTCACTGGCGAGGTTCATCATGTCGACTGTGGTTATTCCACAACGGGTATGATGCCGAACGAATTGAAAGATATTTTGTTAAAGGGGCTGGACGAAAAATAATGTCGCCCGCCCCGTCACAACGCCCGCCATAGGCGGGCGTTTTTATTTTTTTGTTAAACGCGAAAAAAGTAATTGATTTTCAACAAAAATTCAATCATAATTAGAATATAACATAAATATCTTAGGACATATAACCGTTTTTGTAAAAATAGGGGCGAATATGATAGATAATGCGATGTTTTGGTCTGCGATTGACAATTTGGCGGCGGCGCACCAGATATCGTGTTCGCACATGGCGCGCATCAGTGGAATTGACGCCACCGCATTGAACAAGAGCAAGCGCACCGGTACGGGCGGTCGTCGGTACTGGATGTCGGTCGGCACGTTGGTCAAGATTCTGGACGCGACGCATACCGAATGGGCCGATTTTGCGAAATATTTCCCACAAAATTCCAAATAATTCACCGCCCCCCCGTGGCGGATTTTTATTGCGCAAAATTGGCGATTTTTCTATAATTATCGGCATGAGCAAGACACCTGATTTATTTACATTGGCCGAACACGCCGATTTACTGAAAAAACTGAACGAATGGGACATTGCGTATCATCAAAATGATGCGCCGGTGGTTGATGATGCCACATACGATGCGGCGAAATCGCGCGCCTTGGCGATAGAGGCCGAGTACCCAGAACTGGCGAAAAACGGCGCGTCAACGCACGTTGGGGCGGCGGTTGCGGCGGGATTCAAATCGTACCCGCATACTGTTCCGATGTTGTCAATTTCAGACGTTTTTAATCAGGGCGAGGTTGCCGACTGGTTCGACAAATTGGCGGACAAGAATCTGTTTATTGAATTAAAGGTTGATGGTGTGTCGTTTGCCGCGCGGTATGAACACGGCCGATTGGTTCGCGGCCTGACGCGGGGCAGTGGTGTCTTGGGCGAAGATATAACTGAAAACCTGCGCACGATTGCGGATATTCCCCAGACCCTGACGGGCGATTACCCCGACGTCATAGAGGTTCGAGGCGAGGTGTACATGCGTCGCGCTGACTTTATTGCGCTGAATGCGGCGGCAACGGAAAATGGGGACAAAGTATTTGCCAATCCGCGCAATGCGGCGGCGGGATCGTTGCGGCAACTGAATCCGGCGGTGACGGCGGCGCGTCGTCTGTCGGCATTTGGGTACACGTATGGTGACCTGTCTGCGCGCACTTGGCAGACCCAGAGTGAATATTTCGACAAACTGGAATCGTGGGGATTCAAGACCACACGTCCGTGGGCACATCACGTAAACACATTGGCGGGTATTCAGGACGTATATAACCAAACAATGCTGATACGCGATGAAATCCCGTTTGATATTGATGGCTTGGTGATAAAGGTCAATGATGTCGCCTTGCAAGAAAAAATGGGTGCGCGTGCCAACAGTCCACGGTGGGAGGTTGCTTATAAATTCCCCGCGGCGCGTGCGATAACCACGCTGCGCGACATCACGGTTCAGGTGGGGCGTACGGGCGTCTTGACACCGGTTGCGGAACTGGAACCAATCAATATCGGCGGCGTTTTGGTGTCGCGTGCAACATTGCATAATGCGGACGAAATCGCGCGTCTGGGGGTCAAAGTTGGGGACAAGATTATTGTTCAGCGTGCGGGCGACGTAATTCCGCAAATCGTTGGTGTGGCGGAAACCGCGCCCGATGCGCGCGAATTTGTATTCCCAACCGTCTGTCCCGTATGCGGCGCGGCGGTGGTGCAAGAGCAGGGTCAGGTTGCGCGCAGATGTGTAAATTCATTGGGCTGTCCGGCACAGCGTATCGGCGAACTGGAACACTTTGTTTCGCGCAAGGGGTTTGATATTGACGGTCTGGGCACGCGCCAGTTGGAATTGTTTATTTCACGTGGTTGGATTTCGTCGCCCGCGGACATATTCACATTGATTGCGCGCCATGGGGACGCGATAAAGAATCTGGACGGGTTTGGTGATAAATCGGTCGCAAATCTGGACGCGGCGATTGCGCGTGCGCGTGATATCGATTTGCATCGCTTTCTGTTTGCCATTGGCGTGCCAGAGGTGGGCGAGGTCACGTCCAAGATTTTATCGCGTGCATTCGGAAATCTGGACGCAATTCGTGGTGCGCCCGCGTGGAAACTGAAACAGGTTGATGGCATTGGCGACGTTATGGCGGATGAAATCGTGTCGTTTTTTGCCGATGATCATAATGCGCGCGCGCTGGATGATTTATTGACGCATGTTCGCGTGCGTGAATCTGAATCTGTTGCCGCGCCCGCGGACAGTCCCGTTGCGGGCAAGAAAATCGTCCTGACGGGAACGTTGGCGAATTACACCCGTGATGCGGCGCGTGAGATTCTGGAACGTATGGGCGCGCGCGTTCAGGGCAGTGTGTCCGCCAAGACGGACATTGTTCTGGCCGGTGCAGACGCGGGGTCTAAATTGACGCGCGCAACCGAATTGGGAATCACAATTTGGGGCGAAGATGACCTGGAAAAACTGATAAATTCCACAAAATAAAAAATGCCCAAACGGGCATTTTTTATTTCAATCCAAACTTATACGCGGCACCGATATAGATTTCTGTCGCGTCAATCCGTGTCGTGGCGTATTCACCGCTACTGTTTTCAAATGCCAGTTTCCCATATCGGACATATTTCGCGCCCAGATTCAAATCCACACGGTCATTCAGTGCGAAATTCACACCGAACATTGCCTGTAATGATAAATCCAATGTTGAATCAGAAATATGTGGTGCTGCGCCACTGATGTCGCCCCAAATACCGGTCAGCCCCAGTCCCAACCCCGCATATGGTTCAACCGCGCCACCAAACGTCTGGTACAGATATACGTTCAGCATATTTGACCAAATGTCATAGTCGTGACGTGTGCCATAGCGCGTGAACTTTGCACCGGTGTACGCGGTTTCAAATTCGATTTTTACATTGTCGGTCAGGCGATTTCCAACGCTGATTCCGAAACCAAAATTATCGTCTTTTGGTGTGATGGTTGCGCCACCATTGATGTCGTATTTGAATGCAATATGTTCATTTTTGTGCAGGCGAATCCCCACATAGTTATCACGACGCGCGGGCGTGCTGTACCCCATGTCGTAATCGTCATTGTACCAATCGTCCGCCATTGCCGGCATCACCGCACAGCATGCCAATAATAACGCAAATATTTTATGCATAGTGTTTTTCCCTTTCCTAAAATTCCTATACGGGGATTATAATTATAAAATCTGGCATAACGCAAGTTGTTTGTGATATAATTCCATCACAGGGGCAGGGGCATCACGTGTCGCGACAACAAAACATAGATACAGCACAAGAAAAAAAGCGACCATCATGGCGGTGGCGGCTGTTTTTGTTGCTGATGAATTTGGTTTTGGTCGGCGTGGCGACGGTTGCTATTTACCTGACCGTCATATTTTTACAGATGCCGTCATTGGACGCGATATTGCACGAAACGCGACCGGCGGCGGTTGTTTTCTTGGACAAAGATGGCAATGAAATCCGCAGTGCGGGGCGCATTATGGGCACGCCTGTGTCGGTGGAAACATTGCCACCCCATGTATGGCAGGCGATTGTCGCAATCGAAGATAAACGCTTTTTTGAACACGGCCCAATCGATATGCGTGGAATTACGCGCGCAATGCTGTCAAACGCGATTCACGGTCGTATTGCGGCGGGCGGGTCGTCAATAACGCAACAGACCGCAAAAAACATATTCTTGTCCCGCGAAAAAAAGATTTCGCGCAAGGCCCAAGAATTGATTCTGTCGTATTGGTTGGAAAATCGTTTTGATAAAAATCAGGTTTTGGATTTATACATGAACCGCGTGTCGCTGGTTGGTGGTATGCGTGGAATCGATGCGGCGTCGCGCGTAATGTTTCAAACGCCGGCAAATAAAATGACCATCGCACAGGCGGCGCAAATTGCCGCTATGCTGAAAGCGCCCACATCGTACAGCCCACTGAAAAATCCACAGCGTAACATTAAACGCGCCCGTGTCGTGTTGCAAGAAATGGTGCGTCAGGGATACATCACACTGAATCAGGCGCGCGCGGCGGCGCGCGAACTTGCGCCCGCCACACCCGCACCGGACACAAACATATATCGCTATTGGACGGACTTCGTCTTGGACGAGGTTCATTCCCGTATCGGTGCGCTGGATTCTGATTTGCTGGTGTACACTACACTTGACATGAAATTACAAGAACACGTTGCCGCGGTTTTGCCCACGCATACTGATAAATATCAGGGCGCGGTTGTCGCCATGACGCCGTCTGGGGCGGTGCGTGCGATGGTTGGCGGTACGGATTACCAGACCAGCCAATTTAACCGCGCAACAACAATGCGCCAACCCGGCAGTTCGTTCAAACCGGTTGTTTATCTGGTTGCGCTGGAACACGGTATGACGCCGGATTCATACGTCAACGATTCCCCGTTTGCGATTGGCGATTATAATCCAAAGAATTATAACGAACGCTATTACGGCGATATCACATTGGCGACCGCTTTTGCCAAGAGTGTAAATTCCGTCCCACTGAAATTGACCGAAACATATGGGATTGATTCTGTCTTGGATATGGCGGGGCGTTTGGGTGTCGGAACAAAACTGCGTCGTGAATATTCGACTGTATTGGGTGCGTCAGAAATGTCATTGGTTGATTTGACGACGATTTATGCCGTTATCTGGAACGATGGTGCATCGGTGCGACCATATTCAATCACAAAAATAACCGACCCGCATGGCAATGTTCTCTACGCGCGTAATCCGTCCGATGCGTTACAGGTCTTGCAGCCCCAGACGGTTGAATATATGACAGACCTGTTGGCGGACGTGGTGGTGCGTGGCACGGGGCGTCGCGCAAATGCGGCCGGCGTTTTGGGTGGCAAAACCGGCACCAGTAATAATAATCGTGACGCGTGGTTCGTTGGCGCGGTGCGCGATTTGGTCATTGGTGTGTGGGTTGGTAACGATGATTTTACCCCCATGTCGTCAAAAATCACGGGTGGCACAGTTCCTGCCGAAATTTTCCACGATATTGTGAAATAGTTCTGTAAAATCTGTTTTTATCACTGGCGGATTTGTGATATAATACCAATCATGAAAGGAAGCAAATTTTTATTTTTGTTGCCGGTTTTGTCCGTCCTGATGGGTGGCACGGCACATGCGAATTGGCAATATGACGGCGAATATATCGGCGATGGTTGGTATGCCGACGATGGTGCGCGCTTTACGATATCTGTGCGTGGTGGCGCGTCATACGGCATGGCAAAAATCCAGAATGATGTCGGCGCATTGTCGAATGAATATTGGTATAATCCGACCGATGGTATGGTTATTACGGCGGCATATTATGACAGTTTGACCACCGAACAACAGGCCGCATTCAAATTCGCGGGTATTGGCGAATTGGGTGATGTTGATGCGCGGGAAAACTATTCCGAATTTTCATTTGCTGCGGGCGCATCGATTGGATGGGTGCTGCCAAATCGTCCACAGTGGCGTTTGGAATTGGGCTGGGATCACATCAGCGAAAGTGAATATAACGCCGCCCCGTTGTTTGAAGGGGACATGCCCCTGACCGGTGGCGATGTGTCTGGTCTGGTGATTCAGGTTCAGTCCGGTGCGGTTCAATCAAAAATCACCACAGATATCATCAGCGCGATGGTGTTCTATGATTTCTTTGATGGATTGCAAAAGCCGACACATACATTGATTCCATATGTCGGAATTGGTGCGGGCTATGTTGACAGCAAAACCACATTGAACCTGTCAGATTTATATGGCGATTTGTCGACGTCTGTTGATTTACAGAATTTCGGCAAATTGGATGATTATCATGTATTACAGTTCTATCGTTCGGAACATGACACGTCAACGATTGCGGGGGTGGTATCACTGGGCGCGTCGTATGGATTGACGGAAACAATGTTCTTGGACTTTGGCGTGCGTGCGGCGTATGTGCCACGTATCAAATGGACACTGACAAATTCAGACAATTCGCGCGAGCGCGATTGGTTCAGTGCCAAAGATATGGTATACATCAATGCAATGCTTGGCCTGCGATTTGAATTCTAAAAAACGGGGTGACGCCCCGTTTTTTATTTGCCGTAATAGCAATCTTTGGTATGTGTGTATGTACCAGTAGAATCGTTTAATGATTGACCAGATGGAACATAGCATGATGTAATATCATTGGCATTGTCTGTGGCAGATGTGCCAGGGCCGGGACAAATTTTGCAATCGCCAGATGACAAATAATATCCAGCATTACAGGATGTATACGTTCTTGTCGTTTCAACACAATCTGCATATGCTGTGCTGACGGACATTAAACCCAGTATTAAAAAAATAGAAAATAATTTCATTTTTATACCCCTTCATTCATGCAAAAACAATTTCCTGTGCCATCGTCTGATAACGCTATCATATAACACGCGCCTGTTGTGCCTGTCCCAGAACAAGTTCCGTATTCTTGGGTGTATGTTCCCTTGGCATCGGTGGCGGTTGTTGAACTGCGCTTGCATGTGTTGCCTATTGTGCCAGCACTCCACCCGTCGGGGCATTCAATAAATGTTCCTGTCAGGCCGGTGGGACAGCAACAATTACCAGCGGCTAGTGAACCTCGGCAACTGGCCAAGTCCATACAAGGACGCGCAGCCCATGTTGCGGTTGGTGATATCAAAATTACACACGCCGGAAAGATGGGCAATGTAAAGATTATTTTTCTCATGAATCAATCTCCCATGCTGTTTTAGGTTAGCAAAAACCACCAAGCATTTGGTGGTCAGGAGGTTGAGAACAATTGTTGGAAATTGTGCCGCGTATTGAATATTCCGCGAACCCTCCTGACCTAAAAATCAGGAGATTATTTTTCGTCAACGCAGTAAAAATGGCATAAACCACATGCCACGACTTACCGGTCTTGACGCCAACATTCGGGTTCTCACACCCCATCGCTGGAACACCCAACGACAAATTGATTTTATGATGTTTGAAAAATAAAAACAAGTGGAAATATTTGTGCGCTACGCGCAACACCAATTCACTGGATTGCCACGCTACGCTCGCAATGACAAGGGTGCTAGAAGAGCACGGCAAATAGACATAACAAAGACACAAGTCCGCAGGCGACATAAATGCTAGTATCTCTGTCATTGCGAGGAATGAAATGACGAAGCAATCCAGTAAATTAAGCAGTGCGCTGAATGGCGCACACATTATTTGAACTTTTATATTTTGGCACCGTATTTCCCACGGTTGATTGGGCGATATGACAGTGCCTCTGCAATATCTGACATTTCGATGGCATCGCGCCCCGCCAAATCGGCAATGGTGCGCGCAATACGACGTACGCGATTGTACCCGCGTGCCGACATTCCCATCTTTTCCGCGGCAGTGTTCAGAAAGTTCTGTAATTCCGGCGTCAGTTTTGCCGCCGCATCCAATTCCGGCCCGTCCAATCGCGCATTCAGGCAACCCTGACGTGCAATCTGGCGATTGTATGCCGCAACAACGCGTGCGCGAATTTGTGCACTGGTTTCGCGTGGTGCGTCCGATGCCGTATTCATTTCCCATGGGTTGACCGCATCAACATCCACGTGCAGGTCGATTCTGTCCAACAGTGGGCCAGATATTTTGTTCTGGTACGCTTCGGCACATCGTGGCGCGCGCGAACAGGACAGGGCGGCATTACCCAAATGTCCGCACGGACATGGGTTCATCGCCGCAATCAGTTGAAATCGCGCGGGGTATGTTGCGGTGTTCTTTGCGCGTGAAATCATAATCCGCCCCGATTCCATCGGTTGACGCAAGATTTCCAATGTTGCGCGATTAAATTCCGGCAATTCGTCCAAGAACAGCACCCCATTGTGTGCCAGCGATATTTCCCCCGGATGCGCGTTCGCGCCACCGCCCGCCAGTGCCACCTGTGACGCGGTGTGATGCACGCTGCGGAATGGGCGATTGCGCACCAGACCGCGCCCGTCCAGTTGCCCCGCGATTGAGTATATAATTGATGTTTCCAAAATTTGTTCGGCGGTCATTTCTGGCATAATCCCCGGCAATCGCGATGCCAGCATTGTTTTGCCCGACCCTGGTGGCCCAACCATCAGCATTGCATGTCCGCCCGCCGCGGCAATTTCCAACGCGCGTTTCGCAGATTCCTGACCATGAACGTCCGCCATATCGCCACATGTGGCGGTGGACGTCAACTGTGTCGGTGCGTCAGGCACGCCCAGTATCAATTTGCCACTGAAATGATTTATCAGTTCCAGCACGTGATTTGGGGCCAGTATGTCGGTGTGACCGGCCATGCGGGCCTCGCCCCCTTGGGTGGCGGGACAAATTATGCCCATATTGTGATTGTGTGCCCAAACGCTGGCGGGTAATACGCCATCCGTGCGTACGATTGTGCCGTTCAGGCCAACCTCGCCCAATATCAGGTAATGTGCCAGTTTATCTTCTGGTAAAATTCCCAATGCGCATAAAATTCCGCACAGTATCGGCAGGTCAAAGTGCGAGCCACTCTTTTCCACATCGGCGGGTGACAAATTCACCGTCAGACGTTTTGGTGGCAACGATATATTCAATGCGCCCAGTACGTTTTTTATGCGCTCTGCGGATTCTTTGACCGCGCGGTCGGCCAGACCGATAATATTAAACTCTGGTTTCGACAGACCCGATGCCAACTGCACCTGAACATCAATAGGTGTCGCGTCCATGCCGTTAAATATGATTGAATACAGTGAAATCATATTCGCATATTAAAACTTGCGCTGAATCAATTCAAGTTATAAAATACCCCCGACAAAAGGGGATTGCAAATATGCCATTAAAGAACACAAATGCCGCGCGCGAATGGTTTAACACCATATTTTACGGCGGTCTGATTGCCATTATTTTCCGCAGTTTATTACTGGAACCATTTAACATTCCGTCGGGTTCGATGATTCCGACGCTGCACGTTGGCGATCATATTTTTGTTCAGAAATGGGCGTATGGCTATTCACGTTATTCGTTCCCGTTTGGTTCGTGGAAAATGTGGAATGGTCGATTCTGGGGACATGAACCCGCGGTTGGCGACGTGATTGTATTCCGTAATCCAATCGATGAATCACAGGATTATATTAAACGCCTGATTGGTATGCCAGGGGACAGAATTAAAATGACGGGCGGTCGCCTGTATATCAATGGCAATGAAGTTCCACGCGAAAAGAAGGGTGATTATATCGTTGCAAACCTGCCAAAATCATTACGCAGCGTCGGTTTCTATCAGGACAATATGTCGATAAAGGGTAACAAGATTTGGATTGATAACGCGCCTGCGCCATTCAATTACACCATTGAATACAAGGACGACAGATATTGCAAAATGTACGCTGGGGCGTGCGGTGTATTCAAATTGACCGAATATACCGAAACATTACCAAATGGTGTCCAGCACAGTATCATAGAGGCATCAGATGACGCACCATTGGATAATACCGATGAATTTGTCGTACCCGAAAAACACTATTTCTTTATGGGCGACAATCGCGACAACAGTTTGGACAGCCGTGCCGACGTTGGATACGTCCCGCGCGACAATGTGCTGGGGCCAGCATGGTTTATTTGGTATTCGCACAACTATTATTCGCCAATGGTTGCGGTATGGAATTGGAACAGCAAAATGCGCTGGGACAGATTTGGTATGGGGGTAAAATAAATTGGAACAACTGAACTATACTTTCAAGAATCCCCAACTGTTGGAATTGGCATTGACGCAATCCGGCGCGGACAGTGCGCATAACAACGAACGCTTGGAATTTATTGGTGATCGTGTGTTGGGACTGACGGTGGCGGCATTGCTGTTTGAAATGTACCCGACCGAACACGAGGGGGAACTGGCGCGCCGTCATGCGATGCTGGTATCCACAGAAACATTGGCGTCGGTTGCGGACAAATTGAATTTGGCGTCGCACATCCGCCATGGTCACATGACCGGCGGTCGCATTCGTCACATTATGGCCAACGCGATGGAGGCGATTTTTGGTGCAATCTTTATCGATGGCGGGTTCGAAGCGGCACGCGCGGTAATCTTGGCACATTGGCGCGAATTGGCGGCGGCGGATGCCACCGCACCAAAAGACGCCAAAACCGCATTACAGGAATTGGTTCAGAAATCGGGCGATGGCGCATTGCCGGTCTATGAATATCTGGAACAGACGGGTGCGTCGCACAGTCCGGTATTCCACGTGCGCGTATCGGCATTGGGGCGCAGTGCCACCGCCACCGGTTCGTCAAAAAAGAACGCCAGCATCAATGCCGCGGACGAACTGTTGAAAATCCTTGCAATCTAGGGACGTTGTCGCTAGAATCAGGGCATAATAAACATATACACAGGGGTTAAAAATGTTTTCAATTTTGTTGGTTTTGTTGATTATCGTCGCCGTATTTATGATTGGCGTGATTTTGTTACAGAAGTCCGAGGGCAGTGGTATGTCCGGCTCGGCGGCGGCATCTATGTTTGGTGGCGCATTGACTGGTGCGGCGGCGGGCAATTTCTTGACCAAATTGACCGCATGGTTGGCGACAATATTCTTTATCTTGTGCGCTGCGCTGGCATTGGTCGCATCCAAGAGTGATATGGCCACACGTCAGTCCGAATTGCGTCAGGAGATTTTACAGCAGGACGGTGCACCTGTTTCCGCACCGGCAACCAGCAATACAACCGACGCCCCAGAAAAATAATTGCAAACAGCGTTATAAAAAAAATCGCCCAAACGGGCGATTTTTTTTCAGGTTTTGGGTCTCTTACTTCGCTTTTTTACGGGCCGCCGGCTTTTTCGCCGCGTGTGCGGGTTTTGTTGCCGGTGCTTTTGCGAACTCTTTGTACAGCATAACAACGCATGTGTATCCGATAACCGCGGACAACGCCGTTATAATGCCAGAAATCAGGCCGTCTGAAAATATCGCAAACAATATGATTGCAATACCCAACACAACGGTGTACCCCAGATTTTTGGCCAGTACGTTCAAAATTCTTTCTGCTGTGTTCATGATTTGTTTCCTTTCGTTCGGACGCATATATTATACCACATAAAATCAGCATTGCAAAAAAAGACCGCAGAAAAATCTGCGGTCATTGTTCAAGGGAGAAAAAATGAACAATTCGGGTTACAAAATCACCTGACCACCCAAACGCGCGGTGCGTGGAATCGGGCCAAACGATGATTTTGGACTGACGTAAATATTACCTGTTACGGTAAATTCGCCACAAAACTGAACCATGTTCACATCACGCAGGAACAGGTTGCCTTCGATACGGACACCGCATGGCAGTGTGTACTTGCGCATGTTTTGCAGGTACAAGTTGCCGCGAATTTTGTCGCCATTGCGCAACATTTTTGCCGCGCCACGGCTGTCAATAATCACGTCGCCGTACATTGTGTCTGCTGTGCGGGCGGTCTGGCGTACGCATACGCCACATGGTTTTGCCGCAACCACATTTACCGGCTGGGCAACGTATTTGCGTGACGCATCGCGTTTAACAGGCAACGATGCAACGTGCTTTACGGGTGTGCGACGTGCACTGGGGGCGGGTGTTGCATGAACCGTCTGGGCAACAACGGGTTGTTGGGCAATCACGATTTTTGGTGCGCGACGGCAATTTACAACGTCGATGATAAACAATGCCGCCAATACGATAATCGCAAACAGCAATGTCAAATTGATCAGTCCAATCAAATCAATCGCACAAATCCACGACCATACACGGCGCAGTGCGCGGCCAATCATGCGGAATGGCCATGCAATAATCGCGCGAACGCGTGACCAAAACGCGCTTTTGCGTGCCGTCTTGCGTGCTGGTGCACGACGCACAGATTTCTTGGATTTACTGCGCTGAACGCGATGTGCGGCGATTTTCATCTTTAATTTTTGAAACATTTACCGACCCTCTTGGTTGTTTTAATTTCATATCGATTATGTACTATAAATATTATTTGTCAAGTATTTTGTCAAGTGTGTTTGTCAAAAATATTTATTTTGCATATAAATTGACGCGATGTGCCAAATTGGTCTATGATGCGCACATGCGTATGCGATTGGTTGGATTTTTATGTGTGTTATTGGCGGGCTGTGGCGGCGGGTTTCGCGCGCCATCTGAATTTACATACGTGCCAACACGCGCGGGCGCGTATCAAATCGCAACATGGCAGAAAATTATAAACACCGCCCCCGACGCACCAATCTATGTTTTTATCGAAGGGGACGGTCACGCATTTCGCGCAAACGGTCGGCCGTCGTCCGATCCGACGCCACGGGGCACGTTTGTGCGCAATTTGGCCATGCATACAGACGCCGACAATATCGTCTATATGGCACGCCCGTGCCAGTTTATAATGTCATCGGCATGCACACGTCACGATTGGACAGACGGGCGTTTTTCGCCGGCCGTGGTGGACGGTATGGCGGACGCAATATCACAGATTGCAACCACGCACCCCGTCGTCTTGATTGGTTATTCTGGTGGGGCAATGGTGTCGGGGTTGGTGATTGAACGCCACCCAGAAATCAATGTCCGGCGTTGGATTACAATCGCGGGTGTGTTAAATCACGCAACGTGGACGGCGCATTTTGGCGACAGCCCGCTGACCAAATCATTGGATATGACGACATTGCCAGACATTGCGCAAACGCACTATGTCGCCGCCCAAGATACGGTTGTGCCGCCGGAATTGACACGCCAAATCGCCGCGCCATCGGACATAATCGTGGTGCAGGGCGCAACCCACGATAATTTTGGAAATTTTTCATTTAATTTGTTGACAAAATAATATTTTTGTATTATAAATAGGATTATCATGAACGATATAAATATTATTCCGTTGTTTAAGCAAGACGCGTCCATTTGGGACGATTTTTTGTCTGTACGCTGTGCGTCAATTCGCGGTGCGTATAACCAGAAATTATCACTGGACGAATGCATGGCCGCGTTAAAGGGGCTGGAATCCGCATGGCGTCGTCGCAAACATAACTTTGCATATGCCGCATATGACAATGCCGATATGATTGGCTTTGTCCAAGGGGACTGTATGTCGGGTGTTGCAACGGTTCGCGGCCTGTATGTCCGCCCAGAATATCAAAAATCAGGAATCGGACATAAATTGTTAAAGAATGCCGAACGCACTGCATGCTTTGGTGCACGTTCAATGGATTTGATAGCGATGATTGGCGCGATGGATTTCTATAAAAAGTGTGGCTATACGGCATTACGCTTTAACGGCACAGAATTGAACCATTTCGCAAAAGACGCGCCGGATTTTCCGCACTGCACAACGTTGCCGTTGTTTTGTGCAACCGCGCAGGTGAAAAACGCGTGCAGTAAAATTGCGCGTGACAACCGCGTGACGTTCAATCATGCGGACATAAACACGCTGCACATGCCGGCATACGCGTATTTGGACGTGATGGGTGATATACAGGCATACGGTATCGACAACCGCGTGTTTGTTGGCGCGCATCAGCCCGCGGCATATATCGCCAAACAGATGCACCGCGTATTCCAAGAATTTAACACTAAATTGGCCAAGACCAGATAACAGAACGACAGGGGGAATTTACTGATGCCACGTGCAAAGAATATGACGTTTGGAACATTGGATATACCGCTGTCGTGCAGTATATTCTTAGAGCCCGCGTTAAAGAAATATAACCGCTATATCGCGCCAATTTCGCCCGATACCAAACAGTTCGTGCACGAATGGAATCGCGCGCTGATGTCAACTGTGCGCCGTCCTGAATTTAAGCCACTGTTGGGCGAACTGGGCCAGAAAATTATTTCCAGAACGGTTGCATCGGACGCATTTCCGGCGAACTGTGTTGATCGCGCCAAAGATGTGCCATTGCAATCATTGCACTATGCAATTCGTTTCTCGGAAAGTATTAAATTCTTGTCCGAAAAAATCGGTAAATCGGCGGACGGAATAAAGTTTGTGGATTTGGGGTGTGGCCTGTCGCCGATGGCATCGTCAATCCAGAATGAATATAATCTGGACACGGCGTATTGCATTGATATGCCCGAAATTATCGATGTGTATGGCACGGTCGCGCATCAGGTGGGTGTCCGCACACCGCGCAGTATCGATTGGCCCGCGGCGGAAAAAATGGCCCAGAACGGCAAACTGGACACTATCGTTGCCATGGGCGTATTACCATATATTCAGATTGATGAACAGGTTCGCCGTCTGAACTTTATCAATAAGTATTTCCAGAATTTTATGTTGGAAATAAAATATAACGCCAGTGCGACATCCGCCGGTTCAAATGTCTTTACTGCCGCGCGCCTGCAAAAACTGCGCATGGAAACCGCAAACGCGCATACACTGGAAACCAAGATGATTGAAAACTCGCTGCGTTACCTGCGCCAATTTATGTGCGCAATGCCGGACAAGCGTTATTTCTTGGAATCAAACCGCAGTTTGTTTTTGTCACGATAATAAAAAACGCCCGTGTGGGCGTTTTTTATAACTGAATAAACATATCGGGCTTTTCAGCCAGACGCGTCATCGCGTCATCAACGGTCTTGCGATATTCCAAGAATTTCTTCTTGTCCGCCGCGCCCAGATTGCTGATTGCGGGCAATTTAACCGTCATAGGATTCACGTGTGCACCATTCTTGATAATTTCATAGTGCAAATGTGGGCCGGTCGACAGGCCGGTTGACCCAACATAACCAATCGTTTGCCCCTGACGCACGGTTGTGCCAACAGCAACCCCCTTGGCAAATTTGGACATGTGCGCATACAACGTTTCGTATGACCCGTTGTGACGGATTTTTACATAGTTACCGTGCCCGCGGTTGTACCCGCGTGCAACAACGCGACCAGCACCCGCGGCCGGAATTGGCGTACCGGTTGATGCGCGGAAATCAACACCCTTGTGCGCACGGGTATAACCCAATACGGGGTGTTTGCGACGACCGGAAAAACTGCTGGTTATTTTGGCATTGTTGATGGGGGTGCGCTTTAATGATTTGATTGCGCCATTGCCGTCTTCGTCATAGTAACCTGATGTCCCATCTGCCTTGCGGAAACGGTACATTTTAACGTTGCCACGCAGGGCCTCGAACTGGACGGCCAAAACGCGACCATTATCGATTTTTTGCCCGTTGGAAAAGTTTTCTTCGTACAAGACCGAGAATTTCTGGCCCGCGCGCACGTCACGTTCAAAGTCCATTTCAAACGCCAACAAATCATACACATCGGCCAAGATGCCCGCCGGAATCCCTGCGCGCATACCCGCCAAATAGAAACTGTCGCCATCGGTGATTTCGCCGCGCTTGTACACAACACGCGTGTCGCGTTCAATATCAACGGTCTTGGCCACCCATGCGCCGTCGTCACCGCATGTCAATTCAACCTGACGCCATGGGGACGGAATAACGACGATTTTTGATACGGGCTCACCTTGGGCGGTGCGGACAAATTCAATCTTGTCATTGCCGGCGCGCAACGTTGTCAATGCCGCATCCGATTTCAACACGCGCGCGATTGCATCAACATCGTTGTGGGTCAATCCTTGATTTATCAATAATTTGGACAACGTGTCGCCCGACGCAACGGCCACAACATCACGACATTCCGCCGGACGTGATTTGATAACCGGACGGCCACTGACATGGCTGGCGATGACGACGATTACTGCCACAACAACCAGAATTGCAGCCAACGCCACAACCAGTTTAGACAGTGTGTTTGGGTTCAGAATATCTTTTGCTTTTTTCATAAGTGCGATTATAATTGACTTATGAAAATAAATCAAGCATTCACAATCTTGCAAAATGCCGGTGGTATTCGTGCGGCACGCATTATTACTGAAAATACTAAAAATTTATCGCGTTTTCGTGTGTGGTGTTATGCGCGCAAATTGCGCCGCGGTATGCCGGTTGCCAAAATTATCGGGCAAAAATGGTTCTATGGCCTGAAATTTCACACAAATCGTCATACCCTTGACCCACGCCCAGATACCGAAACATTGGTCGCGGCGGTTATCGCAGATTGCGGAAACGCCACCGCCCCAAACATTTTGGATTTGGGTACGGGCACGGGGTGCATTATTGGTGCGTTGGTGAAAAATATTCATGGCGCGCGCGGCACGGCAATCGATATGTCGCGTGGCGCGGTGCGTGTTGCACGCGGCAATATGTACACGTTGGGATTGCGCGACCGCGTGGTGGTATTGCGTCGCAGTTTTAACAACCCACGTGCCGTCGCGGCAAATGCATTTGATATCATTGTTTCAAACCCGCCATATATCGCGGTGGGCGATACGCGTGTTGATGCGGGTGCACTGCACGACCCGCGTATTGCACTGTATGCCAAAAATAACGGATTGGCGGCGTACAGCGCGATTGCAAAAAATGCAAAGATCTGGTTGCGTCGTGGCGGTAAAATATACTTGGAAATTGGGGCGGATCAGGGCATTGCCGTCCGTGACATATTTGCCCGCGCCGGTTGGGATTTTGTCCGCGCCGAATGCGATTTGGCGGGCATTGAACGCGTATTGGTTTTTACAATCGGGTGATTTTTATTTGCAACCGCAATCCCCGCCACAGTGGTGACAGCAACAATGATGTCCGCACCCACCAAAGTAAGGGTTGGATTTTTTCAGTATTTCAATCGTTGAATCAATCCCGTGCCCATGCACAACATACGTTTCGTCGGGCAGGTTCATATTTTTAATTTTCTCTATCGTGTCGCGCAGGGCGTGCTCATCGCCCGTCGGGAAATCACAGCGTCCGCATCCATCGCGGAACAACGTATCGCCCGCCAGAAAAACGCCAAAGTCCGGAAAATAAAACACCATACCACCGGCGGAATGCCCCGGGGCGGACGTCGCAATCATTTTGACGCCGGCCAAAATTTCATACGTGCCATCAACTAAATCCATCGGTTGCTTGAAATCGTCGGGAATCTGGGGCATATCAAAGAATTTCAGCAACATATTGCCCCACGTAATCAATCCTAAATCACGGTGATTCATGTACCACGGAATATCATAATGCGCCGCCAAATCAGGCGCGGCGGAAATATGGTCACTGTGCCCGTGCGTTGCATAAATCGCGCGCAATTTTAACCCGCGCCCGTCCAGCAATTTTTCCCAATCGTCCGCACGCCCCCATGCATCAAAAATCACGGCATCCGTGCCACGCGCCACCAACACAGAATTTGTGTTTTCTGGTGGCATGTGAATGATTTCAAAACGTACTTCGTTATTTTGCATTCTTTTTCGCACGTGGTTTGGCCGTCTTTTTCGCGGTCGCTTTTTTACCATAGACGATTTCGCGGATTTCGTCGCCCGTCAATGTTTCGCGTTTCAACAGTTCGTTTGCCAAACGTTCAACGGTCTTTTTATTTTTGACCAACAACTTGGTCGCATCCGCATGTGCCGTGTCCAGCCATACCTTGATTTCATTGTCAACCAATTCGGCGGTCTTTTCAGACGCACTTTCCAGCGCACTGCTGCGGCCAAAGTTTGTAATCTGGTTTATCGCCGCCAAACCAACGCGTTGTGACAACCCCGCCGTCGTGATGGAATAGCGCGCCAGACGCGTCGCCATGGCGATATCGCTTTCTGCGCCGGTGGTGATTTTGTCCGCGCCAAAGAACACTTCTTCGGCACTGCGCCCCGCCAATGCGATGGACAGGTTTGCGCGAACCTCTGCAATCGTCATGGACACCTTGTCATCAATCGGCAGGTGCTGAACCATACCCAGTGCACGCCCACGTGGAACGATTGTCGCCTTGTGTATCGGGTCGGTAATGTCAGAATACATCTGGCTGACGAATGCATGTCCGGCCTCGTGATATGCGGTCAATTTAATGTCTTCGGGGCGCATCTTGCGTGTTTTGCGCGGGCCCATCAGGATTTTATCGCGGGCCTCTTCAACGTCGGCGTGTGCAATCGCCGTGCGACCATTGCGCACCGCGTGCAAGGCGGCCTCGTTCAACAGGTTTTCCAAATCCGCACCCGAAAAACCGGTTGTGCCACGGGCGACATCTTGGATGTTCACGTCGTCGCCAACCTTTATCTTTTTCGCATACAAATCCAATATTGCGCGACGTCCCGCCAAATCAGGCAGTTCAATATACACCTGACGGTCAAAACGCCCCGGACGTAATAACGCCGAATCCAACATATCAGGACGATTTGTCGCGCCAATCACGATAATGCCGGTATCATTTGCAAATCCGTCCATTTCAATCAGTAATTGGTTCAGCGTCTGTTCGCGGTCTTGGTCATTGTATGAACCGGTGCTGCGACGTTGACCGATTGCGTCGATTTCATCAATAAACAAGATGCACGGCGCATTACGTTTTGCCATTTCAAAGATTTCTTTGATTTTCGCCACGCCCAGCCCGACGATAATACCGGAAAAATCACTGCCAGATGCGGCAAAGAACGGAACGTTTGCCTCGCCCGCGATGGCGCGCGCCAACAATGTTTTCCCCGTCCCCGGTTCACCCGACAGCAACACCCCGCGTGGCACACGTGCACCAACAGCGGTGAATTTTTCTTTGTTTTTCAGGAAATCCACAACCTCCATCAATTCCTGTTTTTCGGAATCAATGCCCGCCACATCGGCAAAGGTTGTCTTGGGCTTGCCCGTGGTGATTTTTGTCGGATTTTGTTGCGCCAGTCCGCGCGTAATACCACCCGCGCCGCCACGCATACCGCGGAATAACCACCACAAGAACAACAAACTGATTATAATCGGAAACCATGTCCCCAGATATTCCATCGTCCCCTTGGACGCATCGATGGAAATGGATGTCCCATTCGCGGCCAGTTTCGACAGCAATTCTGGGTCATAAGTAATAGTTGCGGTGTATTTCGTGCCGTCTTTCATTGTGCCGGTGGCGTCCGTGCCATGAATGGTCATGGTCTGAATGTCCTTGCCCCGACGCAGAACGTCTGAAAACGACAGTTCAACCGGTCGTGTCTGTGTGGTGTTCATACCATTTTGCAGCATTGCCGATGTTGGCACAGTGCCGCCGCCCATAAAACCGCGCACGCCCATCGCAATGAACAGCAGGGCGAAAATAATCGCGAATATGGATGCGCCATCACGGCGTGATTTACTGAAATTACGTTTATTTTGTTGTTTTTCCATGTCTTGTCCTAAAACTTGTTTTTGCACCTTCGGGAACGATTAAAATCCGATTGCCCAAACGCCGTACGGTACAGTGTCCCAGCGTAAATTTGCAATCGCCACCCAGATAACTTAGTGCGCGACGCAATGAATTCAAGCGCGGCTGATAATTGTCCCCCCCAATTTGTTGAATCAGTGTTCCAATAAACTTTAACCTAATATTGTCGTCTTGGTCAAACAGAAAAGAATCAAGAAACATCGCGCGACGTCCATTTTTTACCGTCGCAACCAAATCTGCAACGTTTGTTTCAATCGCATCGCGCACGCGGTTCAGGTTATTGATGGCCAATAAAATGCGTTCGTCCGAAATACCCAATGCGTCCGCCATCAGATGTCGATTCTGGCGAATGCGTACGCGGGTGTATTTTGCGTCGCTGTTCATTGCATCGGTGCAATATTTAATGCCGTTGTCGTCACAGTATTGCTTTAATTCACGCCGCCATACATTTAACAGCGGGCGCACAATTTTAACCCCATCGCGCATTGTCACAGGCCGCATCGCCGCCAGACCAGATAGACCACTGCCACGTCCCAGATTCATCAAGAATGTTTCGATTTGATCGTCGGCCTGATGCGCAACCAGTAACGCGTCCACATTGTTTTCGCGACAAAAATCCGTCATCATTTTGTATCGGGCACCTCTGGCGGCGGCCTCCAACCCCGTGGTGGGCTTGTCCCCCGTCCATTCAAACACGTGGCATTCAATTCCCCGCGCGGCGCACAGGCCTTGGACATATTGGGCCTCGGCCGCGGCCACATCGCGCAGGCCGTGATTCACATGCAACGCGATTGGGCGCAACCCCATATCCGCCAGCCAGCACAGCAAACACACAGAATCCACGCCACCACTGACCGCCACCGCCAATTTTTGGCCTGAAAATTCATTCATAAATTTAATAAATTTCTGGTTCATTATGGGGACATTTTATGCTATAATTCGCAAAAATAAAGGGAAAAAGAAACATGAAACATGAATTGAAATCTATCGCGGTTTATTGCGGTCATGAATTTGGTACGGAAACGGCATTTGCGCGTGACGCGGCACTGGTCGGCGAAATGTTGGGCCGTAATGGTATTCGTATGGTATTTGGTGGTGGCGACGTGGGCCTGATGGGCGCGGTTGCAAATGGTGCACTGGACGCCGGCGGTGATGTCGTGGGCGTTTCCACACATAACGTTGTTGCCAAACAAGAACCCGTGCACGCGGGCGTTCATGTTCAGGTGGTCGATGGCGTCAACGAACGCAAACAGCGCATGTATGAACTGTCCGATGCGTTTATCATTTTGCCAGGGGGAATTGGCACATTGAATGAATTGACCGACATTATGACGATGCAGCAAATTGGCGAAACGAAAAAGCCACTGTTTTTTTTGAATACGGACAATTTCTGGGCCCCATTTGCGCGCCTGTTTGTCCATATGCAGAATTGTGGTTTTATTGAAAATATTCACGATTACGATATCCGTATCGCCAGTACGCCTGCGGATTTGGAATCAGAAATTAAAAATTATCAGAATTGAATTACCTTGTCGCGGGCGGACGCGCCGCGAACAATCTGAATGCTGGTCTTGGGTACGTCAAAGTGCGCGGCCAGCATTTTTATTACCGCCGCATTTGCCGCACCATCGGCGGGCGCGGCGGTTGTGTGCACACGCAACATGCCATCGGGTGCAATTTCCACCCGATTTTGGCGCGCCCGCGGAATCACGCGAACATTAAAAGTCCGTTTTGAATCGTTCATCACTCATAATATGCAAATGAAAGTGGAATACAGATTGACCCGCGCCCGCACCGGTATTGGCAACAACGCGGAAATTACCATTCAGTCCCAACGTGTCAACGGTGGCGCGCACCGCGCCCCAGAATCCGCGCTGTAATTCGGCCGGTGCATTCGCGGTAAAATCATAAATGTCGGTATATGCCCCGCGTGGAATGACCAAAACGTGCGTTTTGGCGCGTGGGTTGACGTCACAGAACGCCAGCGCGTATTCATTGCTGTACACCTGTTTGCATGGGATTTGCCCGCCCAAGATTTTCGCAAAAACATTGTCAGAATTATACATATTTTCCCCCTGAATTTATTCCACCAGCATATTATACGATAATTGCAAAATCAAGTATTGAAATCGCGCCCAAACGCATTATATATACGTGGAACAAGGAGAATTTAATATGATGAAACCTTTACACAATTATGTTTTGCTGACGCGGTTGAACGAAGAAGCCAAGACCGCCGGCGGAATAATCATCCCCGATAATGCCAAGGAAAAACCATCACGCGGTCGCGTGGTTGCGGTGGGCGATGGCGCATACGAACACGGTGCGCGCGTGCCAATGTCTGTACATGTTGGCGACACCGTCCTGTTCGCAAAATGGGCATCATCCGCGAACGAGGTTAAAATTGACGGCACCGATTATGTTTTAATCAAAGAATCTGACATTTTGGGAATTTTGGAATAATCAAAGGACGAAAATATGGCAAAAAATATTGTTTTCGATACAGATAAACTGGCGGCGGGTGTTGATAAATTGGCCGATGCCGTCAAAATTACTATGGGCCCAAAGGGTCGCACGGTAATCATTGAAAAATCATACGGCGCGCCTGTCGCAACCAAGGACGGTGTCACCGTGGCCAAGGCCGTGTCACTGCAAGACCCTGCGGAAAACATTGGTGCACGCATGGTTCAGGAAGTGGCAAAAAAGGCCGGCGATGATGCGGGTGACGGTACAACAACCGCAACCGTTTTGGCGCAAAAGATTATTCGCGAAGGGCGTCGTGTAATCGCCGCCGGTATGAATCCAATGGACGTAAAGCGCGGTATTGATATGGCGGTGTCGGCGGTTGTTGCCGATATTGATGCGCATGCACGTCCGGTCAAAGACAGCGCGGAAATCGCACAGGTCGCGACAATTTCTGCAAATTCTGACCGCGACATTGGCGAAAAAATCGCAAACGCCATGGAAAAGGTTGGCCGCGAGGGTGTAATTACAGTCGAAGAGGCCAAAGGTCTGGAAACAGAAATCGATGTTGTCGAAGGGATGCAGTTTGACCAAGGATTCATGTCTCCATATTTCGTAACCAACAGCGAAAAGATGCTGGCGGAATTGGACGGCGCACAAATCTTGGTTTCTGAAAAGAAAATCACCGGATTGCAGGCATTGTTGCCAATCCTTGAACCAATCGCACAATCTGGTCGTCCATTGTTGATTATTGCCGAAGATGTCGAATCCGAAGCGTTGGCGACATTGGTACTGAACCGTCTGCGTGGTGGTTTGAAGGTTTGCGCGGTCAAAGCCCCAGGGTTTGGCGATCGCCGCAAAGAAATGCTGAAAGATATCGCCGCGGTCACGGGCGCAACCGTTATTTCGGACGATATGGGCATGACATTTGAAAACATTACCCCAGCCGTTCTGGGCAGTGCGAAAAAAGTCGTCGTCAGCAAGGATTCAACCCTGATTGCCCAAGGGGCGGGCGATAAATCCGCCATTGATGCACGTGCAGACGAAATCCGCAAATTGTTGACCACAACAACATCTGAATATGACCGCGAAAAATTGTCAGAACGTCTGGCGAAATTGGTCGGTGGCGTCGCTGTTATCAAGGTTGGCGGCATGACAGAGGTCGAGGTTAAAGAAAAGAAAGACCGTGTTGACGACGCATTGGCGGCGACACGCGCGGCGGTTGCCGATGGCATTGTCGCGGGTGGCGGTATTGCGCTGGTTCGTGCGGCGGCGGCATTGGCAAACGTCCATGGCGCAAACACAGACCAGAACGTCGGTGTTGACATTGTTCGCCGTGCAATCGTTGCCCCATGTGCCCAGATTGCTGAAAACGCGGGCGTATCGGGCGAAATTGTCGTGGGCAAGGTTTCGGAATCGTCCGACTATAACTTTGGTTACAATGCCCAGACCGGCCAGTATGTCGATATGATGGCGGCGGGTATTATTGATCCGGCCAAGGTTGTCAAGACGGCGATTCAGGCGGCGGCATCGACCGCGGGTGCAATCTTGACCACGGGTTGCGTAATGTCTGAAATCCCCGAAGAAAAACAGACCACCCCCGCAATGGGTGGCGGCATGCCCGGAATGATGTAAAAAACGCCCCACACGGGGCGTTTTTTTACAAGTGATATAGTTTTATAATATTCACACTTAAAGAACGTGTTGCATATTTTCGTTACTAAGCACCCTTGTCATTGCGAGCGCAGCGCGGCAATCCAGTGAATGGGTGCTGCGCCGAACGGCGCACTTTTTTATTTACTGGATTGCTTCGTCATTTCATTCCTCGCAATGACAGTCGTTCTAGAACGTAGTAAGTTCCCCTCCGGTGGAGGGGTGTTTAGTATGTTCCAGCACGTGTGTCGCCTGCGGGCTTGCGCCATTGTCGTATCCTGCGTTTCGCTTGGATTCATTGCGAGCGCAGCGCGGCAATCCAGTGAATGGGTGTTGCGCACGGCGCACATAATTTGAACTTTGCACTCTGAACTTTGTACTTTTTATCTCGCTTGCTATGTGAAAAGCAGTGTGCTAACGTGAATATAACAAGACAGGGGGAAGCACCAATGAAATCGTTCGCATTTGCTGTCGTGCTGGCCATTGCACCAATCGCCGCCAATGCCGGCATATACAATACGGGAAATTGGACGCCATATTTAACATCTGATTTTGGCGCAACATATACCGACGCCACAATCCACGGCTATGACATGGGCGGGTTCACCGGCGTGTTCCGCATCGGTGCTGGCGCGCGCAACGACCGCACGCGTATTGGCGTCACATACCAGAAACGCGACACAATCAGTGAACTGTTTTCATCGTGGCTGACCCAGACGAACGCCACATTGGACGAACAGGCCGTTATGGCCAACGTGTCGTACGACATCATTTCAACAAATTGGGTTGCTGTGTACGTTGGCGCGGGGGCGGGCGCAAATTTCTATGATTTCAAATTGGAATATGACGACGACCGTCCGGATTATACCGAAAGTGGGACTGGTTTTATCGGAAACTTGTCCGCGGGCGTAACATTGCGCATCGCACACGTCGGTTTGACCATCGGTGCGGATTACGGGTACGCATCGCACCCACGTTCAACCACAATTACACCGCGTGTTGGCTTGAACCTTAGTTTTTAACCAAGCATTTTTCCAAGATTTTCTTTTCATCATCGGTGCGTTCGGCATCGGCGGACGCGTCGCGCCCCAGAATCCCCACGCATGATTTGAAATAATTGTCATCCGGACATGCAAAGCATTTCTGCATCAAACTGGCGGAATATTTGGTGTATGTTTCCTTGGCCACACAGCGTTTTTCTTTCTGATCCCAGAATTGCGTCCCAGAATCACACTTTACGCAAATATTGTTGGCACTGATACCCTGATATTTGGTCGTTTCGCACGCAACGCATGTGTTAGACGTTGCGGATTCAAACGCCTGAACATTGCTGCACGGTTCAATGCACGCGCTGTTGCGCTTTATCGTGCCCGTTGGACAGTTGTCCGGTACGGTGCATTCTGTGTCAGATATCGTGTTGCCACAAACATCCTTGACAACCTCGTACTTGCACTTGCCATTGGTCAACTGCTTTTCCACGGTTGTACGTATTTCCCATGTCGAGTTTTCAACAAATTTCCCCTCGTCACTCAGTGTGCCATTACAGCACCAGAATGTGCGCCCATTATGGGTAAAAGATTGGCGGTGATAGTACCAATGCTTTTTATTTTTTTTCCACGCTTTGTTTCCATGGCACGATTGTGTTTGTGCACCACAGAACCAGAATTCATCATTCTTTAGCCAAGAGCCACCGTTATCGCACCAACATTCGTTGTTATACCCCTCATAAAACTTTGCATCGGCATCACCGACCATAAACAACCCAATCAGTACAGGCAGAATGAATTTGCTTTTTGTCATTTTTCTCTCCATTGCAACGCATGGCAACGTAATTATTATCACCATAATAATACGTTAAATTGCACTTTTTTGCAATCACAATTTATGTCCATTGTCATTCCGTGGCGCGCCCACGGAATCCAAGGCGGGCAGGGCCGCGCCGAACGGCGCATTCCTATTTACTGGATTGCTTCGTCATTTCATTCCTCGCAATGACAATGTTTCTAGAACGTAGTAAGTTCCCCTCCGTTGGAGGGGTGTCCGCAGGACGGGGTGGTCGAGAGAGTACATAATTATAGATTGATGCTTTCAGACAAAAGACCGCCTCCCCGCTACGCGGTACTCCTCCACAGGAGGAGAACTTAGTCCGTTCCAGCACGTGTGTCGCCTGCGGACTGCGTCCTTGCCGCATCCTGTTTGCTTGGCACTTCTAGTACCCCTGTCATTGCGAGCGCAGCGTGGCAATCCAGTCAGTAATGCCGCGCCGCACAGCGCATTTTTTATTTACTGGATTGCTTCGTCATTTCATTCCTCGCAATGACAGTCGTTCTAGAATATCTGTCATTGCGAGCGTAGCGTGGCAATCCAGTAAGTAATGTCGCGCCAAACGGCGCACATAATTTGCTTACTCATTGTCGAACCCTCTGGTCGGGTTCGAACCCTTGGGCGTACAGCATAAATTAAACCGCCGGCAAAGCGGCGGTTGAATTTATGGCGCGCCCAGAAGGATTCGAACCCTCAACCTTCTGATCCGTAGTCAGATGCTCTATCCAATTGAGCCATGGGCGCAACGGTCTTATATTCTATACATTTTTATTCCGATTGCAAGAAAAAATAATTCTTTTTTATCGGCTGCCGTGACCGTGGCCATTTGTCCCGTGGTACAGCATGTTGAAATGCTGGCGGCATACGGATTTATAATTACTGTCGCCAACCGCAATTTGCGCGCCGGCACGCACGACGTTGCCGTTTGCGTCAAACCGCAAATGATGCGTCGCCAAATGCATACAGCCCTGAATCTGGCATGTGGATTCCATGCGGTGCAGTTTTGCGCCAACCTCTATCAATCGGCGGGATGCGGGGAAAATCTGTTCGTTGCTGTCCACCATCAGGCCATAGCACATGACGATAATCGGGTGATTCTTGTCATCGGCAATTTTGACCAAGCGGTCAATGTCGGCGGGACTGAAAAATTGCACTTCGTCAATCAGCACGATTTTGGTCTTTGGGTCTGGGGTATAGTCCACCAAACTTTCGCGCACGGTTGCCGGTGCAGAAATCCCGATTCGCGAATCCACGTGATCTGCGCTGAAACGGTTATCTGTCTTTGGCTTTATGATTTCGGTCGGGTTGCCATTTTTCGCCTGATTATACGCATTGATAATCAGTTGCGCGGATTTTGAGCACCCCATCGTGCCATAGTGAAAATGCAATGTTGCCATATGTTGTTTCCCCTTTCTGATTCATTGTCTTTATTTTATTCCGGCCATTTCGTTCAGGCGTTTGATGCGCGACGCAACCGGTGGGTGCGTGGCCATCAAACTGGACGCAAATTCGCGTAACGGTCGCGGGTCTGCGATACATACCGCCGCCATAGACGCCGTTTTGTCCAAGCATTCCACGCGCGCATCAGTTGTGATTTTACGCAGTGCGTTCGCCAATGCCCGTGGATTGCGTGTAATCATTGCACCGGTTGCGTCGGCGGCATATTCGCGATTGCGCGATACCGCCATACGCAACAGTGGCGTGATAATCCAGTTAAACACCATAAACGCCAGCCATACCATCACCAGTACCGCCGCGCCACCATTCTTGTTATCGTTGTCGTTGCGCACCCCACCATGCATAATTGTCCGGCCAATCACATCGGCGGCAAAGACCGTGACGCCAACACCCGTAATCAACAGCATGTCCAAACGTATGTCGCGATTGCCAATGTGCGCCATTTCGTGCGCAATCACGCCCTGTAATTCCAACGGGGACAATTTTTCAATAATCCCGCGCGTCAGTGCAACCGACGCGTCGCGCGGACTGCGCCCCGTGGCGAATGCGTTCATGGACGCGTCATCAATTATATATACGCGCGGTGTTGGCAACCCCGCCGCCATTGCCACATTTTCAACCGCGCGGAAAATTTCGCGATGTTGGGCATTATCATCATGAATTTCGGTGGCATTTGCCGCATTCAGCATCATGGAATCCCCAAATGCCCACGATATGCACAGCCATATTGCACATGCGATAAATGTCGGCACGGCCACAGAAATTGCGGTATTTAACGCTTGTGTGGCGGGCACGACACACCACGTGAACAAAAACACCAGCGCGATAAAAATCAGTGGAAATGCCGCGACCAGAATAGCGGTCTTGATATTATTACTGCGAATGTGATCGTAAACTGTCATTTTATGCCCCGTTTGCTGTGCGCATTATAGTAAAAAATTCACCTGCGTCATCATAAAATATTTTTATTATGCGTCGCGCATCAAAATATGATATAATTCGTGTCGATATGAATACAAGATTTTTGGGATTTTTGGCGTGCCTGACGGGCTGGGCGGCGGTTGCCCACAGTGCCGGTTTATTGCAGGCGCAATCATTTCCAAAGACGTTTAATGACCTGTCGTTCACCGATCGTATGGCACTGCGCGCCGAAGGGTACGCCCCATTTGAAACCGAATATGACGAACAGGGTCGATGCATTTCGGGCTGTCCTTATGCCGGCATGACCATAGAGGACGAAGAAGAGGCCGTTGCGCGTCTGACCGATCAGGCGCACCGTGATTTGGCGGCATATCGTGCCCAACGTGTGGCGGCGGCACGTGCCGCAATGGTGGCGCAGGTGACAGATGCGCAGGCATCGGATGCCACGCAAACGCCCGACACATCAAATACGTCGAATGTGCAATCGGATGCGTCCGTGCCATCAATCCCCAGTTTGCCTGATATGCCTAGTTTACCAACGGACACAGTTCATGGCGGTGCGGGCGGACTGGCACCAATCGACATTGGTGGTGCGCAGAATAATACAATCCGGCGCGATATGCCGACATTGCCGAATCTGCCACATGTAATCGGTGGGGCAGAGCAGGACACAACACAGACATTGCTGCCACCAACATACGTGCCCCAGCAACCAAGTGTGCCAGATACAGAACAACAGGACACGGAACAGGACGACCAAGAACCAGAGCAGACCCAGCCCGCCAGACCCGCACCGATTGAACGCGTTACACCTGTGCCAAACCAACCGGCACAACCATTAAATCCATCGGGGCCTGCGCGACCGGTATATCCGCAACCGGCACAGCCCGTTCAACCGTCAGAGCCAGAACCAGAGCCCGAACCCGCCCAGCCAGCAAAACCACAGCCGTCTGCACCCGCACCAAGCGTGCCACAACCATCTGCGCCCGCGGCAACACGTACATGTAATCCATACGTTGCATCAACGCCAGTGGGCAATCCGTTACCAACGGGATGTCCGTTGGGCGCAAATCCGATGATTATCACATCGCCATTTACAACGTCGCGATATCACCCGACAAAACATGTGTATAAATCGCATCTGGGGGTTGATTTGCGCGCGGCAATGGGCACGGATGTGTTCGCCACCGCCGCCGGTGTGGTCAGTTATGTTGGTAACGAGCCCAAGGGTTGCGGAACGTATGTCAAGATTCTGCACGACAGCAATTATGCCACGACGTATTGCCATCTGAGTCAGGCATTGGTATCCAAAGGGGACAAGGTAGAGGCCGGATGTCGCATCGGGCGCAGTGGCAACACGGGGGCCAGCAGCGGGCCGCACCTGCATTACGCGATTACGCCAAATGCCGCCCAAGGCAACAAGGTCGCCATTGACCCAACGACGATGATTGAATACTGTACGTTAAAGAATAAATAGTTATTCGGATTTCTTGCGATAGAATCGCACGTCAAAACTGCCGTTATTTATTGGCGAAAATTCCATGATGTATGGTGTCAAAATGCTTTCGCGTGCCCACACAGGGAACTTTTTGTGCAGAATCCCACTTGCGCCCGTAATAATTTGTGCACGACGCACACCAGACGTCGCCAAATCCATAATCGCGCGCCACGCCTGCTCTTCGGTCATCTGGTGCAAATCCAGACGCGCATACGTGGGCGTGTCCGCCGGCGCATCAGGTATCAGTTGCCCCAGTTTTAATTGGGCACGAACCGATTTCACCACCGCGCGCGCATCGGGCGAAAATTCGCGCACCCCCATTTGCGATATATCAGATTCTGTTAAATGTTTCATATTTGCAATATTACAACGTACTTTTTATCTGGCAAGTGATAAATAAATCTGGTACGATTCCCGCCATGGCAACCAGCAGTGATTTTATAGAATTTGTTTATGATCAGGTGGCAACCGCCACCGACAGTATTCGCTATCGCAAAATGTTTGGCGATTATATGGTATTTTCGTGCGATAAACCGGTATTGCTGGTCTGTGATGATACTGTGTATGTAAAGCAAATTCCAGATGCACTGGCGGTATTTACCGCGCACGGTATCGCGCCCGACGTCGGTATTCCATACGGTGGGGCACGCCCACATTATATTTTAGATATTGAAAATACTGATTTGGCGATTGAAATGGTACAAACATTGACGCGCGTGTTACCAATGCCAAAACCCAAAAAGAAAAAATCAGCACCAAAATCAAAATAATCAAATAAAAGAAACGCCCCGCATGGGGCGTTTAACTTTGTTCGCGCTGGCGATTAAATGCTGTCCGCATTTACCCAACGGCCGTTCTTTAACAGGCCTGGGGCCATGCCTTCGTTATTACGCAGGGCATCGATAACCGCGCGTGCCTTTGGCGCATCCAGATTCAAGATACGAACCTTGTACATGTCGCCTTCTTTGATAACCGATGCGTCACCGTATGTGCGCATACGTGCGGCCAAGTTTTCCGCGCTGTCTTCGGCATAGAATGCCGCAACCTGAACGCTGTATTCGCCGGACGCGGCAACTGGTGCTGGCTGGGAAACCGGTTGTTCAACTGGCTGTGGTGCGACAACTGGTTCGGACGCCACCATTGTTGCGCCGATTGTTGCGTTTTTAACCGCGGTTGACTGTTCTGGCAAAACCTGAACCTGAACCTTGGACTGGCCATTCATGCCAATCTTTGCCGCCGCCGCTGGGGACAAGTCCATAATACGGGTATTTACAAATGGGCCACGATTGTTCACACGAACAACCACGGATTGACCATTGTCCAGATTGGTTACGCGTGCAATTGTTGGCAATGGCAATGTTTTGCTGGTCGCCAACATCTGGTTCATATCAAAAATTTCACCGTTGCTGGTTTTTGTGCCGTTCAGTTCGGCTGGGATAATGCCTGCGATGCCGGTCTGGTTATAAGTTAAATCTTCGGCTGGGATATACTGTACGTTTTCAACCTTGTACGCGCTGCCCACATAATATTTTGGTGCCGCCGCCATCAGGTATGTGTCGTTCAGCGATTGTTCGCCACCGGTTGTAACCAGTGTTTCTTCGCCAAAACCGTCCGCGCCATAGCCCGCAGGGGCATTTGTTGCGCCGTTGTTTGCACAACCGGCCAGTAAAGCAGTCAGAACTGCCAAGGAAACTATTTTTTTCATGATTTAGAACTCCTTACATTCTTATAAGAGTATTCTATCACATAAAAAACCGCGTTTCAACTTTATTATTATACTAGATTTTTCGGTCAACAACATATGCAATCGGCAGGTAAATAATCCCATACCCTGCAATCGCGGCAAACAATGTCAATATGCTGGTAATTGGTACAAACCACAACGCCACGCCCAGCATCGCCGACAATACCGCAAAGAACGCAATCGCGCGCACCGTGCGCCCATCGTGCCGCACCAGCCCCCGCGACCGGCACGCACGCCCCAACAGATAGTTTTTCAGATACCCACTGGCCACAACGCCGATTGGAATCGCCAGATACCCCGCAAACGGGAACAGTATCAAATACAACGCCGCCGCCACGCCCAATGAAATCATACTGGTGCGTACGGGCGTTTTAACATCTTGCGATGCGTACAAGGTCTTGCTGTAAATCTGGCTGACCATCATCGCGGGCAGGGCAAAAACCTGAATCATAATCGCCATTGCCACCGCGTGTGTTGATGCCGCCGTCCATGCGCCATATTGGAACAGAAATCTGATAATTGGTTCGGCCAGCACAAACAGACCCGCCACACACGGCATAATCAGCATCATTGACCGACGCAGGGACGAATTTTGCTGAATATACACACTGCGCATATTCTTTTCAGCCAATGCATTCGATATCGACGACATCAGCACCGTGCCCACCGCCAATCCAATCATCGCAAATGGTAATTGAACGATGCGGTCTGAATAATACAGCCATGAAACCGCGCCGGACTGGAAACTGGCGACCAGTGTACCGACAATAATCGTAATCTGGTAAAATCCGTTGCCAATAATACTGATGCCCAGACGTCCAAACAGGTGTTTAATCCCCGGTGTCCACCGTGGCCGTATCAGGTGCAGACCGAAATGCTTTCTGCGAATGCGTGCCCACAGGACGGCGAACTGAATCACGCCCGACGCCACAACCGTGCCCGCCATAATGTACAGAACACTGTCGCGTGCAAACATCGCGGAAAACAGCAACGCGCAAATCAGCATAATATTCAGCAGCACCGGCATAAACGCCGCCAACAAGAAACGTGAAAACGCATTCAATATTGCGGACAAGAACGCCGACCCACACACAAATATCACATAGAAAAACATTATGCGCGAAATCAGCACCGTCAATTCCATTTTACCCGCATCATTGGCAAACCCAGGGGCCAATACCCACACAATCAGCGGCATAAATATTTCAAACAGAACGGTAATCCCCAGCAACACCACCATCAGCCATGAAAATACATTCTTGGCAAAGTTGTCGTCCTTTTTCAAATCGGTGTACATGGGAATAAATATCGCGGACAGTGCCCCTTCGCCCAACAGATCGCGGAATAAATTCGGCAATTTGAACGCCGCCAAAAACACGTCCGACAGGCGTCCCGCGCCCAGCACGCGCGCAATCAGCATATCGCGCACGAAGCCAAAAATACGACTGATGCCGGTCATTGCACCGACCCCGAAAATATGTTTGCCTAGATTCATGGTTTGGATTATACTGCTGTTCGTGATATAAAATCAAGGCAGGAATAAATGAAAAAAATAATTGCGTTATGTATGGCGACTTTTGCGCTGGCATCGTGTGGCGGTAAAACGGAAATCGACCCGCAGCAGACATTGCCAGAAATATACGCCACCGCGTACGAGAAATTTAATGACAAGGATTACGAGGGGGCGGCCACCGAATTTGCGCGCGCCGAAACCCAATACCCGTCCAGTCCATGGGCCGCAGATGCCCTGATTATGGCGGCGTATTCACAATATTTGGATGACGATTTCGCGGGGGCAATTCTGTCAGTTGACCGCTTTATGCGATTCCACCCTGGCCACGCGGACGTGCCGTATATGTTGTACCTGCGCGGAATGTGCTATTATCGTCAGGTCAGCGATGTTCGTCGTGAACCCGGTATGTCAGCGTACGCGTTGCAACAGTTTCAACAGTTGACCCAGCGTTTCCCAAATTCGCCATATGCGAAAAACGCCGAAAACAAGATGTTGATTTTGAAAAACTATTTGGCGGGCAAGGTTATGTATTCCGCGCGTGCTGAAATGAAACAGCAGAATTGGCCGGCGGCGATTTCGCACCTGCAATCAGTGGTGTCTGGTGCGCAAGAAACCGTCATGACGCCAGAGGCCCTGTATCGTCTGACCGAATGTTATACGGCAATCGGCCTGCCACAACAGGCATCGGGCTATGCCGATATGTTACGGACAAATTTCCCAGACAACGATTGGACAAAGAAACTGAAATAAAAAAACGCCCGTTTGGGCGTTTTTTTAACGTTTGTGTGCGTAAAATTGTTCGTACATGTCGTCCATTGGTGTTACTGGTGGGCGAACATCTTCGATTGGAATTACTGCCGCGGGTGTCGGGCCCATTTGGCGATTATAGTGACTGGACGCGTTCGCATCATACGGCTTGCGTTCGCCAGTAAATTCTTCGTAATAAATCTGGCCAATGCGCATATTTGGATACACAACCGTTGGGTACAGAACGCGGATTTCCAATGTCCATTGCCCACAGAATCCATCGTCGCCACGCCCCGCCGTGTGGTGGTTCAAAATAAAGTTGCGTCCAACCGACGATTTGCCATCGATGTACGGGAACAGGTTGCGGGTTTCTGTATATTCCACCGTCGCCCCCAGATAGCCAATTTCAGGCGACAAAATAACGCCGGATTCCGGAATAACGATTTTTGTCGTGTCATGCGAACGCTTGCTGCATGGGTCAAGCAGGTATTTCGGATTGCGAATATCAAATTCTTCGGGTGAATTTTTGTAAATCACATTGTACGACAGGTCATTATAGAACCAATCGCGCATGGAATAATCGCGACGCTTTGGGTCATATACAATCACGGGCTTCATACCATGTGGAATTGTGTGGGTGTACACCTTTAACACATTGTCCAGATGCAGGTCATAACTGTTGCTGCCCAGACATTTTTCGCTAAACGGTGTGATAATGATGTCTGATTTGCCCCCAGGATTGTCCATATTTGGTGTGCGCATGCGACGCAGAATTTCAGGGCCGGTAAGTTGCATTTTTGCATTGCCTTTGGTTTCGTGTTGCATTCTCTCTGGTACGCAAATTCTACAATGCGCGCGCGGATTTGCAAGATTTTTGTTCACTTTTAGATTTGGTGTGGTATTCTGCCCGACATGAATACACAAAATACACAAACTTATTCTGGATTCGTGGCCATTGTTGGCCCGACCAATGCTGGCAAAAGTACCCTGTTAAATCAAATCATGGGGCGCAAGGTGTCAATTGTTTCGCACAAGGTTCAGACCACGCGAACAAACCTGCGTGCCGTGAAAATGGTGGGCACGCGCCAGTTGATTTTTGTCGATACCCCCGGGGTGTTCGTGCCAAAGCGTCGATTGGATCGGGCAATGGTTGGTGCGGCAATGACGGCGATATCAGATGCGGATGCGGTCTTGCTGATTATGGATGCGCAAAAGGGAATTACGCAAACCATTCGCGATTTGGTTGAAAAAATCCATGGCCATAAGAACCTGTTCGTCGCATTGAACAAGGTTGACGCGATTAAAAAGCAAGATTTGCTGCCGATTGTCGCCGAATTGTCCCAGATGGCGGACTGGCGCGAAATATTCATGATTTCGGCACTGAAAAACGACGGGGTTGATGGTATGTTGGACGCGCTGGCCGCGGTAATGCCGGCGTCGCCATATATGTTTGATGCATCTGACGCGGTGGACGTACCTGATAACCTGTACCTGTCGGAATTGACACGGGAAAAGATTTATAAATATATTCACCAAGAATTGCCGTATCACATCAATGTCTTGACCGAACGGGTGGATGTTGACGCGGATGGTGTCTTGGACATATATCAAAAAATCGCCGTTCAAAATGACGCACATAAAAAGATTGTAATTGGCCGTGGTGGTGAACAATTAAAGCAAATCGGCACAGCCGCCCGCCATGATATTCAGGATCAGTGGGGCGTGAATGCGCGCCTGCACCTGTTCGTGCGTGTTGAACCCGATTGGGAAAACAAGGCCGAAAATTACGAAGATCAAGGGTTGGAGTTCACAAAATAAAATGCTGCACACATCGGATTTTGATTTTGAATTACCCACCGAATTGATTGCGTCGCACCCATTGGCGCGTCGCGATGCATCACGTATGCTGGTGGTGAAAAATTCCCATCCATTGGAATTGGCGGATCGGCATATTCGTGACTTTTTGGATTATATTCGCCCGGGCGACGTCGTGGTGTTTAATAATTCGCGTGTGATTCCGGCGCGTTTTGATGCGACCGACACGGCGGGTCACGAATACGAAATCACACTGCATACCGCGGCGGGTGGCAACCTGTGGTGGGGATTGTGCAAGAAATTCACGCGCATCGCGGTTGGCGATATATTGACAATGACCGACGGCACGCAAATCCGTGTGGTGGATTCTGACGCCGACAGTGGCCTGAAACTGGAATTTTTATGCGATGATGTGTTCGCGGTTTTGAATAAAATCGGCAAAATGCCATTGCCACCGTACATGCATCGTGATCAAGAGGATTCCGACCGTGAACGTTACCAGACCGTCTATGCTGACCCAATCGGGTCAATGGCGGCCCCAACGGCGGGATTACACTTTACACCCGAATTGATGGACGAAATCGCACGTCGTGGTGCACAGATTGTCAAGGTTACCCTGCACGTCGGCGCGGGCACATGGATGCCGGTCAAGACCGAAGATTTAACCCAGCACAAAATGCACAGTGAATGGTGTCAGATTACGCCCGCGCAGGCGGACATTATAAACAACGCAAATCGCGTTATTGCGGTTGGAACGACATCGATGCGTACACTGGAAAGTGCGGCAATACGCAACTGTGCATTGCCGGAGTCAGAGCGTCACCGCCGTGTTGTGCCATTTTGTGATACAACCGATATATTTATTACCCCCGGGTACGCGTTCGGGGCGGTGGATGTACTGTTGACCAATTTCCATTTGCCAAAATCGACACTGTTTATGTTGGTTTCGGCGTTTGCAGGTCTGGATGAAATGAAGGCCGCATACGCGCACGCGGTGGCGGAAAAATACAGATTCTTTTCATACGGCGATTGTTGCCTGTTATTCAAAAAGGACGTGCAATGAAATTTGAACCAACACTGCATAAACTGCCCAGCGGTCTGACGGTAATCCTTGATCCGATGGATTTGGAAACCACGACAATAAGTGTGTTGTTCAAGACGGGGTCGCGTGATGAAACGCCTGCCGAGATGGGCATTACCCATTTTTGCGAGCATATGTTGTGCAAGGGTACAACGCGTTTTCCAACGTCACGTGCGTTTGACAATTTTATGGATTTTAACGGTGGCACGAAAAATGCACGCACAAACAATACAGCGTTGGAATTATGTGGACGCATTTTGGCAGAAAACGCAAATCTGTTGTTGGATGTGTTTGCCGACCAGTTGCAAAATTCGCTGTTTGACCCAGAAAAAATTGAAGTGGAACGTACCGTTATCAAGGACGAATTGCGTCGTGCATCGGACAAACCCGAACGCCAGTTGATAGATTTTATATCTGGAAAACTGTTTAATTATGCAACCGGTTCTTTGCGTACATTGGGTACGTACGAAACAATCGATTCTTTTACGCGTGACCAAATGTTGGCATTCTTGCAACGTCGCCTGTCCGCCCAGAATTGCATAATCACCGTGTCTGGCAAGATTATTGATGCCGACGATATGTTGACGCATATTACGGAAAAATTTGCGTTTTTGGGCACGCATTTTGTGCCAATGAATACCAGTATCACGTACACACCAACGGTTGCACATAACCCACGCCCAGACGATAAAAACATAAAATTGCGCATATTGTTCCCTGATATCTGGCCACTGGAATACGAATGCCGCTTTAATAATAAATGCGTGGGCAAATTCGAACGTTTCTTGGGCCGCCAGTTATTTGACGTTGTGCGTCGCGAAAACGGGTTGGTCTATGGATTACAGATGACGGGCTATGGTAATGAAGAGTTTGGAGTCAGTGGCGTTGCAACCGAAACCGCGCCGGAAAATATTGAACGCGTGGTTGCACTGATTGCAAAAACCGCACACCGTGTGTACACCGAAAATCCAATCACAGATGATGATTTGATACGTTTTACGCATAAAAATAAATTGGGTAATGCCGATTGGTTGGAATCTGCGTCCCAACGCATGGCAACATTGATTGACTTTTATGCCGATTATGGCCGCCTGTACGATTTTTATGAATCAAATCGTATGGTTGACAGTATTCGTCGTGACGATGTCATTAAAAATTCACGTGGTTATTTTGATGGCGCAATGTCCATTATTACCCAAGGGGCGACGTTTAGTGCCGACTTGGCGGACATCTGGCACGAAAATTTCAAATAATTGATTTCGATTTGCGTACGACAAAAAACATGCTATGATTCAGGCATCAGAAACAACAAGGGTGCACAGTTATGGCATTGAAATTTAATTTAATCGCAACAGATGGCATGGCGCGCCGCGGTTCGGTTGAAACCGCACACGGCACGTTTCAAACCCCCGCATTTATGGCGGTGGGTACGGCCGCCACGGTCAAGGCCCTGACCATGGATCAGGTCGCCGCCACAGGAACACAGGTTATTTTGGGCAACACGTATCATTTGATGATGCGCCCCGGTGGCGATTTAGTCGAAAAAATGGGCGGTCTGCATAAATTTGGGGGCTGGCACGGGCCTATTTTGACCGACAGTGGCGGTTTTCAGGTTATGTCGCTGTCCAATCTGGTCAAAATGAATGAAGAGGGGGTTCAGTTCACATCGCACATTGACGGCGGTATCAAGCATTTCTTGCGGCCCGAAGATTCCATTCACATCCAGCATCAACTGGATTCTAATATCACAATGGCGTTGGACGAATGCTTGCATTTGCCCGCACCACGTGAACGCGTGGAAAAAAATGTCGAAATGGTCGCGCGTTGGGCGCGTCGCAGCCGCGATGCATTCATTGACCGTCCGGGCTATGGCATATTCGGTATTGTTCAGGGCGCGGATTTCCCAGACCTGCGTAAAAAATCGGCAAAACAACTGACGGACATCGGATTTGATGGCTATGCGGTTGGCGGATTGGCAGTTGGCGAAACCCAAGATGTGATGTTTGATATGATTGCAACCACAACGCCACTGTTACCCGCGGACAAGCCACGTTACCTGATGGGTGTGGGAACACCGCTGGACATTTTGGGTGCGGTTGAACGCGGTATTGATATGTTTGATTGCGTTATGCCAACACGCGCTGGTCGCACGGCACAGGCATTTACGCGCCACGGCACAATGAATATGAAAAACGCACGTTTCCGCGATGATGCATCCCCACTGGATGACCAGTGTGGTTGTCCGGCGTGCAAACTGTCGCGTGCATACATTCATCATTTGGTAAAGTGCAATGAAATATTGGGCGCAACGTTATTGACACAGCATAATTTGTGGTTCTATCAGGATTTGATGCGCGGCATTCGCGAGGCGATAGAGCAGGGACGTTTTGCACAATTCAAAGCAGATTTTATAGAAAAATATACAGGTGAACAGAAATGACGAAAACAAAAAAAGAGAAAAAAACAGTAGTAACAGAAGATCCACGTGCCAAGGTTTATGAACAACCGGTTGTCGTGAATATGATGGGTAAATCTGTGGCGGCCCCACAGTTGTTGTTGAATGACCGTGATAAAATGTATATGGCCACTGCCAAGAAAACATCCGGCACAATGACTTTTGTTTATTCGCTGGTATGCCCACGCACAAATGGCGCATATTATGAAATGATTCCTAATACAGAGGTTGCCGCGTTCACAGAACCGCAACCCGCGGACATCTATTACCGCACCGTGAATCAAATCATGGAATATCAACAGCGTTCTGATGGCATTCGCGCAATTCGCGAAGGTGAATTTATGGCTGAATACATCAAATCATTCAACGAACGTACAAAATAAATCAAACGCCAAACCAAGGGAGGGCAAAACAATGGCAAAAAAACAAATAGAGGTAATTGAACGCGATGGCGCAAAAACTGTCGCCAAAAAGACGTCTTATATCACATGGGTAAAGCGTGTGTTTGCGATTGTGTCCGTGGTGTGGATTGCGCTGGTCGTGTGGACGCCACTGCATATCAAAAACACGTATTCGGGCCCGATAAAGAAATCGATTGTTGTGTCGATGTTCTTTGACCTGCAACGCAATATCGCGACACAGTACGAAAACCTGTTGGACGGTATTAAAAAATCCATCAATTTGGAAAAACCGGTGTCTTTTGCCATTGACAAGGTCAAGGTTGCCGAAAACGCCGTGGCTAAGGTAACAGATGCCACCGCTGATGCGAAAAAGACCACGGGTCAGGCAACCAAGGCAACATCTGATGCAAAACAGGTGACTGGCCTGATTGGAAAATTCGGTGTCAAAACGGGTGGTTTGGACAAGGCGATTGATGCCGCTGACAAGAATATAGCCAAGGCAAATCAGGCCGTCGCCCGCGTGGATGACACCGCCGCATTGGTCAACAGCAAACTGGACAGCGTTGAACGCGAACTGACATCTGTATTACAGGTTCAGATTGACCAAATGATTGACGAAGCAATCAAGAAACAACTGGACAAAGGTACGGGCGGTTTGGGCACAACATTGCTGACCAACTATGGGATTCAGCACGTTTATCCATGGCGTCCATCATCATGGCCGGTCGCAACAAAAATCTATAACGACCTGTCTAAATCCAGTTTAAGCACCATTCAAATCATCACCAGCACGGTCGATAAATACTTCGGCTATGTCGCATGGGGATTGGTCATTGCCGCATGGGCGGTTGGTGCGCTGGTGTGGTTGATGCTGTTCAAGAAAGTCAAAGCAATGATTGCACCATTTATCGTATGTCCACGCTGTGGCCACACATTTGCCGACAAGCGTACCGCATATGGTATTTTGAAGGCACTGCAACCGTGGAAATGGTTATAAACGATGAATCCATACGTATTATTTTGTTACTGTAATATCATGCGTGATATGCGCAGTTTGCGCCGTTTCTTGGCGACGATGGATGCGCGCATGCGTACTCGTCGCGGTATGAATGCACGGATGGTCACGCGTCGATACGCCACGTCGCGTGCAATGATTCAGCGCAAATATTCGCGCCAAAAAAGAATCTGAATGGGGGACGCATATGCCAGAAACAACAAAGGTCAAATTGGATCAAAGCGTTTTTGACGACGCGTACCGCGTCAGATTATCAGGATTGCGATACACCGCGATTGCAGGTTGTGCCGTGATGGGAACATTACTGTTGGGCAGTGTCGTCACCCAGTTGCAACAGGCAAATGAACTGAGAAAACAAGAAATCCAGTTAAAACAACGTGAACTGGATTTACGTGCGCGCCAGCATACGCTGGATTCATTGCGGTTTGAATATTTGCAGAAAAATATGTCAAATCGCCGAAAATAATGCTTGCATTCTGATAAAGAATATGTCAGAATATGCCACGCAGTGCGAGCGTAGCTCAGTTGGCTAGAGCGCAACCTTGCCAAGGTTGAGGTCGAGGGTTCGAGCCCCTTTGCTCGCACCAGATATTCAAGACCACCCATTCGGGTGGTTTTTTGTTTTATTGATTGCGGGGGCAAAAAGTGGTAAAATACTGGGGACTTAGATAAAGGGGGGCACAATGCCAAAACAAGTAAAAGAAATCAACAAAACAGAAACACTGTTATCTGAAATCAATACCAAGATAGGCTATTTTGCGAAATTCTTGTGGTACACAATTATGGCATATTTGCTGGGCGCGCTGATGTGTGCGTTTGGCTTGGGATTTATGGCCACAGAATTTGACGGTCTGATTTTATTGGGACTGTTGTTTGTGTTGTTTGGCGTCGGACTGGCGGTAACAATGTTCATCTTGTCATTGTTGTCATTGCGCCGCGCGACCAAGAATATCGGCTGCATTGAATAAGTTTGACTATAATAGACGTTCCTGTTCCATATTCAAGATTATCGGGAGAAAAGTGCAAATGATAAATTTGAAAGAAATCAAGTTGGTAATTTGGGACTTGGATGATACGTTTTGGACAGGAACGTTGTCTGAAAATGGCGCATCGCCAATACAGGAAAATATAAAACTGGTCAAAGATTTAACAAATCGTGGCATAGTAAATTCAATATGTTCTAAAAATGACTATCGCACAGTTATCAAAGAATTGAACAAGCCGGAATATCAAAATGTTTTGGAATATTTCGTTTTCCCATCTGTTGATTGATCGCCAAAGGGGAACAGAATCAAACAACTGATTTCTGATATGAATTTGCGACCACAAAACGTATTGTTCATAGATGACAATATTGGAAATTTGAACGAAGCAATTTTTTATTGCCCTGAAATCAAGGCATCATTGCCAGATATTATAAACGAACTGGTGCAAAACTGTCCAACGTTGGGCAAAGACGATTCAAATCATTCCAGATTAAAACAATATAAGTTATTAGAAATAAAGCAATCAGAAAGCCATAAGTTTTCATCAAATGATGAATTTTTGAAAAGCAGCGAAATCAAAATAAATATTTGCGGCGATTGTACAGCCAAGGCGGAACGTATTCTGGAATTAGTGAATCGTTCTAATCAAATGAATTACACAAAAATTCGTCTGGAAAAACCGGCGTTGGACGATTTGCTGGCAAATGACGCATTTGAAAACAGATACATTACAATGCGTGATAAATTTGGTGATTATGGAATCGTTGGCTTTTATTCATTAAATAAACAAACCAAACATCTGGAACATTTTTTATTTTCGTGCAGGATTCTGGGCACGGGTTTGGATCAATACATTTATCAAAAGTTAGAATTTCCATCATTGAACATAGTCGGAAATGTATCAAATCAGTTGGTAAAGCGGTCAACCGTTGATTGGATATCTGAATCAGACGAATTGGTTTCGCGCAATAATAAATCACAGAAATATAGTATTTTGTTCAAAGGGCCATGCGACCTGCAGAGCGTTATACCATATTTAGACAGTCAAAACATAGATACAGAATTTATTCACACCAATGCAAATGAGCCCAGTACGATTTCCCAGCAATGCCTGACTCATATCGTACAATCGCATAAATTCCCCAAACAGTACTGTGAAGAAATATTGAAATCTGCACCTGTTCTAAGCAGTATGGATTTTGATACCAATATTTTCACCAAGGATTATGATTTTGTATTTTTGTCCACATTACTCGAAGGGCAAATCCCCCTGTATAGAAATAAAAAGGACGGTTATTATATTTGCTATGGCAATATCAATTACCCTTTTACAGATGCCAAGAGTTGGCCGCATCTGTTGAATGACGAGCAAACTTATGAGGTGCATTTTACAAAGGCGTTGTTGAAAAAATTATCAACAGAATTTGAATATATTGGTTTGCCAACACCAGAAAATGTCTTGGAAAATATTTTGTATATTCGCCAACATTTGTCTGATAAAACCAGATTGGTTTTAATTTTAGGTTCAGAAACAGATTGTAATCATGCAACCACACCAGGGTTGGAATCTGTGGCTAAATCGTATCGCGCCATAAACAAATTGTTAAAAGAACGATTGGCGAATTACGACAATATTGATTTCGTTGATATAAATGATTTTATTTCATCACAAGATGATTTTACGGATTGTACCAATCATTATGTCAGGGGTGTATATTTCAAAATTGCACAACGGGTAAATGAAATAATAAATTCTGGTGACGCATTGATATTAAATCCAAAATTCAAGAAGCGTCTGAACAGATTGAAACGGCGATATGTTTTAACCCGCTTAAAAAGGATATTTGCAATAAACAGACGCGCGCATTATGACCAGAAATTACATGATATAAGGACAGAGATTGACGGTCTGACGCAAATTATTCGCATCGCCGATTCAAAAAGCAAAAGATAAAAAACACACCGCCAAATGGCGGTGCGTTTTTTATTCATCGTCCTGAATTTTCAGACCCAGATTTTCAGGCGTCAGCAATCCCGTTGCGGACAGCACCGCAAAGAATGCACTGGTGCGGCCAAATTTTGCCTGTGCCAATGAAACCTGTGTGTTCAGCAATTCTTGTTCGGCATTCAGCACGTCCAGCACCGTGCGGCGTCCGCGCTTTTGTTCGTCGCGCGTTCCCGACAGTGCCATTTTGTTTGCCTTGACGCCCGCTTCGGCGGCGGTGATTGCTGCGGCCTGTGCGTCGTACATATTCCACGCCTGATGCAGGGATTCTGTGATTGTACGCTGGGCGTTGACGGTTTGTTCTTGGATTCCATCAACGGTATAGCGAACCTTGTCCACGTTGGCAAATGCGTTGCCCTTGTCATACAGTGGCATTTTCAGGTACACGCCGATACGGCTGTCGCGGACTTTATCAATATACGGGACATCTTCGATTTGCATAATCGAACCACGCACGTCAACCGCCGGCAGCATAGATTTACGCGCCACAACGATTTTTTCGCGGGCGGCTTTCTCTTTGGATTGCAATGCCAAAATCACAGGGTGATTTTTCATCGCGTATTCAACCGCGTCGTCCACTGTTGCGGGAAATAACTGTTCCATACGTTCCAAATCGATTTCTGTAAATTCAGACGGTGCATCACCATATACACGGCGGAATGTTTCAACCGCATTGTCATATTTTGCCTGTGCGTCCGCCAATGCGTACTTTGCCATTTCCACGCGCGCAGATGCCTGTGCCACGTCGGTCTTGGTCAGACGGCCCACACGAGCATTGTCGGCGCAATAATTATAGTATTCTTGCAATACGCGTTGGTTGTTTTGGTTCAGTTTCAAAACCTCGTCCGCACGCAGAACGGCAATATACGCGTTGATTGCGTTCAGAAATGTATCTTGTTCGGTGGCGTACAATGCGGCTGTTTCGGCATCGCGTACGGCGCGCGCCCCCTTGTACTGGGCAATGGTGGAAAAACCTTCGAATATATTCTGTTGAAATTCCAATCCGACGCCCACCGGATTATAGTCAAACGAATAATCGCCCAGTTTTGTGCGTGCCGCGCCGGCATTGGCGGACACACCCAAATACGGTTTGAATCCCGCACTGGACGCCGACACATCGGCATCGGCCGCGCGCAGGGCGGCGCGCTGGCTTTTAATCACAGGGTTTGATTCATACACGTTTTGCAGTTCTGAATACATATCGGCATTTGACGCCAATGGTGTCAACGCCACCAACATACCGATTAAACAATAATTCAGTTTCATACCTTTTTCCCCTTATAATGTTGTTTTGAACTTTTTAATTGCGAATACCCATATAATTGCGCCCACCGCCAGCATGTACGTGCACTGGCGCGCGAAGTATTCGATATCCGACCCTTTCAGAATAATGTTGCGAACCATATACGCATAGTGCGACAACGGATTCACCGAACTGACATATTGCAACAATACCGGCATATTTTCAGTCGGAATAATTGCCCCCGACAGCATCAGCGACATAAACGCCACAATCACGACGCCCAATAACGCCTGTTGCTGGGTATTTGTATAGTTTGACAGCAATACCGCAATCCCCGATGCCGGCACGCAAAATACCAAGAACCCCAGAATAAACATCAGGTGCGATCCGACAAACGGAATGCCAAACACCGTGCGCCCAATAAATAAAATCGACAGCATAATCAAAAACGACACCAGAATATATGGCAAAACCTTGCCCAAGATAATGTCGTACTTTGATATCGGGGCGGACACCAGCGTTTCAATCGTGCCGCTTTCCTTTTCCTTGGTAATGGAAATGGTAATCAGAATCAGCAACGCCAAAAACACCAGCACCGCAATCAGCGACGGAACCATAAACCACGGTGTGTTCAGTTCTGGGTTAAACAATATTCGCATATCAAATTTAATCGGCGACGCGGGCATCGGATAATTCATTTCGCGCACGGTCGATAATACCACGCCCGCCAAATAGCCCTCGATGCTCTGGGCTTTCAAGATGTTCATGGAATCAATCAGAATCTGGATTTGCCCTTCGCCACGAATCAAACTCTTGGTCAGACCGCCCGCTGGCGCGACAATCGCAACATCGGCATCGCCCGATTGCACAACAGATACCGCATCGCGCGTCGATGTGTCCGCACGTACGAACCAGCCCGACCCAATGGCGTGATTATAAACCTTGTCCATAACAACGTCGTTTGGCGTCATGTCCACCGCCAGACGCAGATTCTTGGCCTCTAACGTAATTGCACCACTGTAAATAATCAGCTGCACCGCCGGCATAACCATAACCGCGACCAGCAAGACAGGATCGCGCAACAGGGCGATGATTTCTTTCTTGAAAAATCCCAGCAGACGTTTCTTTTTCATTCCAATGTCCTTTTGAACCGTGTCAGACATGCAACCAACAGCACGACCGCAATCGCACCAATCGCGGCGAACTGACGCCACAGGGCGGTAATCGGACTGCCTTTCAAGAATTGATCGCGGGTGATTTCAATATAGAAACGTGCCGGAAATACGTCGGACACCGCCTGATAAATTCCGCCCATATATTCCACCGGAAATACAAAGCCCGACAGCACCACCGTCGGCAACAGGCCGACAATCAGCGCAAACTGAATCGCAACCTCTTGTTTATGGGTGGACACAGATATGAACAGCCCCATTGCCAAATACCCCAAAATAAACAGCAACGTCGCCAGCGTCAGGGTCAGATAACTGCCCACAAATGGCACGCCAAAGACCGTGCGCGCAACAATGAACACCAATATAAATCCAATGAATGACAAAATGGCGTACGGCAAAACCTTGCCCACAATGATTTCCAGCGTGGTTGCCGGTGTGGACAACAGCATTTCCATTGAACCCTTTTCCCATTCGCGACAAATCGTCAGCGTGGTCAGCATAATCGCCACCAGCGCAATAATCACCGCCGACAGCCCCGGCACAGAAAACCAGCGCGAATTTAGTTCGGGGTTAAACAGGTATCGCGATTTGAACGACAGGGGCGACGCTGACGTATTCATTTTCAGAATCTTGACCGCGGCATTGGTGTTTATGGTGCTCATATAATTCGTGATTGCGATAATTGATGAATTGTCCGCGCCATCAACCATAACCTGAACGTTACCGGTGCGTCCGGCCAGAACCTCGCGTTCAAAATCGGGTGGAACAACCAACACGGCGCGTGCGCGTTCGGCCAAAATTTCATCAAATCCCACGTCTGGGTTATCAATCGGGTACGGTTTGAAATAATCCGAACTGCCAAATGTGTCAATCAACATACGTGAACTTTCCGTGCGGTCTGCATCATAGTACGCCATTTTGATGGAACGAATATTAAACTCGATAGAATTACCCAAAATCAGCACAATCGCCAACGGCAACAACAACGCAATAATCAGCGTAAACGGGTCACGCAGAATATGTTTGCATTCTTTGGAAAAAATGGCCGCCGCACGTTCGCGGGAAAAGAATCTCATCTGTTTTGCCCCTCTACCAATCTGATAAATACGTCTTCCAGTGATGGCGATATCTTTTTTATGTCGAAATATTTTTTGTACCGTTCAATCTGGGCGCGCGCATCAATCCCATCACGAAAGCGAATATGCCAATGACGTCCGTATGGTTCGCAAATGTCCAAGATTTTTTTTGGCGGAAATACCGGATTGTCGACGCGCGGTGTGAAATTGTACAGCGTGTCGCCAAACGTCTGTTGCTTCAAATTTTTCGGCGAATCAATCGCAATCAGTTCGCCCGCGCGCATCAGTGCGATGCGGTCGCAATTTTCGGCCTCGTCCATATAATGGGTGGTAACAAAAATCGTCTTGCCGTCCGACGCCAATTTTTTAATCAGCGACCAAAAACGCTGGCGCGATACGGGCGCAACACCGGCGGTTGGTTCGTCCAAGAATATAATCTTTGGGTCATGCAGCAACGCAACGCACAGCGCGATTTCCTGTTTAATTCCCCCGGGCAGGTCACGTACCACCGTTGACAGTTTTTCGTCGAATCCGATAAATTTCAGCAATGCGCGACGCCGGCGCAAATATACCGATTCTGGCAAATCACGCAACGCGGCGGCAAAATCAAAATTCTCTTTGATGGACAACCCGTCATACAACGTAAAATGCTGGGACATATATCCCACACTCTGTTTAATCAGGTTCGCATTACCATTTACAAATTCATGACCGTCAATAACGACGCGACCGTCCGATGCCGGCAACAAACCGCACAAAACACGAATAGTCGTCGTCTTGCCCGCACCATTTGCGCCCAAGAAACCAAATATCTCGCCTGCGCAAACGCTGAACGAAACATCGCGCACAGCGCAAAAATCGCCAAAGCGCACATACAGGTTGCAAACATCTACGATTGGGGCATTGTCTTTCTGTTTCATTTTGCATCGCCCCCACGTTTCAGGAAATATTCATCAAAATTCGCCGCCCGCGACGCGCGCAACAGTTCCTTGGGCTCGCCCGTGCCCAAGACGTGTCCGCGTTCCATCAAAACAACCTCGCCACAGCGTTCGGCCTCGTCCATATATGCGGTGGTCATAATGACCAAAATTCCTTGTTGCTGGGCCGCGTGTAATAAATCCCAGAACTCGCGTCGGCTGATTGGGTCAACGCCGTTTGTCGGTTCATCCAACAGCATTACGCGCGGACTGCGCAGCAATGCGCAAATCAGCCCCAGTTTTTTATACATTCCACCCGACAGGTTGCCCGCGGTTCTGTCCAGAAACTTGTCCAAGCGCGCCATGTGCAGCAATTCTGCCTTTTTCTTTTTATATTCGGCATCGGGTATGCCATACAGCCGGCGAAAGAAATCCAAATGTTCGTCCACCGACAGGTCGGCGTATAAACTCTGGCTCTGTGGCATATACGCGACAGATTCACGCGCATCGGCAAAATCAATCGCGCGCCCATTCTCATAATAGGTTATTTTTCCCTTGTTCGGTCGCATCAGTTCCAGCATCAGCCGGAACAGGGTGGTTTTCCCAGCACCCGCCGGCCCAATTACACCATACAGTGTCGCTGGGTTAAAGTGCATTGACACATTGTCCAGTGCAACAACATCACCGAACCGCTTGGTCACGCCGGAAATATCAATACCAATTTGCTTATTCATTTAACAATGTGCTTTCGATTGTCATACCGGATTTCAGTGTTAAATCTGGGTTTTCAAACTTTACTTTTACGCCATAGACCAAACGTGTGCGTTCTTCGCGGGTTTGAACATTCTTTGGCGTAAATTCGGCCTGTTCGTTTATCTTGATAATTGTGCCAGAAAATGTCTTGCCGGCGGCCTCTGGCAATGTGCCGATAACATGTTGGCCAACATTCAGTTGATGCAGCATTTCATATGGTACATAGAAATACGCCCAAATGTCATACGGATTCGCCAGCGACACCAATGTTGACCCTGGGGCAACAACCTCGCCAACCTCGCGGAACTTGGTGATAACCATACCGTCAATCGGTGATTTTACATCGCACCATGACAGTTTCAGGTCGTTGTCATGTTTATTACGCGCAACAACGTCGTATTCGGCCTGTGACATGTGCCCCTTGGCCACCAATGCGTCGGCACGGGCATAGTCATTGTCCAACTGTTGTGCCAAAATCTTGTACGCATCGCACGACAACGTCATCAACGTTTGATCGCGGGAAACCGTGTCGCCTTCGGCAACGTTAAATTCAGAAATGTCGGACGCCACACGCGCAGACACAATAACCTTGGTCGTTTCCAGCGTGCCGGCATACGAATATGGGCGAACGGCAACAACGTATTTCACGATAACGAACGCCACCGCGATAATCGCCGCAGCAATGCCACAGATGCGTAACATTTTTTTCTGTTTTGCTTTCATCAGAAATTCCCCCCTTGGTATAAAATTATGCCAGATTTATGCTGTGGGTCACCCCAAGTATAAATCCCCATGCATTTGATGCCGCATAGATATCATTTTGTAAAAGTTATTACAAGAAAATAATTATAATTTTTAATAATTTTTTTCTTGCATAATACTTTTATTTTATAACGCGCGAATTTATTCTTTACATTTATAAAAAATTTCGTAATAATGCGGTGGCCCAAACGGGTGAAACGGTCTAACACAGAAAGAAATGAAAATGTTAAATTTGAAAAAATTTTTATAAATCGCGTGCGACCATCAGTTTTAACGACGGACGCACTTTTCTGCGTCCGTTTTTTATAACAGTACATGAAAAGGGAAAAATAAAAATGTCAGAAAACACAACAATCTCAACCAATGAATTACAGGCGCGCCTGCAAAAGGCGGAAAACATTCGCGCCCGCGATGGCGTTGTGTGGAAAGACAAATTTGACCGTACACATACGATTGCCGATGCACGCAATTTGGCGGACGGCACGGCGGTAAAACTGGCGGGGCGCGTAACGGCGTTGCGTTGGTTGGGCAAATTGATGTTTGGCCGTATCTATGATATTGCTGGTGAAATTCAGTTTTCTATGTCCCGCGAAGAATTGGGCGAAGATCAATACAAGTTTATGAAGGCAAACGTTGACTTGGGCGACTTTATCGGCATAGATGGGGAATTGTATCACACCACGGCCGGTGAATTGACCGTTCGCGTTGCAAAGTACACCATTTTGTCCAAGGCACTGCGCCCATTACCGGAAAAGTTCCACGGTCTGACCGATACGGAAACCCGTTATCGCCAGCGTTATTTGGACGTGATTTCAAATCCTGAAACCCGCAATACATTGTTGGGCCGTTTCAAGATGACCCAGTACTGGCGTGAATTTATGAATAACAACGGATTTTTGGAAATCGAAACACCGGTTATGCAGAATGTTGCGTCCGGCGCGGCGGCACGCCCGTTCTTGACCCATCACAATGCGTTGGATGCAGATTTCCAGTTGCGTATTTCCCCAGAATTATTCCTGAAATTGGCGAACTGTGCCGGATTTGACCGTGTGTACGAGGTTGCCAAGGATTTCCGTAACGAAGGTATGGATGCCATGCACCTGCAAGAATTTACAATGGTGGAATGGTACGCGGCATATTGGGATTGGAAACGCAATCTGAAATTCACATGGGAATTGATTCAGAACCTGATTCAGCGTTGCCGTGGCACATTGCAGATTTCGTATCAGGGCACAGAATTGGATTTCAGCAAATATGAAATGATGGATTACACCGCCCGTATGAATGAACTGTTCGGGTGCAACATCTTGGACTTTGATGACGTTGACGCATTGCGCAAACAACTGGTCGATCAGGGTATGTTCCCAGCCGGTGAATTGGATGATTTGAAATCTGTCCCAACATTGGTCGATTATGTCTATAAACGCAAGATTCGCGACAGCATTGTTCAGCCAACGTTCCTATACAACTATCCAACATATATGGTACCATTGGCACGTCACAGCGATGCAGACGACCGTTGCTTGGATATGTTCCAGTTGCTGGTATGCGGTGCAGAATTGTGCAAGGGCTATTCAGAACTGGTAAATCCAATCCAACAGTTGGCGGCATTTGAACAGCAGGCAAAAAACATCGCCGGTGGTGACGAAGAAGCGTTTAATCCGGACAATGACTATGTCCGTGCAATGGAACATGGTTTCCCACCAATTTCGGGCGTGGGTGTTGGTGTTGATCGTTTGGCCAGTATTATCTTTGACCAGCCGACCCTGCGCGACGTAATCTTGTTCCCGATTATGAAGTAATGGAGAAATAAAACAATGACAGCCCCGTATCCAGAAAACTATATCAATGATATGGTTGCGGATCATGACAGAAAAAATCTGGCTGCGATAGAGGCGGCGCGTGCATCCGGTCGTATCAATGACGAGGCCGCAGCATACCTGTCCCGCCTGTATTCGGACAGCATGAAATGGTATCGCGAGGTATTTTATTTTCTGGGCAAATGTTTCGGTGCACCAAAAGCACCCGTGACGCGTTATGACTATGCCACCGACAGCGCGATTGATGAACCATTGCGCATCGCAGATATTCACCCGTTTGCACCATATATCGTGCATCACCGTCTGGACGCTGACCCGATGCGTAACCAGTTCTTTTCCAGCGAGGCCAGACATAAAATTGATCTGGCCGTGTCGTCCATCGTGACGGTTATCGTTGGCGCACAGAAAAACGTTGATCGTGCGCTGGACAAAGTGGTTGGTAAATATTACGCCATGTACGTGGACGAGGTTGCCACCACCGTTCACCGCGTAATCGCCGCGCACGAGCGCGAAGCGTCCGCAAACGCAATCGCGAAAAAGATTCGCGAAAAATTGTCTGAACGTTATATTTCCACCCCGTCGGAAACTGTCTTGTCCATTATCGGTTCGGGACACGAACAAATCGCGGTGGAATTGGTGCGTGCGCTGGATAAAATTCAACCACCACATCTGCGCTTGCAGGACGTGTGGCGTGTAAAGTGCCTGTTTGATTTAATTCCACAGGCGCGTACGTTTATCGAACGCGTGCGTGAAATGATGCCGGAACGTATTTTGTCTGTGCGTGATAATTTCTATGATATGGACAACCCGCGTAATTACCGCGACGCGAAACTGATTATTGATATCGGCAAAGATGGCTTTGTCGTGCCAATGGAAATTATATGTCAGGTTCGTACGTTCTTTGAATATGAACGCAAGACGCACGAACATTACGAGGTTGCGCGTAAAAAAGCATGCAAGACCAGCCAGAATATCGAACGTCGTTTGGCCGATTTTATGGAAGGGGGCGCGAAAGAATACAACCTGATGATATGCGACTGCTTGGAAAGTTTGTTTGACCGCGTTGGGTGGAATATCTTGTACGGTCAGGGTAATAATGTCGCCTTGTTCGAAGGGTTCCCGAAAAAATGCACACTGTATTACCCACCGCGCGTTGTTGAACGCATCATGGGTAAATTGGAAGATGCCGTTGAAAACGAGGTATTTCATATCACCGATGCGCCAACAAAATTGACACAGGCCCAAGAATCAGAAATTTTCCGCTTTATGGCAAATTTCGTCTTGGTTGCGGCAATGCCGTACGGTCATCGTGGATGGTCTGTGCCGGTTGACACATTGTCGGGACGCCTGTTTAACTTTGTTATGATAGAGGTTCAGCGTTACTACAAGAAAGACGGCAAGTAATAAAAACAGAGCGGGGCAATTTGCCCCGCTTTATTTGTTTTCGGCGCGCAATTATATCACATTTTTTCCTAAATCCATAGGAAAGTTATTTTCTTGCATTGCGTCGCCAAATTAGTCAAAATTATCACAGGTTCAGCGTAAGAGTTGCACAGAACCATAACAAGCATAACAAAGGACTTAGATTATGCGTCAAGGTAAAGTAAAATGGTATAACGGTAAAAAATGCTTTGGTTTCATTACACCAGATGCGCCAAACGCGGACGGCAACACAGATGATGTATTTGTTCATTCCAGCGCGTTAAAGGCCGCAGGCATCAGATTCTTGAATGAAAACGATATCGTTGAATTCGAAGAAGAAGTTCGTAATGGTAAACTGTCGGTAACTGAATTGAAATTGATTCAACGCGACGAAGAATCAGCGCGCAGATTTCATGAACGTCGCGCGGAACATCGCCGCGCAACCGAAGACCGCAAACAGCGCGAGGAAAAAACAACCCGCCGCAGTTTTGCGTTCTGGAAAAAATCATAAAAAACGGGGCATCGCCCCGTTTTTAATTCCCCGCCCACGGAGGGGTGTCCGCGTAGCGGACGGGGAGGGTTACTGATTAGTGACACAGTGATTCAGTGATAAAGTGATTTAGTTTTATAATGTTGCGCCGAATGGCGCACTTTTTTATTTACTGGATTGCTTCACTGCGTTCGCAATGACAACGTTTCTAGGAAATTAGTATTTTTTGTCATTGCGAGCGAGCGTAGCGACGCGCGGCAATCCAGTGGGTAACGTTGCGCGCAGCGCACATATTTATCGTCGCCACCGGCGCGGACGGATTTTCGTGGTTGTATTTTTCCCTATTTGCACTACAATAACATTGAATAATAACAAAAGGATTAAATCATGTGGACAGCAGTTGCAATCGTTGCAGTATTGGTTTTGTATTTTATCGCCGTGTATAACGGTCTGGTTGCGCGCAAGAATCAGGCGCGCGAGGCATTTGCCACAATCGACACCCAATTAAAGCGTCGATATGATTTGATTCCTAATCTGGTTGAAACGGTACGTGGCGCGGCAAAGCACGAACGTGAAACGCTGGACGCGGTTATCGCGGCGCGCAATTCAGCCATGAATGCGACCGGCGATGCACGCGCGGCGGCGGAAAACCAGTTGTCGGGGGCACTGAAAAGTATCTTTGCATTGTCGGAAAATTACCCGACATTGCGCGCGAATGAAAACTTTTTGGAATTACAGCGTGAATTGTCCGATACAGAAAACAAAATTCAGGCATCGCGCCAGTTCTATAACACCGTGGTCATGGCGTTGAATACCCAAATTGACCAGTTCCCATCGAACATTGTCGCCCGCGCGTTTGGCATTACGCACGAACAGTTGTTTGCGGCGGACGATGCGTCACGTGCCAACCCAACGGTAAAGTTCTGATGCAAGATTTTACTCTGCATACCCATACAATCGGTTTTGACGGTAAAAACACGTCCGCCCAAATGGCGACGCGTGCCGCAGAAATGGGGATGACGGCAATCGGGATTTCAAATCACTTTATCGTGCACCCGAATGTTCGTTGCGCACCAATGTATAAGTACGCCGTGCGCTATGGGTATGATGCGATTTATTCTGAATCTTTTGATGATACAATCGCGCATTTTCAGGCGCACTATGACGAATTGGACAAATTGTCCCAGACGTCCGGCATTCGTATTTTGCGCGGGATGGAGGTTGACTATTTCACATACCCCACGTGGCGTGCCGAATTTGAACGCGCTGTGCGGATTCTGCGTCCCGATTACATTATTGGAACGGCGCATTTTGTGGAATATGGGGGCGTCCTGTGCAATACGCACGATGCAGCGCACGCGTCGCCGGACGTCCAGAATCAGATGCTGAAAACATATTGGACAAATATTCGTGATGCGGCGTCGTCCGGTCTGTTCACATGGATGGCACATCTGGATTTGTATAAAAAGGCGGGGCTGGGGCACACAGAACGGTGGCGCGATGCGGAATCCGCCGCACTGGACGCGATTGCGGCGTCAAATACCGCGATGGAAATAAATACCAGTTTATATGAACGTGGTGATGAACCGTACCCATCGCAGCGCATTGTAAAAATGGCGGTTGACCGCAATATTCCCATCTTGCTCAGCGACGATGCCCATGCAGCTGATAAAATAGGGCGATTTTGGTCGCGCGGGGACGCGTTTGCCCACGAATGTGGCGTAAAAAACACCATGTCTTTACAGAAAATACTTGATTTTCGGACAAAAACACTATAAACTGAGCGCGCTGGACAATCAGAACTGATTACTGCGACGATGGTTTTTTGGCATCGCACGCGATAAGGAATCTGTGAAAAATCTGGCACCTAAAAACCAAAAACAAAGGATTAAAATTATGGCAAGAGCAGGCGCGAAACGCAGCACTCGTAAATTGAAAATCGCCCGCAGTTTGGGCGTGAACCTGTGGGGTCAGGCAAAATCTCCATTTAACAAACGTAAATACAAACCTGGTCAACATGGGCCAACATCTCGTGGTGGCAATTCGTCTGATTACGCAAAACAGATGCGCGCAAAACAGACATTAAAGGGTTACTATGGCAACATCGGTGAAAAGAAGTTCCGTGCATATTATTTGGAAGCAGATAATATGAAGGGCGACACACCAGATAACTTGATTGGTTTGCTGGAACGTCGTTTGGACGCCGTTGTGTATCGTTCAAAATTGGCACCAACCGTTTTCTCGGCACGCCAGTTGGTCAGCCACGGTCACATCTATGTCAATGGAAAACGCGTTAAAATCGCATCTTATCAGGTAAAACCAGGTGACGTTATCACCGTCAGCGAAAAAGCAAAACAGATGCCATTGGTTGTTTTGGCACTGGAATCTGCGGAACGCAACTGGCCAGATTACATCAACGTGGACAGCGCGAATTTCACAGCAACATTTGCACGTGTTCCATCGTTCGAAGATGTTCCATACCCAGTTCAGATGTTCCCAGAATTGGTTGTCGAATTTTATTCTCGTTAAAGATAATAAAAATCGAAACGATTATGAAAAAACGCGCCACTTCGGCGCGTTTTTATTTTGATTTTTATGCACAAATATCGTATCATTTAATACAAGAAAAAATATAGAGAGTATTACTATGTCCAAAGATATTATTTTAACCGGTATTCGTCCGACCGGCCCACTGCACATCGGGCACATGGTTGGCGCGTTGATGCCGAATATTGCAATCCAGAACGCCGGCGGCTATGCAAAAATGTATGCAATGATTGCCGATGCCCAGGGGTTGACCGATAATTTTGATAACCCGACGCGGGTTCGCGAAAATGTTATGGAAATCACGCTGGACATGTTGGCGGCGGGTTATGATCCGGCCAAGACCACTATGTTCATTCAGTCAGAGGTTTCAGAACTGACCGAACTGACGTTCTATTACATGAATTTGGTGACGGTTGCGCGCCTGCAACGTAATCCAACGGTTAAAACCGAAATCGCGCAAAAGGAAAAGTTTAATGGTGGCGTGCCGGTTGGGTTCTTTACATACCCAATATCACAGGCGGCGGACATCACGGCATTTGGCGCAAATATCGTCCCAGTTGGCGAAGACCAGTTACCTATGTTGGAACAGGCGTCTGAAATCGTGCACAAATTCAACAGCATTTATGGCGACACATTGACCATGCCACGCGCGGTTGTGCCTCAGTCGAAATCGGCGGCACGTCTGCCGGGGACGGATGGCAATGCGAAAATGAGCAAGAGTTTGAACAACGGTATTTACCTGAAAGATTCCGCAGATGAAATCGCGGCCAAGGTTAAAACGATGTTCACCGATCCAAATCATATTCGCGTCACAGACCCCGGTAACACCACAGACAATCCGGTATTCATTTACCTGTCGGTGTTTGCGCGTCCGGAACATTTTGCGGCATTTTTGCCAGAGTATGCGAACTATGCCGAATTGGCGGCGCACTATGAACGCGGCGGTTTGGGCGATGTAAAGGTTAAAAAGTTCCTGAACGAAGTAATGCAGGAAACATTGCGCCCAATTCGTGAACGTCGCGAACAGTTGGCACGTGATCCCGCATCGGTAATGGAAATCTTGCGTCGTGGCACAATGGACGCACGCGCGGCGGCGGCGGAAACCGTCAAACGGGTCAAGACCGCGATGAAACTGAACTATTTTGACTAAATAAAACACAAAAATAAAGGGAGAGAATATGAAAAAAACATTAGTGTGGGCGGGCAGTGTAATCGGTGCTGGCGCGGTGCTGGCATTGGTGTTTGGCTGGCTGGAACAGCCACGTGATATTCGCACTGTGTCGGTATCGGGCGAATGCCTGACCACCGCGCCAAAGGACAGAACGGCAATCACGCTGCGCGTGACAACGTTGGACAAATCGGCGGCGGTTTCCATGAAACAGGCCACGGCAAAAATTGCCGAAATTACAGAGTACCTGAAAAAACAAGATGTCCAAATGCAAACCACCGATTTCAATTCGTATGAAAAAACCGAATGGAATCGCGAATTGCAGAAATCTGAAACATTGGGCATTGAAACATCCATCGCGGTCGAGGTTTCAGCCGACAACGTCGATATAATCGAAAAAATCTTGACCCAATTCGCGGGACAAAAGGACGTATATTCTGAAAACCTGCGCATGTACACCAGCAATGAAACCATGAAACCAATTATGGAAAAATGCTTGGGCACGGCCGTTGAAAATGCGCGCACGCGTGCAGACGCATTGGCGGCGGGCGATAAACGTCACGCGGGCAAAATGCTGGCCGTATCATACGACGTAAATACCCGTTCGTCGTACCAGCCATTGGCGTCTAATTTCTTGCGCACCAAGGCGACAGTGGAAACGGCAGATGCCGGCGCATACGTTGGCGGTGGTCTGGTGACCAAGGATACAGAGGTTTCCGTCACCGTATCTGCAACATTTGAAATCAGATAATTTATATTACATGGTTGTCGCGTTATGCCCCATTGTCATTGCGAGCGTAGCGCGGCAATCCAGTAAATAAAACAGTTCGCCACGGCGACAAATTTATACATGAACGAAATCGTTGCCGAATTTATAGAATACCTGACGAATACGAAAAATTATTCGTCGCACACCGCCACGGCATACGAAACAGATATTTCCGATTTTATCAAATTCTGGGACAATTATGCGGGCGGCACGGCGACGCTGGCCGATATGGCGCGCGCCGACACGCTGTGTTTTCGCGCGTGGTTGGCGGACAGGGCGCGTCGCAATTTGGCGCACAAATCAACTGCGCGGGCACTGTCGTCACTGCGTGGTTTTTATAAATTCTTGGCAAAGCATCACGGTATAAAAAACGATGCAATCGGATTGATTTCATCACCAAAAGTTCCCCGTAAATTGTCCAAAGCGATAGATGTTACCGATGTCGAAAACATGCACGATGCCATTCGCAGTATCGACGAAAATGAACCGTGGATTGCCGCACGTGATTGGGCACTGGTGGTGTTGATATTTGGTTGTGGCCTGCGTATATCAGAGGCATTGTCGCTGACCAATTCTGACGTCCGCACGCACCCCGATACATTACGCATAATGGGCAAGGGATCAAAGGAACGCATCGTTCCTGTATTGCCCGCTGTGTGGGACGCGATTGATAAATATACATCGGTGCGCCCATTTGGCAATTCGCCCGATGACCCGCTGTTTCGCAGTGTGCGCGGCCTGCCCATGTCGTCACGTATGGCGGAAAAAGTTATTGAACACGTCCGTAAATATTTACAGTTGCCCGATTATGTGACGCCGCACGCGCTGCGACATACATTTGCCACGGCATTGTTGGCGGGCGGGGCGGATTTGCGCAGCTTGCAAGAATTGCTGGGGCACGCGTCCCTGTCCACGACCCAGTTGTACACGCGCGTCAACATGGCGGAAATCACGAACATTTATAACCACGCCCACCCCTTGGCAGATAAATAGAGAATAGATAATAGAGAATAGATAATAGATTTTGTGCTATTTCTAGAACGTACTAAATTCCCCTCCATTGGAGGGGTGTCCGCAGGACGGGGAGGGTTACTGGTCAGTGACACAGTGATATAGTGATAAAGTGATTCAGTTTTAGAATATAAAACTTAAAAACTGTGTCGTCTGCGGACTGCGTCCTTGCCGCAACCTTCGCGTACCGCTCGGTTTCATTCCGGTGCTCGACACCGGAATCTAGGTAAATAGAAGAGCCGCGCCAAATGGCGCACTTTTATATTTACTGGATTGCTTCGTCATTTCATTCCTCGCAATGACAATGTTTCTAGCACGTGTGTCACCTGCGGGCTGCATTCCCACCACTATCCTTTTTCTTGGCTCTACTAGCACTTTTGTCATTGCGAGCGCAGCGTGGCAATCCAGTTGATAATGTTGCGCAGCGCATATAAGAGAGTGCGCCATCGGCGCACAATATCTATTATCTATGCTCTATTATCTATTCTCTAATCACGGTTTTTCGACATTAAAACTGCGCGAGCGCATTTTTGTTGCGCGTTCGCCCAATGTGCGCTGAATCCCACGGCGACGTGCCATACGAAATGCCATCGTTTCCGCCGTGACGGGCTGTTCAGGATGGGCGGCATAACTGGCCTTGCGATCCGCCATTAGGCGTTGCAAGAACGTATCAATAAAATCGGGCTGCATGTTTTCACGACATATCTGGCGATACATGTGATAGATTTCGCGATATTGACGTTTGGCCTCGGCACGAATAGCGCGGAATTGTTCACCGGTCAACCGTTCGGCACGTCTGATCCATTCGTCGCGGGCGATGGAATATGCACTGCCAACCTTGTACATATCAGGGCCATACATCGGGGTGGATACCTCTACAACCTCTATATCAATACCACGACCACATACGCGAATACGATATTTGCGCAACCACGCGCCCAGCATAGATTTTATAATGGTGCGCAAATCAATGCCCGCCAATTTTTCGCGCATCGGCGACAAATCCGCCACGATACAGATATCAATATCGCTGTTTTCGTCATAGTAATAATTGGTGGTCGACCCGTGGACGAAAATATCACGAATGCAATCGTCCGGAATGGGCAGGCCCACGCGTTGCATAAATCGAATATAGTTCCACGCAATCAGTTGCAATGAATTGGACACCAACTTGTTCATCTTGCCGGTTTCAGTCCAAATATTGGGTTCTAATGATTTATGATAAATAAAGCGTGGCCACGTTTTGGGGCGCAATATGGGTAATGACGTTCTTAAACTGCGTTCAAATAACATAATTATGTCTCTTTTGCTGATGAATACACTAGCACAGACGGGATTCTCAGCGCAACAAGAAAGTGAAAATATAAAAAAAACGGGGCAATGCCCCGTTTTTTATTTCAGTACGAAATGCACACTGTATTGCGGTTTTTTGTCCGCACCCAATGCCGCACGTACAACCTTGTTCGATGCAACCTGAACCGCACGGGTCAGATTGTCGCGGTCTTTGCGTTCGGTCTTGGTCAGGGCATCAATCGCCTTGGTGATTTCAATTTGAATCTGGCGTTTCATGAACCCTGTTTCGTCGGTTTCAAAGATACCCGCACTGGATACCTCTGGTACGCCCTTCAAGAAACCACGTTTGTCAACCGGCAATGTTACAAACACCGCGCCGTTTGATGCGATTTTCTTGCGGTTTTTGTATACTTGGTCGTCGGCACTGCGTTCGGTTTCGCCCTCCATAACGACAAAGCCCGTTTCGATTGTTTCGCAAACGTATGGTTCTGCGCCATCCGCCAACGCAATCATTTCACCGTTGTGCACAACCATCATGTGTTTTGCACCACCGCGTTCCATTGCCATTTTGCCATTCAACATTTCGTTGATGTAATCGCCGTGCATTGGCACAGAAACCTGGGGGTGAACCAAGTCATAAAAGCGTTCAAATTCCGGACGACCCGCGTGACCAGACGCGTGCAGGTGGTCTGTATCAAATATCGTGTGCGTTTTGATGCCCATACGCGCCAGTTTGTTGTACAGGAACGAAACGTCTTGTTCGCGACCTGGAATAATAATGGAACTGAACAGAACCGTGTCGGTTGGCATCAGTTTCATTTCTTTTACATGCCCACGGCACAGACGTGTCAGCATTGCGAATTGTTCGCCCTGTGAACCGGTCAGGAATATTGCCTGTTTTTCCGCTGGCAAATCTTTGATTTCGCTGTGCAGATAAACATCGTCTTTGCCCAGATAGCCAAATTCCATGCCCATTTCACGAAATTCCGGCAGACCAACATATGGCACTGGGTTTGGATTACTGCGTTCTTTGATTGCGGCAACACGACCAGCGGCATGTGCGGCCTCTGCAAACATCTTCATACGCGCGATTGAACGCGAATAACCCGTCACGATAACGCGGCCTGGGGCTTCCTGCATCAGGCGTGTGAATGTGTCGCGAACCTGTGTTTCGGTGGTCTGTTTTTCCTGACGTGATGCCGATGTGGAATCAGACATACATGCCAACAATTTCGGATCAGACCCAATTTCACGCAGACGTGCGAAATCCGTTGGTGCTTCAATCGGGTTGTCGTCATTGAATGTCCAGTCACCCGTGTGCAAGATTTTGCCCGCCGGTGTTTTGATAATCAGCATTTGTGCCTCTGGCACAGAGTGTGATACATGGAACGTTTCAACCTCAAACGGGTCTAACTTTAACGTTGCACCATTGTGGTCAAATACGACGATGTCTTTTTCAGGGTTGAAATCCATTTCCATACCGCGGAATGTCTGAATCAAGATTTCCGCAGGAAAACGTGTGCAATAAATTGGCTTTCTGAATTTCGGCCAAATATATTTCAACGCACCAATGTGGTCTTCGTGACCGTGGGTGATAACGAAACCAACAACGTCTTTCTTGCGCTTTTCCAACCAAGTGGTATCGCAGTACTGAACGTCACCCGCGCCAATTTCTTCTTCCAAAAATCCCATACCACAATCGACAACCAGATATTTGCCCTTGTATTTATACAGGTACATGTTCTGGCCGATGTGTTCCAGACCGCCCAACGCCATAAAGTACACTTTGTCGTCGTTGGCGTCATTTTCGTGTTTGTTCATGCCAGAAATTTTGGCGGGCTTTTTCGCAGCCGCGACAACTTTCTTTGGCTTTGCCGCGCGTGCCGGTTTTTTATCTGCGACCGGTGCTTTTTCGGCTTTCTCTCTAACTTTTACCATAGTATAACAATCCTTTTGTTATGTTTAACATTTGTGCACCACCACCACAATCCATTGCCAATAAAGCAACGCTTTATTTGTAGTGAATCTGGTGGCAGTGCAGTTCTAATCCCCATGCGGAATTGATACATAGACAATTATAACACAGGGGAAATGGTTTTTCTAATCCAAAAACAGCTCGGATTAAAATCCTCTCTCACGCATAGTATCATAGTGCTTTTTCCCGTAAATGCAAGGGGTAAGTGCACGGCGCAAAAGACACGCCACCCAATCGGGCGGCGTGTCTGTATGAAACAAAATCAAATGATTTTAGTTCAATGCATCCTTCAATGCTTTGCCTGGTTTGAACTTTGGCTGTGTGGATGCTGGGATTTTAATAGCAGCACCTGTCTGAGGATTGCGGCCTGTTGTTGCTTTGCGTTTTGCAGTTGCAAATGTGCCGAAACCAACCAAGCGAACTTCGCCTTTCTTTTTCAGAACTTTTGTTACTGTGTTGATGAAAGAATCCAAGCAAGCAGCAGCTGTTGCTTTTGTAACTTCTGCTTCATTTGCGATTGCTTCAATCAATTGCATTTTGTTCATGTGTTTCTCCTTTCAATAATTTTTTTAAGGTGTCCGACAGTTCCAAGGCAATGTCGATGAAATCCGTCCCGCAGGTTTGCGCCACTTTTTATTGTGTCACAACCGCAAACGCTTGTATCTCACGGACATTGCCTGTACTGCTTGTCCGAATCGTAGAGAATTCGGGGCTTTAAGTCAAGAGCATATTTAATTTTTTGAAAATTTTATAAATGTTGACAAAAAATGGAAAATCAGTTGTGAACCGCGCTGGCCCGCACGGCGCGCGCCCCTGGCGTATTATTGTCGCACAGGACATATGAACTGGTGCTGCCCGTCAAATGTACCTCTCTAAAATGATTCGGGGTCAGTGCCGCCATCAAAACAATCACGCCCGCCCAGAACCACATCTTGGTGAATGCCCATGGGTTCTTGAAACTCTCGCGCTTGAATGAATCCTTTAACAAATTCTGGTACAGTGCCCAACCCCAACTGAACATCAGTATCATTGCGGCGAACAAAAATCCGATTGTGATTGAACGGGTAAATGGCATCAGTGCGCGCGAAACCGCATCCCATGTGCCACTGGCCACCGGACAAACATACAGCACATTTGCCGCCATGGATTCCGGCACAGCGACGGGTGTGCTGGCCCCAAATTGCAAATCAAACGACGTTATCAGCACAATCGCCGTCAGCATTACAATCGCAAATAACATCGTTGGTTTCATGGTGTCTGCATTCCCTTTGTATCTTTATTATATCATAAATAACTAATAAATTGCAATTTCAGAAACATTGAATTACTATTTATTGCATGTTCGGGAAAAAGTACAATCTTGTTGTTGGTTTGACCACATTTGATGTGAATATGCTGCGCATATCTGTGCCGGCGTTGGGCAAACTGGACAAGAAATTTTTGCTGATTGTACATAATGATAATCCAACCATAACCATCACCCGTCGCCAGATTCGCGCGCTGGGCTATCGTGGCGATGTTCGTATTATAAACAGTGCGGAAAACGTCGGTACATTTATGGCGCGTATGGCGATTGTCGCCGCGGCATTGCGTGATGCACCGTCGGTGGACTGGATTGTATTCTGTGACGATGATGATATTTTAACAGATGTTGATATTCCGCGCGTGTCGCCCGATAATTTCGCGGTGGTGCGTAATATGGCGGTGGTGCGTCATCGCGTGTCAGACCTGTTGCGCGTTATGCGCGACGCGACCGATATCACGATTGATGACGAAAACGTCGTTTTGGTGCGCCCGCATATGGGCTTTGTCGGTACGCCAATACGCATCAGTGCACTGGCGGGCCTGATGTCGGTGTTGCATGGCGCGATTGATGATATTCGCCGTATTGATGACGATATGGACTATTGCCCGCCGTATGACGCGATAATGTGGACAATGCTGAACACGTATGTACGATTCGTGAACCCCGATGCCGTGCCTATTTACATGGACAGGGTGGGGTATATCGCAATCAAATTAGACACCGCAACAATTAAATATGGCCGCGCACGCACGCCGGCACGCGCCACACGTGATCATTATGCCCGCGCGGTTGCGCGTTTTGACGCGGTTTTGCGCGCGGCATTGGCCGCCCCTGTGGGGCACGATAACTAATTTTTTCATATTACTTTTTTGAACAAATATGTGTTGCAAGGGGGCAATAATATTTATAGAATTGCACCGAAATTCAATGGGGAAAAACAATGAAATATAATGAAATTCGTAAAACATTCTTGGATTACTTTGAATCGCATGGCCATAAAATCGTGCCATCTGCGTCGCTGATTCCAAACGACCCGACATTGCTGTTTACGGTCGCTGGTATGGTTCCATGGAAGGGGATTTTGCAAGGCACAGAGCCCGCGTTCGCACCACGCGTCGCCGACGTCCAGAAATGCATTCGTGCGGGCGGTAAACACAACGATTTGGACGAGGTTGGCTTTGACGGTCGTCACCACACATTTTTTGAAATGGTGGGCAACTGGTCTTTTGGTGATTATTTCAAGGCGGGCGCGATTGAAATGTCGTGGGATTTGTTGACCCGCGTATTGAAACTGGATCCCGCAAAATTGCGCGTGACCACACATACGTCTGACGAAGAGGCCACCGAACTGTGGCGCAAAATCGCCGGCAAAGAGGCAATTCGCTTGGGTGATCACGATAACTGGTGGTCGGCGGGTGATACCGGCCCATGTGGCCCATGCACAGAAATCTTTTATGATTTCGGCGATGGTATCGCAAACGATGATGACCGCTGGGTTGAAATTTGGAATGACGTGTTTATGCAGTTTGACCGTGATGCAAATGGCAATCTGACGCCGCTGCCAAAACAGAACGTTGATACTGGTGGTGGTCTGGAACGCTGGGCGGCAATGATGCAGGGCAAAACAGATAACTATGATACGGACTTGTTCGTGAACCTGAAACGCGCGGTCAGCGATGTAACCCACGTCGCCGAAACGCCTGAAAATGTTTCCAGTTTCAAGGTTATTACAGATCACTTGCGCGCGGTTGGATTTGCGGTTGCCGATGGTGTAATTCCATCTAATACCGATCGCGGTTATGTAATCCGCCGTATCTTGCGTCGTGCGATGCGTCATGGTCAACTGTTGGGTCATCGCGGTGCGTTGCTGTCGGAATTGTATCCGGCATTGGTTCGCGAAATGGGCGATGCGTACCCAGAATTGGTGCGTGAACAGTCCCGCGTGGTTGAAATCATTCGCAACGAAGAAAACGCATTTGCAGACATGCTGCAAAACGGTATGAAATTGTTGGAAAACGAATTGCCAAAATTGAACAACAACGTATTGCCAGGGGATGTGGCATTCAAACTGTTTGACACATACGGTTTCCCATTGGATTTGACGCAAATGATTCTGCGCGACAGAAATATTGACGTTGATGTCGCTGGGTTCGAACGCGCAATGACCGAACAAAAGGAACGCAGCCGCGCCGATACCAAGGGCACACGTACCTTGTGGGAAGCCCAGAATTTGCCTGCGACCGACGACAGTGCGAAATATGCGCCGAACGCAGAAATGGAATCAACGGTTTTGGGGATTTTGCGCGATGGCGAATTTGTGAAATCGGCCAACGCCGGCGACGCGGTAGAGGTTGCATTGGACAAAACAAATTTCTATGGCACACAGGGCGGTCAGGTTGGCGACAGTGGCGAAATCCTGCGCGATGGCACACCTGTCATGACCGTGACCGAGGCCGTACGTGCCGACGGCGTCGTTATTCACAAGGGGACATTGACGGGTAACCTGTCGGTTGGTGATACGGTCAAAACCGCAATCAACACATCTGTTCGTGCCCAGACCACACGTGCCCACACCGCAACACATTTGTTACAGGCGGCGTTGCAGCATGTCTTGAACGAAGATGTGCACCAGCGTGGGTCAAAGGTTTCGCCGGATTCCGTACGATTTGACTTCTCGTTCGGGCGCGCAATGACCGACGCCGAAAAGAAAGCAGTCGAAGATTTGGTGAACCAGTGGATTGCGGCCGATATGCCAGTTACACACGAAGAAATGTCACTGGATGCCGCCAAGGAGAAGGGCGCAACAGCACTGTTCAACGAAAAATATGGCGACACGGTCAAGGTTATTACCGCCGGCGATGTATCGTGCGAACTGTGCGGTGGCACACACGTATATCACACTGGCGAAATATTAAAGGCCCGTGTGAACAAAGAAAAATCCATCAGCAGTGGTATTCGTCGTATCACAATGTCTGTTGGAACATTGGCAGAATAAAAAATGGGGCATCGCCCCATTTTTTATTAGAGCATAGATAATAGAGAATAGATAATAGATGAGTGCTAGTACCTTATTGTTTCGGCGATTCTAGCTGGTGTGTCGTCTGCGGACTGCGTCCTTACTTTTTTGTCATTCCGGTGCTTGTCTGGGCCCCGCGAAATTGGTAAATTTCGTGGGTGGTGTCCACCGGAATCTAGGTAAATGATGCCGTGCCATCGGCGCACTTTTTATTTACTGGATTGCTTCGTCATTTCATTCCTCGCAATGACAGAGATTCTAGCACCCTTGTCATTGCGAACGGAGCCGAAGCAATCCAGTTGATAATGTTGCGCGCAGCACACATATCATTTGAACTTTGCACTTTGAACTCTAAACTTTACACCAGCCCATTTCGGCACAGGTTCGCAAACACCGGCGCATCCAACCCCAGCATCGGAATCAGTACGCTGGGGCGCGCATCAACGTGAATGTTGCGCGTCCGCGTCACCCCGTCGCGGACGGTTTTTACCACCGCACTGGGCAAATCGCCGCGCCCAATGCACGACGACAGGTACACAAAGCACTCGTCATTGTCACCCAGATTTTGAACCGCCAACGTACGTGCGAAAATATTCAGGGTAACGTCGGCCTTGGACGCATCTTTTGTCCATGGGCTGCCGCCACCGACGGGGCACGCGGTGGAATAAAAATCGCACGCCAGTTTGCGTCCCGTGACGCCACAGTCCGCAATCGATGCGTGATACGTGTATCGTCCCGTGCCGTTGATAATTATGTGCCGTGGGCGCGCGCCCAATGTGCGTGCAACAAAATCGGTTAAATCAGTATCAGTCAACATCGGAATTGCGACAATCGCGGTATCAATCGTGCCATCATCCGCCAGTGTGATTTGCGTTTTGATGTCCAGCCCCAGTGTATTTGATTCGCGTGCCAATCCGTACAGCGCGCGGTTCAATTTCCGTGCCAGATACAATTCGCGGTTTATATCCCCATCACCACGACATGCGTATCCGACAAAGACACCTTGGTCGCCCCAGCCGTCGCGCACAACCCCGCGGTTGATATCGGGTGATTGGACGCCAATCATATTTATGATTTCGATTGCATCGGGATTGATTGTGCAATCGCCCCATCGCGCGGCATAATCGCGTGTATAGCCAATTTCCGCCAACGCATCAATTACGCACGCCCGCACGTTGTCCATTTTAACGTGCCCTGTGATTTCGCCACCCAATGCGACGGTGTTGTTTTTTATCATGACCTCGACCGCGTATTTTACACGTGGGTCTTGTTCAATCATTCTGTCCAAAATATAACTGGAAATATAGTCGGCAATTTTATCAGGGTGTCCCAAAGACACCGCTTCCGCAGTTTTCTGCATTTTTCACTCCTTGTTTAGTCCGCTGTTGTGGGACAAGTCAGGTTAAATCCACATCGACGCCACCGTTATTGGTAACGCCAATATAATATTTTATCTTTGCGCACAAAAAGTCAAGGGACAAAAAACACTTTACATGTTTTTTAATATTTTTTAAGATAACATCGTCAACAACAAAGGAAGGAAAAATGGCACAAAAAACAGTTAAAAAGACACCTGCAAAGAAAGTTGCAGCGGTCAAAAAAGCACCTGTGAAAAAGGCGGTTGCCGCGAAAGTCGCGCCTGCTAAAAAAACAGTTGCCAAGAAAGCAGTTGCGAAAAAAGCAACCGCCCCAGAATTGAAACCGGTTATCGTCGCCGCCCCAGAAACACACGAATGCGGCTGTGGCAAAAATTGCCCATGCGGTTGCAAATGTGGTTGCCGTGGCGTTCGTTTCTTCAAGAAATTCGTTATCATTCTGATTGTGTTTGCATTGGGTTTTGTCGCGGCAAAAATGTGCTGCGGTGGCCCACGCCCAACATTCGTGAATGGTTGCATGGATGTCGCATCCGTTAAATGCCCAAAATTGCAAAACGCATTGCCAATGATGGACATGGACAACGACGGTTGCATTACCAAGGCAGAATTCAAGGCGTTCAAGCATCAAATGCGTCGCGCCGCGGTTGAACAAGAAGTTCAATCTGAAATCGCAGAATAAAAAACGGGGCCTCGCCCCGTTTTTTAATTCCCCTCCCGCGTAGCGGACGGGGAGGGTGCTGGTCAGTGACACAGTGATCCGTCTCCGCTGCGCTCCGTCGCGATTAAAAGTGATTTAGTTTTACTAAAAAATCTGTCATTCCGTGGCTTGACCACGGAATCTAGGTGAATAGAGCTGCGCCAAATGGCGCACTTTTATATTTACTGGATTGCTTCGTCATTTCATTCCTCGCAATGACAAGGGTGCTAATAGTGGTGAAAAAACGACTGTTTCAATAACAGGTATTCCAGCTCTTTTGTCATTGCGAGCGAGCGTAGCGACGCGTGGCAATCCAGTCAATGATGTTGCACGGCACATGTGTGTTGCCTGCGGACTGTGTTTTTTATGCATTACTAGCACTATTGTCATTCCTACTCCGGGCCCCGCAAAATCGCAAGATTTTGTGGGTGGGCAAAGGCAGGAATAGGGACTAAGCAGTGCGAACGTAGTGAGCCAAATAAAAGACCACCCCGTCCTAGCGGACACCCCTCCACCGGAGGGGAACGAACCGCGTTCTAAAAACGTGTCGCCTGCGGACTAACGTCCTTGCCGTATCCTGCGCGCTTCGCTTGGATTCATTCCGTGGCTTGACCACGGAATCTAGGTGAATAGAGCTGCGCCAAATGGCGCACTTTTATATTTACTGGATTGCTTCGTCATTTCATTCCTCGCAATGACAATGTTTCTAGCACGTGTGTCACCTGCGGGCTGCATTCCCACCACTATCCTTTTTCTTGGCTCTACTAGCACTTTTGTCATTGCGAGCGCAGCGTGGCAATCCAGTTGATAATGTTGCGCGCAGCGCACATAATTTGAACTCTGCACTTTGAACATTTCCACTTGTATTTATTTTCCAAACCGCATATAATCCTGATGTCGTTGGGTGTTCCAACGATGGGGTGTGAGAACCTCTGCTTACGCGTTGCAATGTGAAAAGACGCGCGCGAACAGCGGCGTTTTTTAGTTTTTGCAATGACAAATCATCTCCTGATTTCGGTCAGGAGGGTTCGTGGAATATACAAATACACGACACAATTCGTAAGATTGTTCTCAACCTCCTGACCACCTGTGAAAACTGGTGGTTTTTCATTTGGGAAAATCTGGAGGATATAGAATATGAGCGGAAAATTTTTATTGGTCGCATTGATATTGGCATGCAGTGTTGTTCCTGCACATGCCACACCATATTGTCCAGCGGGCAGCGGATGCAATGATTTCGTATGGAATACATCAAAAGGTGCTTTCTCGTGTGGATATGGGACGTGTGACTGTGGCACCAAGACATATAACTGTTATATGCCGTGTGATGGTGTAGGTAATTGTAATACGTGGGTCTATGATTGGGAAAGCATATGTAGTGGTGCCAGCGATGACTGCGGTACAGAAATGGCGGGTTTTTTCTCTTGTGAAGATGACTTGACCGCTGGTTTGTGTAATACAGGGTGGCAGTATTCATATCGTTGCGCGCGGGGGTATTATGGCAATCCAACGGCCAGCGATACAAAAAATTGTGTGCGTTGCCCCACATTAAGCGGTGCCCAAGGTACCACCCCTGGTGGTGGCGCAACAGTAATCCGTGATTGCTACATACCATCGGGGATAGAGTTATCAGATACAACAGGAAAGTACGAGTTCAGCGATGATTGTTATTACTAAAAAAACACGCCGATGGCGTGTTTTTTATTTTCCTTTCAGGATTCGGGCTTTGCTCTTGTCCCATTCGCGCTGTTTAATCGTTTCGCGTTTGTCGGCGCGGTTTTTACCATAACCGATTCCCAACAGAACCTTTAATTTTCCGTGATTATTGAAATACATTTTCAGTGGCACAATCGTCGCACCACGTTCCTGTAATTTGCCAATCATGCGATTGATTTGCGCACGGTGCAACAGCAACTGGCGCGGACGGCGTTCATCAAAGTTCACAATGCGCGCCGCCGTGGGCAATTTCTGAATTTCAATGCCCGCCAAGTACAAATCCGTACCGCGACGCTGAACAAAACCATCAACAATCGTCACCAAGCCATATCGAATTGACTTGATTTCCGCACCCGTCAGGGAAATGCCGGCCTCGATAGTGTCGGTAATAGAATAACTGAATCGCGCCTTGCGATTTTCAGAAACCTGACCAAATTTAATAATACTTCTGCGTGTCATAGTGAATCTATTTTACATCATGTTTTGCAAATTGCAAATCGCCACGCATCCGTGGGTACAAATTATACGTGTTTTGTTCCAAAATTGGGGCAAATTGTTCCAATGTTATTCCGTGAATTTCCGCCAATACGCGCGCGGTCGCCGTCACCATAAATGGTTCGCACTGTTTCCCGCGATATGGCACGGGCGCACAGAACGGACTGTCTGTTTCGACAACCAAACGGTCGGTTGGAATCTTGGCAAATGTTTCACGAACATCGGCGGCATTTTTGAATGTCAGAATACCACTGGCGGAAAAATAGAACCCGCGATTCAGCATTTCGCGCGCCATGTCCCATGAACTGGTAAAGCAGTGCATAACCCCGCGCACATCGCCACGCAAAATGTCCAGCGTGTCGCGTTCTGCATCGCGTGTATGAATTGCCACCGGTAAATCATATTCGTGCGCAATGGCTAGTTGCTGGGTAAACAATTTAATCTGGGCGTCGCGCGTATCGCCACCGCATTCGTGATAATCCAGTCCGATTTCGCCCACGCCCACCACGCGTGGGTTGGTCAACACATCGTGGGTCAAGAATTTTGCCGCGTCCGTGCCGTGATATTCGGGGTGAATGCCAATCGTTGCCCAGATATTATCGTGCGTGTTTGCAATTTGTACCGCGCGCGAAATGTCCGCCGGATCGGCTGTTGGGCAAATGATTTTTGTAACGCCCGCATCGGCGGCGCGCGCAATCACGGCGTCTAAATCACCCGACACGTAATTGTCGGTCAAATGACAATGTGTATCTATAAGCATTTTTTGATATCCAATATAATTTTGAACAGCGCGGTTTCAGGTTCTAAATTCACCTCGCGTATGCTGTTGATTGTGCGGGTGGCATCCGAATACATGTCAGCCAAACCAAAGTGCGCAATCACATCCAGCAATATACCATACAACGCCGTGTCCGCCGCCAGTCGTCGCGCAATCGCCATAAAGTCCACGGAATTAGATTGTGGATTTTCCAGTGCCTCTATCAAATCCTCGTAAATGGCGTCACCGCCCGTGCTTTTCAGTGCGGCGATTTTACCAAAACTGCCATTGGCCAGTTTCAATGTTTCGGTGCTGATTTGTTCGTCGGGAATAAAGTGCGCGCACAGTTGACGCATCTGGTCAATGGTCAGCGGTCGCATCTTTTCCACGCGGGCACGTGACCGAATTGTCGGCAAAGTATTTGCCAACTGGTGCGCAACGACCAAGAATAAAACCTTGGCCGGTGGTTCTTCCAGTAATTTCAGAATCGCGTTCGCGGCATTTGTGGTCAATTCATCCACAGAATCAATCAACACCACACGCCATTCGCCCGACATAGACGACATCTGCATCTTGTCAATGACGGCGCGCACGGTATATACCGAAATGGATTTCATATCGGGCTTTGGGTTGCCGTCCTTGTCAATATTATGCGCCAAATCAATCACAAAGAAATCGCCAACGTTGCCGTACACCATGCGTGCAATTTTGTACGCCATCGTCGCCTTGCCAATGCCACGTGGGCCGGCCAGCATCCATACGGGGTGCACCGGATAACGATCGCGATTCTGCCACGCATTGATAAAGTGCTGCATCACGTCATCGTGCCCGACCAATATGTCCGTGTCGGCTGGCGCGGGGAACGTGTATAAAACCGGTTTCTTTCTGGGGGCCATTGCGAATGTTCCTATTTAATTCCAAACAATACCGATATGTTTTTGATTACGCGGCCAAAGAACTGTGTCTTGGACACCTTGTTTTGTGCGACCAACGGTGTGCGCGCAATTATGCGGCCATCGCGTTCAACCAATACTTCGCCCAGCACGTCGCCGACGGCAATGGGGGCGGGGTGCGGATCGTCATACCGCGCCAATACGCGAATGCCAGCCATGGTTTGTTTCTTTGGTAATGTAATTGCAAAATCCTTGGCCACTGTGCCAATTACGAATTTGTCACGACCATACCATACGGGCACTTTTGCGATTTTGTCGCCCGCGCGAAAGAACACATGGTTCTTGGTTGTTTCGTAACCATAGTTCAGCAATTTTTTCATTTCTGCTGCCAACGCATCGTGCCCCTTGCCGTTGAATCCATTGATAACACCAATCAGGCGGCGTCCGCCAATGCGGCTGCTGGCCACCATGCCATAGCCCCCTTCGGCGGTATGACCGGTCTTTAATCCGTCCGCACCCGCCATAATGAACAATAATTTGTTATAGTTCAGCGTGTGCGTGCGTCCCCATTCGCGACACCAATCGGTCTGGTGTTCGGCAAATTCAAAACGCTTGGTCGCAAACATAGGATAAATATCTGGGTAATCGGCAATGATATGTGTGGCCAGTGTTGCCAATTCGCGGCTGGTCATCAAATTATTCGGGTCGGGCAATCCGCTGGCATTGCCAAATGTTGACATTGGCATACCGATTGCGCGCGCCTTTTTCGTCATCAAATCAGTAAATGCGATTTCAGACCCTGCCAGTTTTTCCGCCACAACCACCGATGCGTCACCACCCGACAGCACAATCAGCCCCAAAATCAAATCGCGCACAGACACGGTCTGGCCCGCGGTCAGACAAATCTTGCTGGCGGGATACCACAGTGGGTTCTTGTAATCGGCATTCTGGCTGACGGGTAATCTGTCATCCATGGTCAGACGGCCGGCCTTGATTTCGTCAAACAACACGGTCAGCGTCATCAATTTTATCATTGATGATGGCGGCATCAATGTGTCCGCATTCTTGGCCACAATTTCCGTGCCAGAATCATAGTCGACCAGAAACGCCGAACGCGCACGTGTTGAAAATTCGGCATTTGCCGCGGTTGAAATCAGTGAAATTATAATTGCGAATATTTTCTTGTTCATGATGCCATGATACTAGCAAGAATATCGCCCGTTGCCAACAAATTTTTATACCACATGCGCAATAAATTCGTCGCCATTGATATCAGTCAACAAAACATTGCAAACCGTGCGCGCAGGAATCGCGTCGCCGACGATTTTTACCGATATGTCGTGCGGGTCACGCGCCATATTTTTCTCTTCAACCAGAACTTGGACGCTTTTGCCGATTTGCTGGCGCATAAATTCCTGTTTGTTGGTGTTTGCCGCGTCGGTTATGATTTTTACGCGTTGCTTGCTGATATTGTGGGGGACTTGGTCTGGCATGGTTGCCGCCACCGTATCAGGTCGTGGGGAAAAAGGAAACGCATGAATCTTTATCGGGCGCGTTGCGCGTACCAACGCCAATGTGGCCGCAAAGTATTCGTCGCTTTCCCCCGGAAAACCACAGATAATGTCCCAACTGAACGTAATGCCATCGCCCGCGGCGGCAACTATCTGGCGCACCATTTCTGCATTGTGACGGCGACGCATCGCACGCAGAATGGCATCACACCCCGATTGCATGGACAGGTGCAGGTGCGGCATCATACGCGGTTCGTTATGCATTAAATCAATCAGATTGAAAATCTGGGGCGACGCCGGATCCATGGACGACAGGCGCAACCGCTGAATTTCCGGCACGTCACGCAATAATTGCGCGCATACGTCTGAAATCAACATACCATCGCGGGCATACGATGCCGTATCAACCCCCGTCAGGACTATTTCGGTAAAACCGCGCGCCACGGCGGTGCGTGCATCGTTCAAAATGTCGGCATATGCAAACGAAACCGATGGCCCACGCAGCGCGCGTGTGATGCAATATGTGCATTCGTGGTTGCAGCCATTTTGAACCTGAATAAATTGCTTGGACAGGGTGGTGTCCCCACGCGCAAAGTTCACCACACGCGGATTGTCAAAATGACACGGCGCGTCCGCCAATGCGGTCAAATATGCCGACAGGTGCATTTTGTCGCGATTATCAACAACGATTGCGTTTGGAATCTGTAAAAACAGGTCTGGGTTGCGTGTGGCGGCGCATCCCGTGACAAAAATAGGGACGTTTGGGTTTTCGCGTGCGATTTTACGAATGGTCTGGCCCGATTGACGTTCGGCCTCGGCCGTGACGGCGCAAGTGTTGACCACAATGGCGGCGGGCATGGCGCGCGCCAGCATTTCTTGAATCTTTTCTGATTCCAATGCGTTCAATCGGCAACCCATGGACAGGGTCATAATGTTATTTTTATTATTTTCTGCTTGCATTTTTTACGTCCTTGGGGCATTATAGCGTGGTTAAAAACGATTTCAACAAAGGATTTTATGATGGCCCGTACCACAAATTCAGATACATTACCATTTGTAGAAAGCCGTTATGAACTGGGAATGTTGGCGTCCCAGCGTGTTCGCGACTTGAACGGTGGCGCAACACCTGTGGTCGACAAAAACGACGACAAATTGACGGTTGTTGCACTGCGCGAAATTGCCAGTGGCAAATTGGACGTGAACAACGTTCGTCATGAATTTATTCAGTCGTACAAAGATACCCCAGCGGTCGAATCTGGCGAAGAATCGTTAGAGGTTGGCGCAACCGAAGATCCATTGTTGCGCGAAATTGATGCAGAATTGGAAAACGCATTGGTTGATGAACCTGTTGATCCACAACAGACGGAAACCACAGCGGATTTGTCTGCTGAATAATCAGACCGCCGAAATCCGGAGACGTCGCATAGTTGGTCTAGTGCGCTACATTGGAAATGTAGTATACCGGCAACGGTATCAAGGGTTCGAATCCCTTCGTCTCCGCCACAAAAATCAAACGCCCCTTGTGGGCGTTTTATTTTTGTGCCGGAAATGCCTCGGGATTCGAACCCGACAAAAGGGTTCGAACCGCAGCAAAAAGGCGGAATAACGCCGGTCGCCACAGGCGATTTTGCAAGGTCGGCGTTAGCCAATCCTTCGTCTCCGCCAGTAATATCGAACATCCCGTGGTAACCCCACGGGATGTTCTTTTTCACCCCGTTCCCGGCAGGTTTTGACAATGATATTACCTGTGTATATCACCCCATTTGCCCAATCTACTCAAATCTTCATCATTTATATACCTTGCTCAAAAAATCGATGCCAGTTTCGGTTGATTTTTTATGTGATTTATGATACAATAAGTGCAACTTAATAGGCGGCATTTTGTCGTCTTTTTTTATGTCCGCGTTTGGCGGGCTTTTTTTATTTAGCAAAGGAGATTTTATGAAAATACCAAATTTTTTACGTAATCTGTTGCAATCAAATAATTACTGGGACAAAAACTCTACCGAATTTGCAAAAGCAAATGAATATTTAGGCAAACTGTTTCCTGGTGAATTGCAGCAAGACGCAACCGGTCAATATATTGAACCAAAATACGATATGACTTATGAACAATTTTTAGATGCACAAAAGAAATTTGACAACGATATACAAAATGCAATTCAAGAAGCCGAAGAAGAAATAGAAGAAGAAACTGGAAATACTGTTGATTGTTCAGAATTTGTGGAAATAGAAGAAGAGATAGAAGTTCGTGTTTTAATGCCTTGGGGTGATATACAAAATGAAAGATTGATTGTTTATACATTGGACTTACCAGATGACGACGAAGAGCCAACTGAGGCAAAAAAGATTTGGATTTGGCACAGCGAAGATGATGAACGCATTTGCGATGATTGTACATCACACAATGGTGAAGTATTTGAAGACAAAGATGATATCCCAGACATTCCTGTTCATCCTAACTGTCGTTGCTGGGTCGAAGAAGTAGAGTTAGATGATAATGGCAAACCAATTTCCAGCAAAGTTTATAAAGGTCAAAAACCGGAAACCCCTAAAAACGATAAAGAAACTCCGTCAGAAAAAACTCCAACTTTTGACAAACCAGTTGATATAAAACCTGGTCAATATGCAAAATTTGATGGGAAAACACTGGCTGTTTATGACGAAGGGGAAAAAATTGTAGACTTTGAGGCAGTGTCTGGTAAACCAGGGTATCAATCTTCAAAATAAAAAAGATACTGGTCCCATCCCCGAAGGGGCATATGTTGCGCGTAAGAAAGATTTTCAAAATAGAGATGACTATGGACCGATAAAAAGATATACCTCTTGGCCGGGTGGGGAACACGGTTGGGGAAAACATAGGGTGTGGCTGGAACCGTCCAAAGAAACAAATACATACGGACGCGGTGGTTTTAGTATTCATGGTGGTGAAGAGCCCGGCTCCGCGGGATGTATTGACCTAACAAGTGAAATGCCTGGGTTTGCAAATTGGTTCAAAAAGAATGGAAAAGACTTGATTATTAAGGTACAATACTAATAAACAAAGGCACAAAATGAAAAAGTTATCAAGCAAATTTTGGTTTGTTGTAGCAATATGTTTGTTTTGTGCCTTGTACATGTTTTTGTTTGATTTATTGTGCATAGGTAAAATTGCGAAGTTTAATCATATTTGGTTTGTGCAATGCCTATTTGATGCCGATGGGGGGCATCTGAATTGCATGGCAAACTATGACATTGTATGTATTGGGATAATACTTTGCGCGTTGTGTGTTTTATTCTTTTATTTATTCAAAACGTATCGCAAATGGGTGTTGTTGATACCAATTTGTGGTTTTGTGCTGTTTGTTTTATCGGTTATAACGTTCTGGGGACTAGTGTAATCGGTTATAAATGTGCGCAGATTTTATGCAGAATAATTGCGATGCAATAATTCATAGGTTTGGTTTGAAAAATCCGTAATACGTGCGCGCAATTTACCACCTTCTGTAAAGAATTCGATATTGTGTGCCGGTATCAATATTGCTCCCAGTGACGGGCACTTAGTTTTCTGCGTGACATAGGCATTTTCTTTGACGTGATGATGAAATATGCTTTGAATATCCTTTGACAGGCTTTCTTTCAGTGTATTTGCTAATTCTTTGTCCAGTTCAAATTTTCGCAAGACTTCGATAGAATCAATATCTATATTCACATCTTCAGTCCTGTGTGGGTAATCACGAGGTTCTTTGAATTCTTCATTATCAACCAGTATTTCGCAATATGTGGTCGGAATCTGACTGGCATCCCAGTATCCGCCGTCCAACATCAGGCGTTTCATACGTTTTTCATAGGTGTCAAATCCGGCAATACAAAATTTTTCTTTCATACATGTTATGTCAGAGATAATGATATTCGATTTTTTCATGTAATTCCTTTTGGGTAATAAAAATCCCCACCGAGAATGGCGGGGGCGAATAAAAAACGGCGATAACATCGCCTGCTCAAATCGTTGAGTATTATATCAAAAATGGGCTAAAAAATCAATAAAAAAGATAATTTGCGAAATAAATTCCCTGTTATTTGTTTAGGGAATATTTAGCGAGAAGAAGGGAAAGTGTATCTTGCGTGTGGTGCAAAAGTGGTTTTTGTTCAAAAATGGCGAGAATTTCCCTGTAAGTTCCCTGTTGTATGTAATAAACCGTAGAATGTTCCAACGCCGCCACAAAAATCAAACGCCCCTTGTGGGCGTTTTATTTTTGTGACGGAAATGCCTCGGGATTCGAACCCGACAAAACTGCAAAATACTCTGCGATTGCATTTTTGCGCAATTTGTGGTATAATACCTGCATCAATCGGACGGCACTGTGCTGTCTTTTTTTATTGTCCCGCATTCCGCGGGATTTTTTATTTACGGGGGGTAAAAATGCAAATCAGCGACAACGGATTGAACAAACTGAAACAGTTGGAGGGGGCAGTTAAAATCGCCGACCGGCATGTTATTTATGACGATGCAACGGGGCGGCCCATTGCCCCAAATGCGCCATTGCCACGTGGTGCAACCATTGGTTATGGACACCTGATAAAAAGCGGTGAAAATTTCACGGACGGGTTGACAGAACGTGCAGCGACGGAATTATTGCGCCAAGATGTCAGAACCGCGCAGCGCGCCGTTCAAAACAGTATAACGGCAAACCTGACACAAAACCAATATGATGCACTGGTGATGTTGGCATATAACATAGGCGCACAGAACTTTTCTGAATCAACCGTGGTTAAATATATAAACAATCCTGATTTTCATAGTGCGGTGTACCCAAATTTAGAATCCGCGTGGCTGGCATGGAATCGTTATAATGGGGTGGTATCAGACGGTTTAACCAGCCGCCGTCGTCAGGAATGGAATATGTATATTTTGGGTGTGCGCTAAAATTAAGCGTTGTTAAATATTGGCAATGGCGCAGAACCCCTTGACTTTTATGCGATTTTTATATACGGTTGCATGGGTATACAAACAGGATTAAAAGCATGCATAAAATTTGGCAAAAATTAAAATCGTTCATTAAAAACGACAATCCCCAGACGCGTATCAAATGGTCGCTGTATGGTCGCGTATGGCGTGAAATCGGTCGTGCGAACTGGAAATGGTTGCTGGCGGGTGTTATTTGTACCACGATTGCCGCCGCGGCCGAGGGGTTCTCGATTACACTGGTAAAAAAGGTTATTGACCAAGGGTTCATTGAAAAGAATATGGAATCCTTGTTCGTGATTGGCCTGCAAATCATCGCCGCCTTTGGGGCCAAGGGGTTGTTCACATTTATGAAGACATTGGCAATGACGCACGCCGGTTTGATGGGGGCAACCACATTGCGCCGCAAACTGTACCGTCATATGTTAAAGCAGCCAATGGGCTATTTCAGCAAGACACACACCGGCGATTTAATCAACTATTTCACGGGTATGGCCAGTGCGGTTTTGGCATTGGTAACTGATACTGTTATCAAGATTGTTCATAACACCGCGACAATCATTATGATGGTCGGGCTGATGGTATGGTATGCGCCCCAGATGACGGCGGTACTGTTGTTCTTAGTCCCCGCGGTGGTTGTGCCGTTGACCATTATTACGCGCAAGCGCAGAAAGGTTGCCCGCAATACATTTGGCGCGGACGCATCGTCCATTACCCAAATCAGCCAGAGTATCGAAGGGGTCAAGACCATTCAGGCGTTCTGTGCCGAAGATAAGGAGCAACAGAACATGAATGCCATCGAAGACAGACGTGTTTCGTTGGGTATGCGTCAGGCAACCTTGTCCGGTATGCAGAGCCCGATTTTAGAGGCGATGATTTCCGTCGGTCTGTTTATGGCGTTGATGTCGGGCGGCTATTTTATCGCCAATGGTTCAATTTCAACTGGTGATTTTGCGGCATTCTTGCTGGCGTTGACCGCGGCGTACCAGCCGGCAAAATCGTTGACCAATGTCAATGGCGGTATTCAAACCGGTCTGATTGCGGCGGAATCGTTGTTTGAATTTCTGGACACAAAACCAGAATTGACCGATGCCCCAGACGCCATTGAATTACAGAAAGCACCAATGAACGTTTCGTTGGAAAATGTCTCATTTGGCTATGACCGCGCCGATGGCGAAATCTTGCGCAATGTAACGCTGGATGTGCCCGCGGGTAAAACGTGTGCGCTGGTTGGCCCATCGGGTGGCGGTAAGACAACAATCTTTAATTTGTTACAGCGTTTCTATGACACATGGGGCGGGGCGGTTAAAATCAACGGTCGCGACATTCGGTCATACACACTGCATTCATTGCGTAACAATATCGCGACGGTGTCCCAAGATGTGTTCTTGTTCGCGGGTACAATCGCCGACAATATCAAATACGGTTGCCCAAATGCCACCATGGCCCAGGTCAAGGCCGCTGCGCGTGCCGCGAATGCGCACGATTTCATTATGACATTCCCAAATGGGTATGAACAAAATGTTGGCGAACGTGGCTCGGCACTGTCCGGTGGCCAGAAGCAGCGTATCGCAATCGCCCGTGCAATTCTGAAAGATGCACCAATCTTGCTGTTGGACGAAGCGACATCGGCACTGGACACGGAAAGTGAAAAACTGATTCAGCAGGCGTTAAAGAAACTGATGCGCGGCCGTACAACATTCGTTATTGCGCACCGTTTAACGACGATTTTGGATTCAGATATCATCTGTGTTATCAAATGTGGCCAGATTGTTGAACGTGGTACGGATGCCGAATTGTCGGCACGTGACGGCGAATACAAGAAACTGAAAGATATTCAGTTCAAAAAGGTCACGGAAAAACCCGAAGATTGTCCAGCAGAATAACGAACAAACGGGGCGTCGCCCCGTTTCTTATTCCCCGCCATCGGGGGGTGTCCGCGTAGCGGACGGGGAGGGTTACTGATTAGTGACACAGTGATAGAGTGATATAGTGATCCGTCTCCGCTGCACTCCGTCGCGATTAAAAGTGATACAGTTTTAGAATATAAAACTTAAAAACGTGTCGCCTGCGGACTGCGTATTTTATGCACTTCTAGCACCCCTGTCATTGCGAGGAATGAAATGACGAAGCAATCCAGTAAATAAAAAAAGTGCGCCGTTTGGCGCAACTCCAATTCACTGGATTGCCGCGCTACGCTCGCTCGCAATGACAGAGATGCTAGCTCTTTTGTCATTGCGAGTGTAACGAAGCAATCCAGTAGATAATGTTGCGCGCAAGTGCACCACTTTATTTCAAATCAGAAATAGTATCGGCGATTTTATAGGACAGTTTCGCAATCAACTTGCTCTGTGTGGCAACGATTGCGTCATAATCCGGCGCGCCTGATGCGTCATGCGGGGTTGGCGCGGTGAATGTGTTCTTTTTCTGAACCATCACATCGCCACGTTCATTTGTGACCAGCCACCATACCGACAACGTGATGTCGCCATTTTCAACCGTATCAAATCGCACAAATTCAATCGAAACGTTGTATTTTGCGGCCTTGCGCGTGCCGATGCGTGACGGGCGCGCACTGATGTTTTTAGCGTACATATTCATGTTTTCAGAAATCACCACGGGCAGGGCGGCGTCCAGATTTTCAATCCAGCGGTCAAATTCCGCCAGTGTGATTTCAGTTGAATCATTGTGGCGCACAACCATCTGGGGACGTGCAACCGATTGCGGCACAGAAACCGTGTCAATGGCGATGTTTGTAACGGTTGACGGCCCACGTGTCTGGGATGCAACAGTTGGCGTTGTCAGACCATAAAAACGCGATTGTGGACTGGTGTGGCCGCCGAAACAGCCCGCCAGCACCAAACATGCGGTGGACACAACCAAAATTTTGCTTTTCATCAATAACCTCCTTTGCCTTTCAATAATGCTTCGGGGTGACGTTCCAAGTAATCACTCAGTCGTGACACCGCCTGTGCGGCGTCGCTGACGTCGCGAATCATTTTGTTCAAATCAGTAATGCTGGTCGATACCGGTTCGCCCAATGCATTTACAACGCGGTTGATTCCCGCCACCGCCGTGGTTGTCTGTTGTAACAGTTCTGGAATTGTCTGGTTCAGATTCTGCAACAACGCATTGGTGTTGTTCGAAATGTCTTGCAATGGAATCTTTTGCAGATTCTGGGACAATTCGTCGAATATAGATGGCACGGTTGGAATTTCCGGATCATCAATCCCGTATTTCTTTGCCAAGAATTTCGCCGGATATTGTGGGTAAAAGTCCAATTCAATCATCATTTGTCCGGTCAAAACACTTTGACTTTGCAGTTTCCCTTTCAGCCCATGCGCAACCAACGCGTCCAGCCATTTTGTGTCGCCCACAGAATCCACCGCAGCCTGTGTCGCACTGGTCACAACCTTTGGATCAAAAGTAATATAGACAGGAATGATAATTTTATCTTCGCTGTTTGGCATCAGTTGAATTTTTTCAACCTTGCCCACGGGCACACCACGAAAATACACCTGTGACCCGACGGACAGGCCACTGACCGAGCCCTCGAAAAACAGCACAGGTGTCATTTCATTGCGGGTCAAACGCCCGCCAAAAAAGAATCCCAGTGCCGCGATAATCAGTACCAGTCCAAATACCATGAATGCGCCGACCGCGCGTTTGTTTGGTTTTAACATTTCCGCCCCTTTGTGTTGCCGCGTGTCAAAAATTCAATGATTTCGCGGTTCTTGGTTGTTGCCAGTAATTTCTGTGGTGCGCCGCGCCCCGCAATGGAATGCGTCGCCGCATCGATATAGATAGAATTTGTCGCGATGGACATAATCGAATCCAATTCATGCGTCACCATAACAATCGTCGTGCCCGCACGATTGATATGCACAATTAAATCGTCCAACTGCTTTGATCGTATTGGGTCAAGGCCCGCCGACGGTTCATCAAAAAACACAATTTCTGGATTTAACGCCAGTGCGCGCGCCAATGCCGCACGCTTTATCATACCGCCACTGATTTCCGTCGGGTATAAATCGCGTGCGTCCGCCAATCCCACCAGTTCCAGTTTTTCTGCCACACGACGTGCAATTTGTTGTGGTGACATTTTCGTCTGTAATTCCATGGGCAGGGCGACGTTTTCCCCAACCGTCATTGATGAAAACAACGCGCCCGATTGGAACGATATGCCAAACGTTTCCAGAATTTTATTCCGCACCGCACTGTCCGCATGCCACAGGTCGGTGCCCCCAACCATCACAACACCGCTGTCCGGCTGTTTCAGACCAATCAAGGCCTTCATAATCGTGCTTTTACCACTGCCGCTGCCGCCCATAATGACGAATATATCACCACGATTGACAGTAAAGCCAATGTCCTGCACGATGACGCGCGGGCCATACGCTATGGTCAAATTCTGGGCTGTGATAAAAGGTTCATCGTTTTTACGCATTTTTGTTTATATGTCCAACCAATTAAATACCAGTGTCAGAATTGCCGTGACAACGATACACCACACAATACTGTATACCACCGCACGCGTTGTCGCGCGTCCAATTCCATCGGCACTGCGTTGCGTGTTCAGACCGCAATAGCATCCGCAAATCGCAATAACCCAACCGTACACCCAACCATGTAAAACACCGATTGCAAAGTTGTTAAACGTAATCCATTCAAACGTCATTTTCCAATATTCTGTCATGGATACATTCATCAGTGTCAACGCAATGCATGCGCCACCCAGTATTCCAACAATGTCCGCAATGATGGTCAGTATCGGCATCGTAATTGTCAACGCCAACACGCGTGGCAACACCAAGAAATCCATCGGCCGCACACCCATTGTGCGCAATGCATCAATTTCCTGATTTACCTGCATAGAACCAATTTCGGCGGCATATGCCGCACCGGTGCGACCCGACATAATAATGCCCGTCATAATCGCACCCAAAATGCGTGTTGTTGCAATCGCCAACAGGGCGGCAACATAAATTTCCGCACCAAACATTTCCAACTGCATCACACCGACAAAGGCAATAATGACACCAATCATAAAACTGATTAAACATGCAATCGGCACGGCGCGAATCCCTGCCTTTTCCAACTCGCCCCACAAATCAATTTGGCGAAATACTGCGCGCCCACGCATTGCACGACCAACACTGGCAAATACCGCACCACAGAATTGCAAACCATCACGTGCATGCGCCGCCATACGCAACGTGTAATCGCCCACGGAATCACAGATATTTTGCGCCCAAGATGTTATTTTTGACTGCTGCATTTTCCTACATTTGAATGGTTAAATTTTATAATAATTTGCGTACCTAAGTCAAACATAAAAGATTTGACAATTCTCCCACCCGCGCGCAAAATATAGCGCATGAAGACCAACGAATATAAAACAAATGTTATGCGCGTTCTGGACGCACATAAAACACCATATAACCATTATTGCTATGCTGATACGCCAGCACTGTCGGGCGTGGATGTCGCGGCGGCATTAAATCAAAATCCGCATCAGGTATTCAAGACATTGGTTACGGTTGCGCGTTCGAACAAGTATTATGTTTTTATGTTGCCGGTCTGTTCCGAATTGGATTTGAAACGTGCCGCATTGGCGGTTGGGGAAAAGGCGATTGATATGTTACCAATGCGCGAACTGTTGCAACTCACGGGCTATGTCCATGGCGGGTGCAGTCCGATTGGTATGAAAAAACAATTTCAGACGGTTGCCGACGCATCCGCAAATAATTTTGAAACGATTATTTTCAGTGCCGGCAAAATCGGCTATCAGGTAGAGGTTGCGCCCGCCGCATTGGCGAAAATCATTCCGCTGAAATTCGCCGAAATCTGTGACTAACTGCCGCCGCCACCGGCGCACTTTATATTTACTGGATTGCCACGCGTCGCTACGCTTGCTCGCAATGACAGAGATTCTAGAACGTGTGTCGCCTGCGGACTGCGTTCCCGCCACCATCCTTTTTCTTGGCTCTACTAGCACCCTTGTCATTGCGAGCGCAGCGCGGCAATCCAGTTGATAATGTTGCGTAGCACATATTTTCGTCACCCCGACGCAGGTCGGGGTCTATTGCTGCGCAGCAATGGTTGCCGGCCTGCGCCGGCATGACGTCAAAAATGTAAGCCCCGCGAACCTATAAAAGACCATCCATAATTACGGGCTCTCTCGACCACCCCGTCCTGCGGACACCCCCTCCAATGGTGGGGAACTTGCTACGTTCTAAAAAAAAACTGTCATTCCGGTGCTTGACACCGGAATCCAGGTCATTGACTTGCGCCGAATGGCGCACTTTTATATTTACTGGATTGCTTCGTCATTTCATTCCTCGCAATGACAAGGGTGCTAGTAGTGGGTAAAAAACGCTTACAACAATAACAGGTATTCTGGCTCTTTTGTCATTGCGAGTGTAACGAAGCAATCCAGTGAATAATGTTGCGCCACCGGCGCACAAAATCTATTATCTATTCTCTATTATCTATGCTCTAAAAAGGGGCGGACATTGTACAACTAATTTGATGGCTGGTCATAATAGCAATCGACACTCAATCGATACTTGCCGATGGTGTTTGTTTTTTCGCCTTCCTTCACTTTATGTGAATATGAATCACCTTTGCTCATGTAACAACTTTTCTCACCAACATTCCGACCAGCGTCGGACGTGCCATATGATAACAACAAATTACTGTCCAGCATGCGTGGACACCTGACACAATTCAAACTGCTGGGGGAACTTACAACCGCCGCAGAACCGCGTGAATTATAATACCCTGCTGCGCATCTATAACTGTAAATTTTGTCACATGTGCATGTGTCTTCGTTCAACCTTGTAATGTATGAACTCTCGTAATTTCCGCGTTCGCTGGCCAAACGCCAGCGTGATATTATTAAGGGGCATCTCAGATTACATGTCTCCTCTTCGCATTCATAGTATGAAAAATTACAAGGCGAAGATCCTGAATCTGCCAACCCCCACTTTTTTGTAAGTGTATAGCCACTGGGGCACGAAACGCAAGAATACGCCTTTACATTGCCATAGGTTGAATCACCGCCATAACATGCCGTCGTATACTGATTGCCCAGACAAGAACTGAAATCATTTACGGCTGGGGTAAATGCTAAACTGCATCCCTTATCCATACAAAGCAAAATAGGTTGATCAATATCAATCTTTTCATTCGCGGCCATTGCGGCGGTTGTGCCGGTGGCGCAAATCAACAGAAAAAATACACGCGATGTACTGCGAAACATTTCACCCAATCCTTGGCCACAATTATAACAAAAAAGATTGGTTGATGCTAGTGCCGATTTAGCACGCCATTAAAGAACCCCAGAATGTCGTTCTGGACATCGGCATAATTCGTATCCAACAGTAATTCGTGCCGCGCGTGCGGGTAAATAATCAGCGTCAGGTTATTCATATTCTGGCCCTGATATGCGCGATACAGCGACCGCGCCAAACGCGCGTTCATACTGACTATGTCGCGGTTGCCACTGATAATCAGCAACGGAATTTTACGATTTGCGCCCATTGGCAGGTGCATCAGATTACGAAACAGGGAATAATAAAATCCATATGAAAAATATTTTGCGCGCAGTGGGTCTGCATCGCGCAGGGCAACCTGATGCGCGTCCCGCGTCAGGTATCGTGCGGCGTGGCGTCCGCGTATTGGTAAAAACAGTTCGATTGCACGTGCCGGCGCGTTTGCACCAAATATGCGTTGTCCAATCCATGCCATCGCCGTCCCAACCCCCAGCATACTGCGCGGGTATCGTGCCGAACCCGACATGCATACGCCCGCCGCACACAGGTCTGATTCTTGCAGAATGCGTTGGGTAATAAAACTGCCGTAACTGTGGCCAAAAATAAATACGGGTAAATTGTATTTCTGGCTCAGGTATTTCAAAATCGCCAATTCATCCGACACAATGTCCATAAATAAATCGGCACTGCACCCAACGCGACCGATATTTTGCGCGCCACCGGCGGTGCGGCCGTGCCCACGATGGTCATCGCCAAACACGATATAGCCGTTCTGATTCATATATTGGGCAAATCGCGCATATCGTCCGACATGCTCGTCCATGCCGTGAATAATCTGAACCACGCCAATGGGGCGTCGAACGTTGTTCCACAACGTGCAACGCAGCCGCATTCCGTCACTGGCAATCAATGTTTGTGTTGTCATGATATGTGTGCCTCTTGGGCACGATGATACAGGAATATACGCCCGCTGAACAATAGGTATGTATTCTGTGGGCGTGCGCAAATTACGCGTTTTCGCCGGCGATTGTGCCGCTGGCCCATGCCCAGTGCAGGTTGAATCCGCCCAAATCGCCCGCGATGTCTATAACCTCGCCCGCAAAGAACAGGCCACTGCGCAATTTTGATTCCATAGTGCGTGACGATATCTGGTCTGTGGCGACGCCACCGCGCACGACCTCTGCACTGCGCAGACCGTGGTATTTATACGCATCACGCGCAATAACAATATGTTGCACGCGCAGTGCAACCTGACGCAGGTCTGTGTCGCGAATATCGGCAATGTTACGCACGTCGCCACGCGCAATCCACTGGGCCACGCGCGCGGGCATATATTGCCCCAGAATCGTGGCCACGGTTTTGCGACCATCGGTGCGCTTTGCACGCGACAATATGTCAAATGTGTTTGCGTTCGGCATCAGGTTTATAATCCAATCTGCATCTGAATTACGCACGGTCGCGCGATATACCGTCGGCCCACCAATGCCAACATGTGTAAATAACATGTCGTCCGTAATCACATCGCGACCAACGGTAATTTCAACCGGCAATGAAATGCCCGCCAATGTGTCTGTAAACACACCCGTTGCAATCGCGCACAGGGCGGGGCGCACGGGAACTATCTTATGACCAAAATGTTTTGCAATTTTATAACCAATGTCGCTCGTCCCCAGTGTCGGGAATGACACACCACCCGTCGCCACAATCACAGACGTCGCACCATAATCGCCAGATGCGGCGTGAATGATAAATTGCCCGCCTGAAAAATCAACGGATTCTACGGCGTCATTTTGAATGATTTTCGCCCCGCGCGCGTCCGACATCAATGCGTCAACAATCGCGCCCGCGCCATCGGCACAGAAATATTGTCCCGCGCTTTTTTCAGTCCATGCGATATTGTGCCCGCGTGCCCAATCCAATATATCGCTGGACGTCACGCGCGCCAATGGCCCACGAACAAAGTCCGGATTTTCACCAAAGTAACGATTGCGTCCCGCCGCGGCATTCGTGAAATTGCATCGTCCACCACCAGACGCCGCAACCTTGCGCAATGGGGCGTTGCCCATATCAATCACCGCCACACTGCGTCCGCGCGCCAGTGCCGCGTGCGCCGCCGCCATACCTGACGCGCCCGCACCAATAATCATAACATCATACTTTTTCATAATGATTATTTTATCGTGGCGTGCATAAAAAATCCATGGCAAAAATAAACCGTCCATTTGGACGGTCTATTTTTCTTTACCACGATGTGTATCCGGCGTTACATGTACGTACGCACTTCTTGCGGGTTGCATCCCACTTTTCTGTGCCGGTCTCATCAGAGTATCCAACAACACTGCAAATTGGTTTGCATTCGTTGTCTTCCAGATTGTACATCTCGCCCTGATACATGCACGACGCAATTTCGCATTCACGGATGTAACTGCTGGCCGCAATTTCGCCATCAACTGCGAACTTGTTACGGCATACGCCACATGGTTTCGATGCATCGCGGCTGTCAACCAAATCTGGATCATTGGTGTAACCCGCATCGCAATACGTTGCCACACATTTGCCCCACTGGTTCGCAACGTGATCCCATTCCTTGATACCCGTTCCGTGGTCAACCGTGCACTGTTGCTGGTCAGATACACATGCGTTGGACGAAATGTGGAATCCTTCCTCGCATTCCTTGATTGTGCATACGCCGAATGCCTGCAACTTGGCGTCCCAACGTTTTTCAGCGGACACCGCATTTGGTGCTGTGCATTCCTGAACATCGTATTCACAACTCTGGCCGTTCGGGTGATAGTTCACTTCGCACGACGCAACGATACAGTTGCCGGTCTTTTGATAGGTCAGTGCATGATCACGATTACATGGCTCGCACTTGCCGTTTATCATTTCAAAGTCCCCATTGCATGATGTTTCAACGCACTTGTCATCCACGATTTCGCATGGGTTGCCACTGTCCGATACGCCCTTGAACTCGCAAACCTTTGGATAGTTTGCTTTGTCACTGACTGGTACGGCCTTGCCACCTTCGATTGCATATTCTTCGCACTTGCGATAGCAATCGTTCTGGCTCTTTGCGCCCTTGTCAGACAATGGCCAATCGGCTGGGCAAGATTTCACATCTGGTGCGTCTGGATCTGGGTTGTCCGGATCGCCACAGAAACTGCCTTCTGGACACAGCACGCACACGCCATTTTCTAGATGCCAGCCCGCCGCGCAACGTTTAATTGCACATGTGTCTGGTGCACCTTGGTAATCACGACCGGACATAGACGCCGCATTGTCCGCCAATGTACAGTTCCGATAGCACATCGCAACATCGGTTGTACCCGCGTCAGACAATGGGTATTCGCCATTGGTCAGTTCAGCGCATGTCTTTTGCGTGCCGTTGTTGCAGACGCTGCCTGCTGGACAGTTTACACATTCGTTGCCCACCTGCGAGAAACCTTCGTCGCAAGATACAACCGTACATGTTGTGCACGATGCCGTATATGCGTCGGCCGCCGCGTCATAGTTACATGTTTGTGTTCCCTGACCATTTGTGATGGTGCACACCATACCATCCATATAGCATTCCGCACTGGATGTGCTGGTTTCGGTCTTGGTTGTGCCATCTGGCTTGCATTGCTCGCGTTCAATGTTGTTCGTGCTGTAATAGCCATAACCAACAACGATACAATCCACCTTGTTCTTTTCGATGTCATAGTAATAACCACCGGTACATTTGGTCATTGTTGGTGTTTCGCACGCAGAATCATATCTGGCATCATCGCCCGTGCCACTGGTATAGAAGCACACGCGATACCCAACACCATGATCCGCTGTGTATGGCTGACCGTCTTTATAGCACTGCTGTGGTGCTTCGGCGGTGTCGATACGGGTCTTGCCGCCCGCTGGACACGCCGTACGTGTTATTTCGTCCGCGCCACTGTAGTAGTTAAAGTCCGCCACGCTGCAATCAATGTCTGCGCTGTCTGCCAGCCAATAACCCTTGTTACACTTGTTGATGGTAATGTCATAGCATTCATTGCCATATACCGCGCTGTCACCTTCGCCAACCGAGTAGTAGCATGTCTGTGTACCGCTGCCCTTGGTCGCGTTATACGCAACACCCTCTTTATAGCAATCCTGAACCTTGACTGCATTCGGCTTTGAATGTACCGCGCCACCAGATGTGTATCCATGGCATGCCGTCTGGGTCAGAGTGCTTGCCGCAGACCAATAACCATCGTCCACACTGTCACAGTCAGGATCTGTATGGTTGCTGGTATCGCGCAGCCAATAACCCGCATCGCACGATGTCATGTTGCGATCGCGACAATCCGCCGTGTAATCCGATGCCGCCGTGTCATAGTTACATGTCTGTGTACCACGACCGTGATCCGACACGTACGTATCCAGATTTTCTTTGTAGCACTGCGCCGCTGATGTCGCACTGGTCGGTGATTTACCGCCGTCTGGGCACGCCACCAGTCCGCCGACGTTGCCAGAATCCGCACCGAATGTGCCACCTTCGCAATAGTTATTTGCTGGGCAGATTGTGCAATCTGGGCCTGTGCCGGTGTAATACGTACCCGCATCGCATGTTACAGTGCCGGCTTCCAATCTGGCATAGATTGTCGCAGGTGATCTGGTCGTCATCGTCAACGCCGCCTCGGATGTGCCAAACTTACCGTCCGCACTGATAATCTGCTGGCCACCTTCGATTGCGTCATAGAACCCTGTAAAGAACCATGCCGCCTTTGATGGTAACGTTGTCAGCGCGATAATTGGGTCTGTCGCCGCCGCATTGTTGAACCAGCCGGTTGCATATTTCAGATAAACCGTATCTGGTGCTGCAACAACATCTGCATTACGGCTGTCCAGTTTAACCGTGTACACCTGTGGCGTCCATACAGCATACAGTGTGACCGCCGTACCATCGCCCGAGATGTTTTCAGCAATGGATTTGCCTGCCTCATAGCATGGCGCACCGCCATTCTTGGTCGAACACCACTTTGCCTCTACGCCGTAACCCGCGCGGTTCAGACCGCTGGTCGCTGGTAATGTACATGCGCCGCTGTCAAATGTGCATGTGACACTGGCCGGTGTTGAACCTGTACCACCATTCTTGTCCAACGTGATTGTGTACGCGTTGGCTTGGCATGATGGGGCGGCGGTATTGTTATTGCGTACCGTGTAACCCGTATCGCATGTCACATTGAACGAGCATGCTTCGTACTGGGTTGTGCTGATACCATATACCGTGTTCTTGGCCGCGGCCACCGTTGTCGCATGTGGAACATCCAATACGCACTGTTTATAGCAGTTCACATAAGATGCCGCATTTTCTTCCGAATGGACATACTGGTTGGTCTTGTCCGGACATTCTGTCTGATAGATGTTCGGATTCGGGCTGTAATACTTGTCTTGAACACTGCGGCACAAGAATTCGTCCGGCATTGTTGGGTTTTGATACCAATAACCAGCATAACATGTCTTGACCGTGCGAACCTGACAGCGGTCATACGCATTGGTCGCGGTCTGGTAATAGCAGATTGCCGATGCCGTACCATTCTGGAATCCGTCATAATCGTCGTACAGTTTATAGCACTGTGTTATGTCGGAATCACCAGTGTTACTCAAACCACCATCTGGACATGCCACTGGGTCTGGGTCGCAGTAATAGTTCTCTGGACATGCGCCACTGCCCCAGATACATGTTGGTGCGGTCGTGTAATCGTCCTTGGCGATATAACCTGTGTTGCAGACCGCATGATACGTACATTCCGGATATGCAGACCCGTCATAATTCTGCTGTGTCTGGGCATTTTCCAAGCGACCATTCGCGATTGTCGCAGGGGCAGGACACGCAACAAAGCAGTCCTTTTGGCCTGTCGCGCCCGAACCAGACGTGCCACCCGCAGGGCAATCCGCCGCGCAACCAGCCGTGCCGATTGCCGAAGTGCCCGTGCCGTCACAGTATTTGCCCGCTGGGCATGTGACGTGGTTTGCACCGTCATAGTATTTGCCCGCCTGACACGTTGTGGCATTCTGTGACCAATGCGCATACAGTGTCGTGTTTGCTGTGAATGTCGTATTAGAAGGCAGTGTGCCATCTTCGCCAATCATCACGTTGCCACCGGTCTGGTTTGTATAGTAGCCCAAGAATGTCCAGCCATCACGTGTTGGTGCGGTAACCTTGCTGATGCTGTTGGTCTTGGCGGCATCGCTGAACCAGTCAGTGTTATACTGTTGATACGCTGTGCCATCGCCACCCGTGCCATTGTTGTCATCCAACGTGATTGTGTACAGTACACCTGGGCACGTTCCTGTATTTGCATCCAGTTCATAGTTCGCATCACATGTAATGGTCATTGGACAATTTGTTGATGTAACCTGACAAACCGTTGGGTTATCATAGTGTATCGCACCTGTATCAAATACACTTTCATAGGAACAGCTACCGTGACCTGCTGTACAAGGTGCTTTTTCACATTCTTGTTTGCACGACTTATAACAATCCTTTGAACCATTAGAATTTCTGGCCAATGACAGAGTGAACGAACCATCACCCAACGTTTTGCACGCTGTGCACTTGTCGCCATCTTTGAAATAACGCGCTTTACACGTAAAGTCCTTTAATGGGCATGCGGTTTTACCTTGACCAACACATTGGGTGCTGTTGTAATACTGAACGCCAGACACCTTTGCGGTCATATCGTATTTGCAATCACCATCCGCTGTCCACATAGGCGACACGCAACTGTCCGTATCTTCGCCAGAGCAGGCGGCATCGCATGCCTTGAAGCATTGGCCACTGGCCGATGCACCAACATCAGATGCGGTGTATTCACTGCCCAGTGTTGTGCATTCAATCGCGCAGCCCGCGCCACCTTCGATGGTTGTACCCGTGCCTGGGCAATATTTGCCCGACGGACAATCAACCTGTGCCGTGCCGTCATAGTACTTGCCCGCTTCGCAGGTAACCTGATTCTGTGACCAGTGTGCGTACAGGGTTGTATCACTCAATTTATCCCACGTGCGCACGGCCGTACCGTTGGACGCATAGTACTGTGTGCCACCGGTCTTGGTATCAAAGTATCCAACGAATGAATATGTTGCACGTGTTGGCAATGTTGTCAGTGTTGCCATCTTTTTGCCAAATTCAACCGTTTGTGCGGTTGGGCCACCTGTGCCTTCGTTTGCATCAAATGTCACGGTGTACTTGTTTGGTTCGCACACCTTGCCATTTAATGTATAGCCATCTTCGCATGTGATTTTATCATCACCACCGCAAATGGCGTTGTCAGGACATGTGACACACTTGCCATCAGACAGGTAATAGTTTGTATTACACTTTGTTGCGGCACAAGTGTTGCTGACCGCGTCGTATTTAACAGTTCCTGTCACGGTTGCAGAGTTTGGCACATCTGACGTTGTGCAATCGCGATAGCATCCATCAGCAACAGTTTGCGATTGGCAAACATTGTAAGAACCCTTGGTATAAATAGATACCGTTGAGCATGATTTGACACAGTCACTGCATCCCTGACCATTAGGGTATTGATTGCTGCCACAGTTACATGTCCCTGGGGACGTAACCGCAGATGCGCACGCTGTCCAAGACGCAGTCAATGTCGTGTTGCCCGCGGTTAAATAGGTGTATTCTGTGCTGGCCTGTGGGTACTGACCACCCCAGTTGATAAATGTATACCCAGGACGTTTGAACGTACTTGCTGCCTTGGTTGTGAACTTTGCAGTATATGCCACTGACTGGGTGGTGGACTGGCTGTCGTAACCACTCTTGTACGTGATTTGGAATGTGCTTACCTCGCACCCTGTACCATCAGATGTCTTGGTATAGCCATTTTCACATGTAAATGTCATAGGGCATGTTGATGCCGCTGCACTGCAAGTGCCACCATAGTACTGTACACCATCTGTTGATGTGTCTGTGTATGAACAGATTGCATGCAATGGACATGTCGGACGTGTGCACGCCGTGTTGCATTTCATATAGCATGCTGTCGCACCACCGGTGTTGCTATGTTCAGACAATGTGTACTCACCATTGCCCAGTGTCGAACATGCCGGACATGTAAGGCCATTTACATAATTACCCGACCATGCGTTGACAGAAAGTTGTTTCTGTTTGCAGTTTTCATTGTTGCTTGCACAACCTTCTCTGATTTGACCATCGGCCGTACCATCTTCATTAGAGTACGCAATGTACTTGCACGCATCGCGTTTGCATTCTTCGCAGGTTACGCCCACACATCCATCTGGCAAATCACATGATTCTTGCGTGCCTGTCCATGGACGGTCTTTTTGCGCACCATAACATTCTGTTCTGGCGGTAGCCCCAGCATCAGAAAATGGATAGTCGTTAGGACAGTATTCGAACCCTTGGTCGTTTGTACTGTAATTAAAGTTGCCACCTTCGCAGAATCTACCTTCTTCGCATGTGCTGCAAGATGTCCATTTTGCAGGCAGGTAAGAACCAGGATCACAATGAATGGTTGACAACACGCACTTGTTGTTTTCCAGTTTGTAACCAGTTGCGCATGTTTTAATAGAGCAGTGATTGCTGACATAGTTTTCCTGCCATGTCGCAGTGTTCCATTCGGTCACGTTGTCTGCATTAGAGCAGGTTGCGTTACAGCTGGCTGCACCAGTGGCACTAGTTGTCTGACCGTTCTGACATGCGTCGCAGCTGGTTGCCTCTGTATCACTGTATGCGCCACGTGCACAGGCATCGCCCCCACCAATGGTTGGACGCGAATCTGTCAAACCGCGTTCGTCGCCATTTTCATCATAATAGATGTTTTGACCGCCGTGTTTGCAGTAATAACCCTGAGCGCATAACTGAGAGCCCTCATTTACAGCTGAAACAAAGTTACCATCGGTCAATGTCAGGTAGCAATCATTG
>DJQW01000002.1 GCA_002437665.1 Alphaproteobacteria bacterium UBA6376
GCAAATGCATTGCCAACAAAAAATAAAGTTCCCAAACATACAAAAAAACGCAGAATTCTAGACATTCTTCCCACTTCTTTTTCTCTTTTGTATCTTATCTTAGAAAAAAACGCATAACCTGCGCAAGAGAAAAAATACATTTTTATTTGCCCGCGGGCGCGATGATAGATGCCACATACGCAAAAGTTGCTTTTTTGTTGAAATTCGACAAATTATTGATAGAATTTCACCCGTCAGATGCACAGAGCATAGCGGTCACGCGCCAAGCATGACCGAGGAAAGTCCGGACTGCGTGGGACAACACATCGGCTAATGACCGAGCGGAGCGATCCGACGATTAGAGCAGCAGTGACGAAGCGATTAAATTCGAGTGAAACGGGCAATCTCTGTGTGCAGCAACTTCAAATAGGCCCCCATTGACAAGTCCCAAGGAGGGGGCGGGTAGAAGGCATGACGCCCAGTGGTAACATTGGGTGCAGATTGATTATGTTCACTACCCTTGGGTTGGCCATATGGCAATCCATGGGCAGCACAGAATCCGGCTTATCGTGCATCTGACAAAAACCGCCCGCGTGGCGGTTTTTTTTAGAGCATAGATAATAGAGAATAGATAATAGATTTTTTACATATGTGTCACCTACGGGCTGTGTTTTTTCTGCCACTATCATTTTACTTGACTCTACTAGCACTTTTGTCATTGCGAGCGCAGCGTGGCAATCCAGTCAGTAAAGCCGCGCCAAATGGCGCACTTTTTTATTTACTGGATTGCTTCGTCATTTCATTCCTCGCAATGACAATGTTTCTAGAATAAAAAAGTCATTCTCGTTGCGGACTGAGTTCTCCTCCTGTGGAGGAGTACCGCGTAGCGGGGAGGTGGTCTTTTGTTAGAAAGAATGCATCCATAATTACGCACTCTCTCAACCACCCCGTCGCATTCGCGCCACCCCTCCACGAAAACACCCACAAAATTTATCAATTTTGCGGGGCCCGATGGAGGGGAACTAACCGCGTTCTAAAAACGTGTCGCCTGCGGACTGACGTCCTTGCCGCATCCTGCGCGCTTCGCTTGGATTCATTCCGGTGCTTGACACCGGAATCTAGGTCATTGACTTGCGCCGAATGGCGCACTTTTTTATTTACTGGATTGCTTCACTACGTTCGCAATGACAAGAGTGCTAGTAGTGCGTGTATAAAATGCGTAGTCCGCAGGCGACACACGTGCCAGAAACTCTGTCATTGCGAGCGCAGCGTGGCAATCCACTCGATATGTTGCGCGAGCGCACATATGTAAAAAAATCTATTATCTATGCTCTATTATCTATGCTCTAAAAAAAACGCGCCATTCTGCGCGTTTTACATAACCTTGCCCTGTGTCGGGTAAAAGGTCAACTGAATCTTTTCCCACTTGTCAAATTCGCCCACAGGCAGCATCTTGAACGGCTGGCACACGTTTATCGCACTGCGAATCGTGTCCAATACGTACGCAAACGCGGGATCTGTTTCCGCGCGCGCGGCAGATTCAAACCATACATCACGCACCGTGCCATTACGACGCATCGTCAGGTGCGCCACCGCACGAATATCACCAATGTCTGAACGCGACGTGTCAATCGACCAACAACGCGTCATCGCCACACGCAATGCATCCACCACCGATATGGTCAATGTTCTGTCCAATGATACAATCTCGCGATTGACACGGACAACCGTCTTTTTGCGCGGGGCAGGGGTATCGTCGGGCTTCTGGACATCAACGGGCTTTTCTGGCTCTGGTTGTTTTTTCTCTGGTTCTGGTTCGGGTTCTTCGACCAGCGATGGCGTTTCAATCTGCTTTGGCTCTTCGACCGGCGCGGGGGCGGGCTTTGGCTCTGGCTGTTTGGGTTCTGGTTGATTCTTGGGCGCGTCAGGCACGCTGTCCGCGTTCACGTTATGCAGGCGCGTTTCATCGCCCGTGACACGCACCGCGTTCAGGTCAATTTCATAAATCTGAATCCGATCGGGCGCAACCAGTTTTGCACGCTGGGTCAGCACCGCAAACGACGTCACCATAACGGCCAGCACAATCAAGTGCCCCATCACGGACATCAACAAATTTTCAGAATTAAATATATTAAATTTGCATTTCATAATAAAGTTCAAAGTTCAAAGTTCAGAGTTCAAAGTTTTGCCCTCGGAATCTCTGAAATTTATTGTTTTTGTTGTTGCCATCAAAATTTTTGTTATCTCATTACAATCCTTGTACACACTAGCATATTCTGTTGCGGTCAAATATTTTGAATTTTTCAACAGACGCAACCAATATTGGGTTTCTGCACATTCTTTCAGTGCAATATAAACCTTGGACAGAAAATCTTTTTTTGTTATTGCACATTCTGCCTCTGCCAGATTTGCGCCAATGCTAGTCCCAGACCGTAAAATTTGTTTTGATAGCACGTACTCCTTTTTCGTATCCGTCAGATGATTGTACAATTTTATTATTCTCAGTGCAAACGCCTCACTTTTCTTCATTGCGATATTGTTTTTCATCAGCAACACCCCATTTGAACTTTGAACTCTGCACTCTGAACTTTTACTTGTCCATCTGGGTGCGCAGGCCAACGCGTTGGAATCCGGCGTCCTTTAATTTTCCCATCACCGACATCACCGCGCCATAGTCCGCGTGGCGATCACCGTTTATCATTATCGTCAGTTGCGGATTTTCACCACGCATTGCAATCGCGCGTTTGACCACATCATCCCGCGACAGTTGCATTTCGCCAATATAGTACCGCCCCGATGCGTCCACACTGATTTGAATTGCGTGATCATTGCCCGTCAGGGTTGTATGCCCCGCCGCCGGCAAGTCCAAATCAATACCCGTTGTCATCATGGGCGTTGTCACCATAAACACCGCCAACAACACCGTCATGATATCAATCATTGGTGTCAGTGAAATTGCGGCGTCTGAATTTCTCTGTCTTCTGCGCGACATTGTGTCCCCTTATTTACGTGCGGATTGCATTTCACGACGTGTGTCGTCCAAATCGTCGTACAGGTTATCGACCTTTTTAATAAAATACTGGTACGCAATCGCCGCCGGCACAGCCGCAATCAGCCCCAATGCCGTTGTACCCAATGCGGTTGCCAACCCAGGAGCAACAACGCCAATCGACACGGACTGGTTCACACCGATGGACGCAAACGAATCCATAACGCCCCAAATTGTTCCAAACAGACCAATAAACGGCGCAACATACGATACCATGGACAAGAACCACAGATTACGTTCAAATGGTCGTGTCAGACGGTCGACAACCAAATCCAGATTGTCTGTGACCTTGATTTTAATTGGATTTTTTTTGACATAGTGCCACATGCGGATTTTTTCAATAATAATTGCCCATGACATAATACTGCCGATGACCAACACAACCGATATGAACAGCGTCATCAGGTCGCCTGTGAACAGGTTTGTCAGCGAAAAACTGCTTGTAGTTTCCATCTTTCCTTTCCTTTTCTTCGTTTTTCTTATTCTGCGGTTATTTTCTGCAAAATCTGGTCGGGGATACGCTTTGGATGCATGTCGCCACCAATGTATGCCGCCGTACCATTCAGTATAGCATAAATTTCCCCATAACGCCCGAACTTTTGTTCCACCGACAGCGATGCCGCACCAACGTGCGTAATTGTGGTTTCCACAACAAATTCATCACCCAATTTCAGTGGGCGAATATATTTGATATTCAGTTCCCGAATAACAAAGCCCAAATCGCAATCTGGATACACAACACCGCGCAGCCAATTCATACGCGCGCGTTCGGCAATCTCTATATACCGACCGTGATAGACAATCCCACCGGCATCCGTGTCCGCGTACGCAATCGCGAACGGAAATTTATGAATTTTTGGCATGGTTTATTACCTCTTGCTGCATATTATCTTGCACCATACTTACATCAAATAGTAAATTCACTATGTCTCGAAACATTGATTTACGAAGTAACAAAGTCATTAAAGAATTCGTATCTATATTTACAACATATCTTGCACTCCTTACATACTCTGGAGAAGGGATCTCTACAAAGAAGCTTCGTAAAAACTCATCAACAATAAATATTTTCGACAACTTCGTTTTTATCTTTTGAAGCACGTCCATATTCACACCACCACCACTTCGCAGAGAATAATCATTTGGATATATGTCTGGGAACCACAACCTTATCACGTTACCTTTATACTTTTTGCTATATATAAATTCATCACTTTCAATGCGCATTCCAAGCAAACCTTCTATATACTTTGACAAAACGAACTTTATAAAACACACATCACACAAAGAATAGCTTATCTCCTTTTGTACTAAGTCAACCTTTGGAGTTATGCTCATATCAAGAAACGTTGTAAAGGAACGGGTCTCTTTCACAGCCTGCGCCATGCATTGTAATGCAACCATATAAAACTTCTCAGGATATGAAAGCTTTTTAGGAATTTGTAACTGCAGCACCAATTTTCTATTCTTTATCGTTCTATGAAGCGTATAGTCCAACTTACTTAGAATATTATAATACAAAACACGTGCTTTTCGTTCTTCGTGTTTCTTTCTGCATTTTTCTAATCCCGCCTGATCTTCAAAACAAACACCATGTTTATCCAAAACAGAACATAACTCTAGCACACACTCAATTCCCACATTCTTGGCTTTTAAGATTTCTTTCACAGGCAATTTCGCCGCGTCTTCTATACGTTTCACTTCTAAGCGCTTTAACGCATGTTCCAACCGAACTGAATAAGATTTTCTAGACATATATCTACCTATTAACAACAAACACGAGAGGACATTTTCAAAATACCCCCATCACTAGTAATCAATGATACACCCAAAACCTCTTTTCCTGATACATCAAGAGGATTATAATAATAAAAAACGTCATTTGGCATCATTTCCAATGCATCCGTATGGGCAACAGACAACATCCACGGTTCTTGATCCCCACCAACATAGTAAATATTAGCGATTCTAATTTGCGCTCCTCCATCTTTATCTCTACTCCCGAGACCACACATAACCAACGCAGTATCATATTTACCTCCCAACACAACTGTAGAGTACCCAACATTCCGCAATTTCATCCACAACTTTTTTTCTTGCCCATCAAACCACCACTCTCCCTTCACACGTGGTGTTTGTTTTGGAGGGAAAATAGAACATATTACCGACAACGCAGTAACAACCGCAAAAAAAAGTTGAATACCTTCATTGGTATTCCATGCAAACGGGCTTGACAAAAAATACAAAGAGCACCACAAGCCCACAATACCAATAAGAACAACCGACCTAACCAGTCCTACAACGTCTAGCACATAATACAAAATTCTTGCAAACATGATTTATTTTCCAAATCTCAAATGGTTATAAATTGCACGACCACGCTGTATGCTCTGAACAAAGCACATGTCAATTACATTCTCAATGATATCGCTCGGTTCAGACAATGCAACCCCAAGTTTAGTATAGCGTTCATCTCCACGTATAGACTTTTGTTGCAAATCCATACGTGCGCGTTCGGCAATTTCTATATATCGACCATGATAAACAATTCCACCGGCGTCCGTGTCCGCATACGCAATCGCGAACGGAAATTTATGAATTTTTGGCATGATTTATTTTTCCAACCCCAGGTGTTTATAGCCCGCATCGGTAATCACACGACCACGTGGTGTACGCTGGACAAAGCCCAACTGCATCAAATATGGCTCAATCACATCTTCGATGGTGTCTGCGGGTTCTGACAATGCCGCCGCCAAGTTTTCAATACCAACCGGCCCACCGGCATAGTGCCGCACAATGGTCGTCATATATTCGCGGTCTATTTCGTCCAACCCACGCCCGTCAATATGCAACTGGAACAGGGTGGTTTTGATTGTTTCAGGCGAAATTTCATTGCGCCCCAGCGCACCCGCAAAATCACGTGCACGCTTCAACAATCGATTTGCAATACGTGGTGTGCCACGCGCACTGCGTGCCAATGTCAATGCCGCATCCGCATCAATCGGTGTGCCCAAAATATTTGCACTGCGCACGATGATACGCGCCAAATCGTCCGGCGAATAGAACGACAGACGCAAATCAATTCCAAATCGGTCACGCAACGGATTCGACAGCAATCCCGTACGGGTTGTCGCACCCACCAGCGTAAATGGGGGCAGGTCGATACGCACACTCTTGGCCGACGGCCCTTCGCCCAGCATGATGTCCAATTTGAAATCTTCCATTGCGGAATACAAGACCTCTTCAATCGCGGTGGGCAAACGGTGGATTTCATCGATAAACAGCACGTCCATTGGTTCCAGGGCGGTCAAAATCGCCGCCAAATCCCCTTGCTTGGTCAGCATGGGCGCGGACGTCGCGCGGAAATTCGTTCCCAGTTCATTTGCCACAATGTGCGCCAGTGTCGTCTTGCCCAGTCCTGGGGGGCCGTACAACAGGACGTGATCCATTGCCTCGCCTCGCGATTTTGCACCATTGATAAACACCGACAGGTTCTGTTTCAGTGCATCGTGCCCAATAAAGTCCGACAGCGTATGCGGGCGAATTGACGCCGCCATTTCATCGGGAATATTCGGGTCTAAAAAACGTTTTGTATCTGCTTGCATGGTAAATTACAACAACTTGTCTTCGGAATTTTCACGCCCAACATAGGCCTTCAAATCATTATACATCTGGCGCAGGTCAGCCGGTGTGGCATAATTCGCATCGGCGTTCTTCACACGAATTGTTTCCAAATCAATTTGCGCCTGTTTCTTTAATACCTGTGTCAGGTGCGCCGCAAACGCGCGTGCATCATCAGATTCCGCCGCCCCCTGTAATAACAGCCCACGATTTGGACGTGGGGACAGGAACGCAAAGTCCGACAACGACGCATCAGGCGATACCAGCGCAAAACCAGAAACCTCTGGTCGACGCATCATGGCCTGTAACACATACCATGCGCCCAACTGGTGACCCGCCAGCCAAATCTTGTCACTGTCTTCGTTCTTGTTCTGAATCCAGTCAATAACCGTTGCGATGTCCAACATATTATCGGCGGTTGTGCCAATCGACCCTTCGGAATCATTTACGCCACGATAATTAAAGCGCACAACCGAAAACCCAATATCCATAAACGCACGAAACATTGCATATGACACACGGTCATTCATATGATACTTTTGTCGTGGATTTCCAGACAGCACCACCGCCAGTGGCGCAGATGGTGTTTCAGATTTATGATATACAGCATGCAACTTGCCGGCATCGCCAGAAATTATGACATCTACCATGTTTCCACCTTTCCTTATTCTGTACTTACTGGTTATAACGTTAGAACAAACAGATAACAATTTTCAATAAAAATATTTTTGCTTTGACACAGATACCACGAATGTTTTAAGATTTAACATAAAAAGAAAGAAAGGTTCTGAATATGGCTAAATTTATTTTGCCCGCGGTAATCGCATCTGTACTGGCAATGCCCGCATTTGCGGACGATACCGAAATCGCGTATGATAATTTCCAGACAATTTATACCGAAACACCGGTTCAGTCATACTATGCGTATCCAGATGATCCGAATTTTATTCCAGAAACCGAATTTATGGAACGCGCCGACAGTTTGGACTATGACCAAAACATCGTTGATGCCCGCGCCGCCGAAGAGCAGGCGCACCCCGGTGTCATGTTTGCCGACCGTCCAATGATTATTTGCCGTAATTTTGGGTGCACACGCCTGAACGATAAAATCACACGTACATTCTTGTTCAACAGTTTGGCGAATATGTTCATGATGAACGCGCATTCACGCCTGTATATATGCGAGGCAGATCCATTTTCACGTGACTGCCTGCAATCGGGCATTTCGTTCCCTGTACGCAGCGGCATTGCAAATGCAATGATTAAAATTCCAAAGGCCACCATTTCACAGGTCAATGTTTCAACCGGCCTGTCCAAGGCAACCGTTGGTATGACCTATGAATTTTTGGTAAATGGTATTGATCGCACATGCGAACCAACCGTAATGGACATCGTTGTGCCCATCAATTCACAGGCAACATTGTCTAACCGCGAATTTGCGTGCAATATGACCAGCGACGGCGTATCTAACATATCGCTGTTGGTCAGCATTGATTACATCGATTTGGACTATGGCATTATGGGCGGTTATTATTCGCTGGGGATGCAGGGCCCAACCACCGGTGGTGGCACGGGTTATGCATTGTTCAAGACAGAATTTACAACGTCCGGTATGCAATTCCGCGCGGCGGTCGAAGATGAATCCGATTTGGGTGGCGCAAACAATCGGATGCGCACAATTCGCCCCGGGGAATATGCCGTTGAACCAATGAAAAAGTAAATGACCAGAACCGTTCTGATTATTGACGACGATGATATGTTGCGCCGCGTATTGGCGCGCGGCCTGCAAGATGCCGAATTTAACGTTCTGTGTGCCGAATCCGCCGAAACAGGCGCGGAAATCCTGTCACGTATGACGGTTGATGCAATCGTGCTGGATCGAATGATGACCGGCATGGACGGACTGACTTTTCTGACAAAAATGCGCGATGCGGGCAACGCAACGCCGGTTATTATGCTGACCGCGATGACGGGCGCAGAAAACGCGATTGACGGCCTGTCCCACGGGGCGGACGATTATCTGGCCAAGCCATTCCAACTGCGCGAATTGGTTTTGCGCCTAAATAACATAATGAAACAGCGTGCAGCACGCGGCGCAACCGTCCAAATGCCAGACGGACTGGTGTTTACCGACGGGGAATTTTTTATCACCGACACCACCGGTACGCCACGCGTCTTGGCATTGTCGGGCGAAGAAAAGAAATTACTGACCCATTTAACCCAGCCAATGGGCAATATTGCACCGGCGTCACCCATGGTTGCAAAACGCTTGCGCATGAAATTAAATGGTGTATTATCAAATCTGGATATAATAACAATTCGGGGGCGGGGCTATAAAATGGTCTACACCGCACCTGATAAACCCAAGGACTGAAAACATGAGATTGATGCCACGCAGTTTTTTATGGCGTACAATATTGATGATTACTGTGCCCCTGATTGTGGCACAGGTTATTGTGGCAAATGTATTCTTTGGCAACCACTGGCAACGTGTGCATTCCACACTGGCGCGCACGCTGGCGGGCGAAATTACCACAATGATGAACTTTGTTGATACGGACAATACAGATGCACTGAACGCAATGGCGCGCGACGTCGGTATCAACGTATCGATAAACCAGCACTTGAACCGTCCAAAGCACAATGATAATGACGCGCGCGAAATTGGGCATCTGGCATCAGAATTGTCCAAGCGTATGAACCGTCACGCCAATATTTATATGGACAAGGGCAAGCGTCTGATTTTCGTAGACGTACCAACGAATGACGGTCAAATCGCCACATTCGGCACATCGCTGTATCGCGTATATTCCACCAGTACAGAGGTATTTATTATCTGGCTGTGCGGGTCGTTCCTGATTGTGTTGATACTGATTTCGCCGTTTATTGTCCTGCATACGCGCAGTATTCGCCGCATTGCCAAGGCCGCAAATCGGTTTGGGCGCGGTCTGGACGCCCCAGGATTCAAACCATCGGGTTCACGCGAAATCCGCGAAGCGGCCATCGCAATGATTACAATGAAAGAACGCCTGAACCGGTACAATCGCACACGTACAGACATGCTGAACGCGGTCAGCCACGATTTGAAAGCGCCTCTGACCCGCATGCGTTTGGCGGTTGAAACGGGCAGTGCGACCAACGACGAACTGATTCACGACATTGACCGCATGACAGAAATGGTCAACGGGTATCTGGCGTTTGCACGTGGCGAAATGCCCGAAATCGAACAGTCCACCGAATTACCAGCAATGCTGTTGCGTATTGCACGTGATGCCGCACCGAAAAAGACGATTGAAACATCGTTCCCTGATGCGCCGGCCCAGTTCTATGCGCGTCCGATGGCGTTGGCACGTGCGTTTGGCAACATTATCGAAAATGCCGCACGCTATGCCAAAAAGAAAATCAGAATCACCGAAATTGACACCGCCGATCAGGTAGAGGTCATTATCGAAGATGACGGCCCCGGTATTCCGGACGATAAAAAGGCCGACGCATTGCGTCCATTCGTCCGACTGGACAACGCGCGCGGTCGCGACACCGGCGGCACTGGGCTGGGATTGTCAATCGCACAAACCGCGATTGAAAACCACGGCGGCCAGATTTTCTTGGAAAACAGCGACTTGGGCGGTCTGCGCGTGCGCGTTGTTTTGCCAATGTAAGTTTCACAATTATTTCGACGGGTAATTAAAATGAATTTGTATAAATATGTATCAGATGCGATAAACGACAAACTGGGCGTGGCGGTCAAACTGGACGTGCCACGCAATCGCGAATTTGGCGATTTTGCAACAAACGCCGCCATGGTTATGGCGAAAAGCGCGGGGAAAAATCCACGTGAATTGGCAAATGAATTGTTGCCGCGCCTGCGTGAATTGGAATTTGTTGCCGACGTGTCGGTTGCCGGCCCTGGGTTTATCAATATTAAATTGCGCGATGATTTCTTGTGGAATGCCGCCGCACAGTCCCAAACACCACACGCCGAAAAAACGATGAAAATCGATTTGGATTATGGTGGCTATAACGTGGGCAAGGCATTGCATATCGGCCACCTGCGTACAACAATCGTGGGTGATACATTTAACCGTATTGCTAAATCGTTGGGCCATACAACCAAAAGTTACAACCACATCGGCGACTGGGGGCGTCCAATGGGGTTGATTATCGCGTGGATTCAGGAACACGGTATGCCTGAAACCGCCGCGGAATTGAACAAGATTTACCCCGCTTCAACCGCCCGCGCCAAGGAAGACGAGGCATGGTTGACCCGCGCCAAGGAAACCACCGCAAAATTACAGGCGGGCGACGCCGAATGCAAGCGTATCTATGATGCATTCATGAAAATCTCTTTGGCCCAAATGGACGAGGTTCTGCGTCGTCTGAACGTATTGCCATTTGATGCGACAATGGGGGAACGTGGTGTTGCACAATATGTTCCTGAAATGCAGGAAATTTTGGAATCAAAGCATCTGTTGGCAATGGACGACGGGGCAATGATTGTGAACATTAAACGCGACGACGACCGCGCGCCAATGCCACCATTGATGTTCCGCACCAGTGCCGATACTCAGACATACGCCGCGGCGGATTTGTCGGCGATTTATTACCGTACAAAAACCGACCACCCAGATATCATCGGCTATTTCACGGATTCACGCCAAAACCTGCATTTTCAACAGGTCTTCCGTGCCGCACAACTGGCCGAAATCACAAATGCCGAATTGTTCCATACTGGATTTGGCGCGTTGACCGGTGCAGACGGCAAACCATTCAAAACCCGTGACGGTGGCGTTGCAGAATTGCTGGACATTTTGGACACCGCACGCGATGCCGTACGTGAACGCACGACCGACGCCGGCAAAGAATTGGACGGCGACACAATCGACGCAATCGCATTGGCGGCGGTAAAATTCAACGACTTGATTCACGACGTCCGCGCGGATTACGTATTTGACCCAAATCAAATCACCAGTTTCGAGGGACGCACCGGCCCATACATCCTGTACACGGCGGTACGCCTAAATTCCGTTCTGCGTCGTGCGGGTGATGCGGTCAACGCCGAATTGTCAGAATTGACTGCGGACGAACGCAATCTGTTGATTGAAATTCTGGACTTTGAACGCACAGTGCAGGGCGCATTTGACAATCGCGCAACCGATATGATTGCAAATTACGCCTATGATTTGTGCCAGTTGATAAATTCGTTCTATCACAACTGTCCAATCCTGCGCGATGATGTAACGCCCGCGGCACGTGCCCAGCGTTTGCATATCGTGCGCATTGCCGCCGACGCGCTGGCACGCACGATTGACCTGATGGGTCTGCGTGTTCCCGCCGAAATGTAAAGTTCACATAAATAAAAGCAGTGCGCCATTTGGCGCACACTTTATTTGCACTTTGAACTTTATTTGTGCGGTATTATAATACCATACGGATTTTTCTTGACATTTCTGGGGCGTTGCGTCATAATACGTGCGCTAAATTAGTAAAAACCTAAGGAAAACATAAAATGGCAGCGACAAAATCGTTAAAACAGTGCGAATTGGACGCCAAATGGTATCTGATTGACGCAACTGACTGCACACTGGGACGTTTGGCGGCATTTACCGCGAATATCCTGCGTGGCAAGAACAAGCCAACATGGACACCAAACATGGATTGCGGTGACCACGTTATCATTATCAATGCGGACAAGGTTGCACTGTCTGGCAAAAAAGCAGACAAGACCAAATTCTTTTGGCACTCTCTGTGGACTGGCAGCACCAAGGAACGCACACTGGGCCAGATGCGCAATGAAAAACCAGAACAGTTGGTTTTCAACGCTGTAAAGCGCATGATGGGTCGTCGCACCGCGGTTGCTTTGGCAAACCAGCGTTTGACAAAACTGCACGTTTATGCAGGTGCGGATCACAAACACGCCGCCCAGAAACCAGTTGTTATCAACTTTGCCGAATTGAACCGTAAAAACAAAAGGGGCGAATAATGACAGAAACAAAGAAAACCGCAACAGCGGCAAAAACAGTTAAAAAGGCCGCCCCAGCCAAGAAAACAGTTGCCAAGAAAGCAGACGCAGCGGCAACCGTTAAATTAGCAGGCGCAACATATGCAACCGGCAAACGCAAAGATTCTATCGCACGCGTTTACTTGGTTCCTGGCAAAGGCAACATCTTTGTCAACGAAATCCCAGCCGACAAATATTTCCGTCGTCCTGTGTTGCAGATGATTATTGCCCAGCCATTCGGCGTGACAAAACGCGAAACCGCGTATGACATTCACGCAATGGTTATCGGTGGTGGTCTGTCTGGTCAGGCGGGTGCTGTTAAACATGGTATTTCCAAGGCATTGGAAAAGGTTGAACCAGAATTGCGTTCAGCACTGAAAGCCGCCGGATTCTTGACCCGCGACAGCCGTGTTGTTGAACGTAAGCACTTTGGTCATCACAAGGCACGTCGTTCGACACAGTTCAGCAAACGTTAAACTTTTGCGAACCGAACAAAAATCCCGCACATCGCGGGATTTTTTATTATTGCGTTTATAAAAAAGTTGTGTATAATCACACCGCAATTACCTAGGGGAAAAGCATGTTTACAAAAGAAAAAATCAAAGATTTACATTATTCCGTAAACGGAACAATTTCTGCCGCCGACGTTCAGGCCGCGGCCGATGAAATTCTGACAGAATACGGCAAAACCGCAAAAATGGCCGGTTTCCGCCCAGGGCACATTCCTTTGTCCGTTCTGCGTCAAAAATTCAATGCATCTGCCACATCCGAAGCGGTGGACAAATTGATGAACAAAGACCTGAATGACTATGTCGCAGACAAAAAAATCCGTCTGGCCGGCGCACCAAAGGCCGATTTGGCTGGTTGGGAATTTGGCAAAGACGTTGAATATTCCTTGGAATTTGATATTCTGCCAACATTGCCAGAAATCGATTTGGAAAAATTCACAGTGACCAAGAAAACAACCACACTGGACGAAGCAGAGGTTGACAAGGCCATTGAAAACCTGCGTCGCAGCCGCAGCACCGCTGAAAAACAGGACGAAAATTACAAGGCCGCCGATGGCGACACAGCCGTAATTGACTTCAAGGGTTTCATTGGTGACGAAGCATTCGAAGGCGGGGCCGCCGAAAAGCACCACCTGATTTTGGGTTCTGGCGCATTCATCCCAGGATTCGAAGACCAGATTATCGGTCACAAATCCGGTGACGAATTTGACGTCAACGTTAAATTTCCAAAAGATTATCATGCTGAAAACTTGGCCGGCAAAGACGCACGTTTCGCGGTCAAGGTTCACGAAGTTCGCAAGCACATCTTGCCGGAATTGAACGACGAATTGGCACAGGCCGTTGGTCAGGAATCCGTTGCCAAATTGCGTGAACACATTGCAAAAATCTATAACGACCAATATGCCGAGGCCGCACAGCGCGACATGCGCAATGAATTGTTGGACATCTTGGCGGACAAGGTCAAATTGGAATTGCCAGAAATCTTGGTTGACCAAGAATTGAACATGGCAAAATCCGAACACGATCGCGAACACGCACATTGCGATGACAAATGCAAGTCCGACGACCACAAGTGGGACGAAAAGAAAGAACGCAAGGATGCCGAACGCCGCGTTAAACTGGGCTTGATTTTGGCGGAATGGGGCACTCAGAACAAGGTTGAGGTTACCCGTGACGACCTGCAACAGGCAGTTTGGGCCGAAGCGTCCCGCTATCCAGATCCAAAGCAGGTTTTTGAATTTTACAACAAGAACCAGAACGCTTTGGCAATGTTGCGCGGTATGATTTTCGAACGCAAGGCATTGGATGCCATGCTGACACACGTGAAACAGAAAGAAAAGGCCGTAAAGCCCGAAGAACTGTTCCAAGCAGCAAAATAATAAAAACGCCCCATCGGGGCGTTTTTTATTCCCCGCCCACGGAGGGGTGTCGCACGCCAGTGCGACGGGGAGGGTACTGATTAGTGACACAGTGATATAGTGATAAAGTGATATAGTTTCACAATGTCGCACTGAAAGAACTTGTCATTCCGTGGCTTGACCACGGAATCTAGGTAAATAATGTTGCGCCACCGGCGCACTTCATTGCGCTCTGCGCTTTTTATCACGGCAGAACGTCAGCGGGGACGGAATTTCCTTGCGTTTTCAAAAAAAATCCCGTATAATCCGTCTGGTTTTGCGGGTGGGCGCATTACCAATCCGACTAACCCCACAAGTCCTTTGCTTTATTTTGCAAATGGCAAACTTTGTATGAAATTTCTCTTATGAAAGATTTATCCAAAGATTTATTCAACCCAATATCCGGCGAAGATTTTGTCCAGATGTTCGACAAGGACTATGGCGCACAGGAAACTTTGCAGGGTTATGCAACCAAGGGTACTGTCAAAGACATTCGCGGTGATTTCGCGATGGTTGACGTTGGTCTGAAATCCGAAGGCCGCGTTCCATTGAAAGAATTTGGCGCATCTGTCCCATCTGTTGGCGACATTATCGATGTCTTTGTTGAACGCTATGAATCCCGCGAAGGGACAGCAGTTCTGTCGTACACCAAAGCCCGCGCTGAAAAAGCATGGAAAGATTTGGAAAAGACAGTTGCCGAAGGCGTTGACCCAGAAGGTACAATTATCGACGTTGTCCGCGGTGGTTACACCGTTGACTTGGGTGGTGTATTTGCATTTATGCCATCGTCCCAGGTTGACCACAAACCAGTTCGCGATGCAAAATCGTTGATTGGCTTGAAAGATAAATTCCGCGTTTTGAAAATGGACGCATTGCGCACAAACGCAATCGTATCACGTCGCGCGATTCAGTCCGATTCTATCGCGGCTGCACAACGCGAAGCGATGAAGAACATCACATTGGGTGCTGTTATCGAAGGCACAGTCAAGAACATCACAGATTACGGTGTGTTCGTTGATTTGGGTGGTGTTGATGGTTTGCTGCACGTTACCGACCTGTCTTGGAAACGCGTAAATCACCCACGCGAATTGGTTCACGTTGGTGAAAAAATCAAGGTCAAGGTTATCCAGTTCGATCCAGAATCCCATCGTATTTCGTTGGGTGCGAAACAGTTGGAAGCCGACCCATGGGATACAGCATCCCGCGCATTCAATGTTGGCGACACAGTATCGGGCAAGGTTTCATCCATCACCGATTACGGCGCATTCATTGATTTGGGCAACAATATCGAAGGTCTGGTTCACATGTCTGAACTGTCTTGGACAAACAAGAACATCCACCCAAGCAAAGTTTTGCAGGTGGGTCAGGATGTCAACGTTGTTGTCTTGGGCATTGATCAGGAAAAACGCCGCATTTCGTTGGGCTACAAACAACTGCAACCAAATCCATGGAAACAGTTTGCAGAAACCCACAACGTTGGCGATGTTGTAACTGGCCCAATCAAGAACACCACAGAATTTGGTCTGTTTGTTCAGTTGACCCCAGAATTGGACGGTATGGTTCACATTTCCGACCTGTCTTGGAACAAACTGGACGAAGAAGAACTGAAAAAGTTCGTTCGTGGCCAAGAAGTAACAGCGAAAATTTTGGACATCAATCCAGAAAAAGAACGCGTTACACTGGGCATCAAACAGTTGACCGAAAGTGCCGACAATGCACACGTTGCCATCAAGAAAGGCGCGGTTGTGTCCGGTACTGTTTCTGAAATCACACCAGATGAATTGATTTTGGCATTGCCAAACGAAATCCGCGGTGTTATTCGTCGCACAGACCTGTCACGCGAAAAAGCGGAACAGGACACCAGCAAATTCAAAGTGGGCGACACAGTCGAAGCATCTGTTGTTTCCGTTGAAGACAACACTGTTAAACTGTCCATCCGCGCATTGCAGGTGACACTGGAAAAACAGGCCGTCAAAGAATACGCTAATCAGGCCGACAGCGGCTCTGTATTGGGCGACATCTTGGGCGCAGCGATTGAAAACAGCAAAAAATAATTTACGTTTGTAAATTATACCTAAAATCCCCGACACCATGTCGGGGATTTTTATTGTCAGATAAGAAAGCCGCACCACCGGCACACTTGTTTATTTACTGGATTGCCACGCATCGCTACGCTCGCTCGCAATGACAGAGATTCTAGCCGGTGTGTCGCCTACGGGCTGTGTTCATGCCACTTTCCTTTTTCTTGGCTCTACTAGCACTTTTGTCATTGCGAGCGCAGCGTGGCAATCCAGTGAGTAATGTGTGCGCCGAATGGCGCATTCTTATTGTCATTCCTGCTCTGGGCCCCGCAAAATCGCAAGATTTTGTGGGTGGGCAAAGGCAGGAATAGGGACTAAACAGTGCGAACGCAGTGAGCCAAATAAAAGAACCCTTCTCGTCGCACTGGCGTGCGCCCCCGATGAAAGGGGAACTTAGCCCGCAACAATAACGTTGCAAGTTCTCCTCCTGTGGAGAAGTACCCGAAGGGGGAGGTGGTCTTTTGTTTGAAAGAACGCGTCTATAATTACATACTCTCTCGACCACCCCGTCCTGCGGACACCCCTCCAACGGAGGGGAATGCAGTACGTTCTAAAACACTGTCTATCTATTATCTATGCTCTATTATCTATTCTCTAAAAAACGCGCCACCGGCGCGTTGTTTATCGTCATTCTTGTATCACTTTTTATTTTATGGTATAATGTGCGCGCTATGAAGACAGACAAAAACGAATTATTGGTTTTAATGGGTGCACCTGGTGCGGGCAAGGGGACGTTTGCGCGTCTGCTGCGCCAGCGTTGCGAATTTAACTATATCGAAACCGGCGCGATTCTGCGCGAAATGCCGGCGGATTCGGAAATAGGGCGTTTGATTGCACGGGGCGATTTTGTACCCGACAAATACTTGTTCGATTTGATGCAATCAAAAATCACCCCAGACCGCGATGTGTTGCTGGACGGATTTCCCCGCACATTGGCACAGGCAAAATGGCTGGTTGATACATACGCCGATAAATTTAACGTTCACGTGATGTATTTGAATGTGCCGTGCGATGTTATTTTGCAGCGTCTGCAACGCCGCCTAAACGCGGGCAGTGCGCGCGCCGACGACAACGATGCCGCGGTTGTTCAACACCGCTTGGACAAATTCAACGAAACAACAATGCCTGCGATTGATTGGTTGCGCACGGCGGGCGGAATCCATTTTTCTGATGTTGATGTCAGTGCCGACGCCGCCGAAGATAACTTTGTAAATATATTGGCCGCATTGGATTAAAAAAACGCCCATACGGGCGTTTTTTATTTACACGACACGACGTCGCATCAAATTAAACATCGCGAACCCCAGCAACAAAATCATTATTGCAATCAAGATTGTCGATGCGGTCTGTTCATATTCCGCAAATGGCAATTTCATATTCATGCCATAGAATCCAACCACAACCGTTGGCACGGCCAAAATAATGCTCCACATGGTCAAACGATTGACGTACATGTTCGAATCCATATTGATGACGCTCTCAAATGTTTCTTTGATGGATTTCAGCATCTTGCTGTACGACGTCACAACCTCGGTCGCCTGTGCCAATTCAATGCGCGCATCTTCTAACAAATCTTCGGCATCTTCGGATTTTACAAAGCCGCGCATTTTTTCCAGTTTGTCCAGCACCGCCACATTGCCCTTGATGCCCGCCATGTACAAGGTATAACTGTTTTCAACCTCTAACAACGCCAACAGGTTGCGACGACGCACGCGTTCCAGCAACGCCTGCTTGGATTCCAAAACGCGCTTGTTCAATTCTTTCAAGAAACGCAGGTACGATTCCGCAATATAATAAATAATATTCAGAATAAATTCTTCACGCGTCGTCTTTTCATCTTTCTTGATTTTGTCCAGCAAATCGCAACGCTTGCGACACACGGTAATCACGCGCGATGTGGAATAAATAATCGACAACGGTTCGGTATGCCACAACGTGTCCGTTTCGCGATTGATAATTGGGAAACGAACAATTATAACCTTATAGTCATCTTCGACCTCGATACGTGGTTGCTCGTCGGGGTCTAGAATGTCCGATATAGTATCTTCGTCAATCTTGTATTCTGTTTGCAGTTTTTCAAAATCTTCGTGATCAGGGTTTCCGACGTTCACCCAAGAGAATGATTTTAACTTTTCCGTAACAAACATGGCCATTCCCCTTTGTACTGCTGTAAAAATTTAACGCAGGTATTCTAGCCCACGATTTGCAAAAAATCAATCAAATCTGGGAAATCATACCGATATTTTTTCGTGCGCGTTGCGGTTATAATACGCATATGAAAGCACAAACAAACTCTTTCACAATCGCACGATACCTGTTGTTGGGACTGGGTATAATGCTGTGCGTGTGGTTTATATTTTTTGTAGCGAAATAATTATGCCGCGCGCGCCATTTGACCACGACGCATCAGAATCATACGCCGCGTTTGCTCGTCCAATGCAGCGGTCTCTTGCGCCGCGCGTTGCGCCTCCGCTTCTTTCTCTTTTTCTTTGCGTTCAGAAATCTGTTTTACTTTCTTTGCACCATATAACGCGCCCGCCGTACCAATCGCCGCCCCCAATGCCGGCACAATCATGTCGGGCAATATGGTTGTCGCAGCATAAGATAAACTGCTGCCCATGACACCCAACACGCCCAGTTTGGCAATGCCACGCTTGAATATACCGCGCTTTGTCGCACGTTTTGCCGCGCCCTTGGCGGCTTGCTTTGCCGCGCCCGCGGCAACACCACGCGCCGCACTGCGCCCACCAATGGACTTTATACCACGACCAATCCAGTAAAATGGATCGGTGTAATCCAAAACCTTCCAGAACCAACCATCGGTCGCAGCCGCCGCCGCGCCCTTGGCGGCCTGTTTACCGATTTTTTTACCCGCGGATTTAGCCGCGCCCTTTGCCCCAGATTTTGCACCGGCCTTTGCGGCGGCTTTGATTCCATATTTTGCAATTATCGACCAAACCATTTGAAAATTTCTCTCCCTGAAACACTGTGAATTATATCATAAATAAAAACACATAAAAGGTATTGTTTTTCGCCACACAATGTTTTATATTACGGTGGTCGTCGGGGTGTAGCTCAGCCTGGTAGAGTACTTGCATGGGGTGCAAGGGGTCGCAGGTTCGATTCCTGTCACCCCGACCACAATAAAAAAAGCGGTTTTTAACCGCGTTTTTTATTGTGTTTGTGGGTTTGCACGTAATCGGCCTCTTATTGCGTCAGCAATATCAGGTTCGACAACGAGTACGTGAAAACAAGCAACGCGCAGTTTGAACGCAAACGAGTGCCCCACAGCCACGGCGTATTTATACGACGTGCGCGAGGGATTCCTGTCACCCCGACCAAAAATTCAACCGTCCTTTATGGGCGGTTTAATTTTTGCGCGATTGGAATCGAACCTGCGGGGCAAGCAGGTTCGAACCGCAGGCACAAGGCAGACGTCAGTATGCCGGTTCGCATCAGCGAATGTGCCAAGGTCGGCGTCAGCCAATCCTGTCACCCCAAACAGTTTGAACGCAAACGAGTGCCCCACAGCCACGGCGTATTTATACGACGTGCGCGAGGGATTCCTGTCACACCAGCAACACTTTTCTTATGAATACATGCATATTGTTGGTATGACGCACATGCGGTAAAATGCATATTGTCCGGACAGTTCTTTCACACACAAACAAAAAAGGATGCAATATGTCAAAAACAGATAACAAGAAAGGCAAATGTAAACATTGTGGTCAAATACACGACACATGCGATTGCAAACGCCCCGCATGCGACAAAAAGCCAAATGAAAAATAACACTGAAACCGCCAAATTCTTGGCGGTTTTGTTTGATGTAAAATTCTGCTTGCACGAATCGGAAAAAAGTTATTAGTATGCGGCATATCAACAAACCGTATATGGGGGTGTGTTCATGATTGTAGGCATTGGAATTGACTTGGTGGACAGTGGTCGTTTCTTGGATTGGTCTGCGTTCAAGAAACAGCGTATTTTTACCAAGAAAGAATTAGAATATGCAGATACCGATAACGCAAATGCGGAAAAACATCTGGCGAATTTCTGGGCCGCGCGCGAGGCATGCTTAAAGGCACTGGGCACGGGATTTGGCGACGACATTGCATTTTCAGACGTGTCGGTTGTCCACAACGATGCGGGCCGCCCCGAATTATTGATTGCTGGCGGGGCCAAGGCGGTATTAAAAGAACGGGCGGGTGGCGATGCAACGGTGCACCTGTCAATTACCGACCAAGACGATTATTCCGCCGCAATGGTTGTTATCGAAAAGAATTAAAAAACACGCCCCCCACGGGCGTTTTTTTATTCCCCACCATCGGGCCCCGCAAAATTGATAAATTTTGTGGGTGATTCACGGAGGGGAACTTGCTACGTTCTAGAAACGTGTCGCCTGCGGACTGACGTCCTTGCCGTATCCTGCGCTTCGCTTGGATTCATTCCGTGGCTTGACCACGGAATCTAGGTGAATAGAGCTGCGCCAAATGGCGCACTTTTATATTTACTGGATTGCTTCGTCATTTCATTCCTCGCAATGACAATGTTTCTAGCACGTGTGTCACCTGCGGGCTGCATTCCCACCACTATCCTTTTTCTTGGCTCTACTAGCACTTTTGTCATTGCGAGCGCAGCGTGGCAATCCAGTTGATAATGTTGCGCGCAGCGCACATAATTTGAACTTTGAACTCTGCACTTTGAACTTTTCCTCTTGTATTTATTTTCCAAACCGCATATAATCCTGATGTCGTTGGGTGTTCCGACGATGGGGTGTAACGACCCTGCACAAGCGTCGATAGTACGGTTATTTGGCGCGCGAATTGCGCCGTTTTTTGTATTACGACGAAAAACAAACTCCTGATTTATTGGTCAGGAGGGTTGCTGAATATCAAATAAGCAACACAATTCTTGTGATTGTCGTTAACCTCCTGGCCACCTGTGAAAACCGGTGGTTTTTAATTACGCAAAAAAGCAGGAGATGTAGACATGAGAATTAAACGAGTCATTATTATATTGGCCGTGGCTATACCGATGCTGGCCATGACCAACACGGCCAGCAATGGTGCGGTAAAAATTTGTGCCGGCGCGAAATGCAACATTGAAGACGATTCCGATCCAATCAACAGCGTTACATGCGCGACATACTCGGATTTCTGTTATAACGGTTACCGCGTCAGATCATGCAAAACGTGCAGAACTGGAACATCTTTATCCAGCACAACAATATCTGTACCAGGATGTGGCACCCCAGTGGGCTATGACGATTGCGTTTTTAGTGGCGGTACTGACCCAGATGAATGCGAGGGTCTGTGTTTAATCGGCGGTTCATATACAAGCGTATCATCTGGAACTAATTGCGCCACATCCATCGGTTCATGTTACGGCACCCAAAAATTGACATCATGCACAACATGCCCTACGGGTTATACCCTGACAACAAAATCAAAAATCACATCCAGTTGTGGTACAGTATCGTACAAAACATGTGTAAAAGATTCCAGCAGCTGCGACGGCACATGTACGAACTGTGTCAGCAGTCTAAGATGGATTCAACTTGGCGATGGGGTTGAATACCGCATAACCAAAACTTGTAATACATTAACATGCAACTGCCTCAGCAGTACCGAATACAGATGTACCGATGGTTATTATGGCACCGCCAACGGGCTCACCAACAACTGTGTCGAATGTCCCAGTTCTGGATTATCGATGGCTGGCAGCAATACCAGCATAACAAGTTGTTTCGTCACATCAGGCAAAGACGGCACCGGTACATACGACTATGAACCCTTTTGTTATTACAGCGACTAAAAAAACGGGGACAAACCCCGTTTTTTTAGTGAGCAAGTGATAAAGCGATGTAGTTTTATAATATAAAACTTAAAGGACGTGTCGCCTGCGGACTACGTTCTTGCTCTTTTGTCATTCCGGTGCTTGACACCGGAATCCAGGTAAATAGAGTTGCGCCACCGGCGCATTCCTATTGTCATTCCTGCGCAGGCAGGAATAGGGTCTTTGAAATTACCAGTATTCGTTTATGCACAATTCACGTAAATTATAAAGACCGCAATATTTTTGTGTTTGGCTCACTACGTTCGCACTGCTTGGCTCCTATTCCTGCCTGCGCAGGAATGACAAGTTTCTAGAACGCAGCACAACTCTATACACTAAACCTTTATCACTGTATCACTTTTAATCGCGACGGAGCGTCAGCGAAGACGGATCACTTACTCACTATTAAAAACGCGCCGATGGCGCGTTTTTAATTCAACGGCGGGAAACACTCGTCACCACCAATCACACAGCATGCCGATGTGCCATCGCCCATGTCTGAATACACTTCACCGGTGCAACAACCATAGACATCTGGGGCTTTGCCATCTTCGCAAATCGGCGTGTCACCAGTGTCTGTGTCGGCTTCGTCCGCCACGGCATCATCATACACATCATCATATTTTATAACCGTTTCAGTGTCATAGTCCGGCGATGCAACAAACATCTTTTCCTGTTGTGACACACTGTATGCCGGCTTGGACGCGATTACTTCTTCTTCGCTGGCGATGACGCGTTCTGGTTCGGCAACGGGCGTAACCGTTGGCACGGTGGGAACAACAACCGTTTCTGGTTCCGACGCCACCGGTGTTACTGGCACGGGCTCTGGTTCTGGTTCGACCGCTGGCGCGACATCAACCGGCTCTGGTTCACTGACCGTAACCGGAACAGGTTCGGGTTCTGGTTGTGCCACCACAGGGGCAGGGGCGGGTTGTTCCGCCACTGGTTCTTTGACCGTAACCTGTTGCGCGGCAACAATATCAGATTCCGATATAAACGGCGACGCCGCATTCGCATCAGGTTCTGTTTTTGCCGTATCCGCGGTCGTTGTTGTCGCCGTCGATACAGACGCCGTCAAATCAGGCACACTGTCGCCATTGCGTTGCTGATACAGCCACAGTGTAAAGATTGACATCGCAATCAACAGCACCAACATAATATAATACATCAAATTCGGCTTTTGCGACCGACCATCATTCCCATCAACTGCAACGGGGGCAACACCGGTAATTGGCGACACCGGCCGCACATTTGGTGTGGCCACGGGTGCGGGACGCACGGGCGACACAGGTGCGGCGACATCGGCAACGGGCTGTTGCGGCATCGCGGCGGGACGCGCCATTGGTTGCGGTGCATCCGCTGCGGCGGGTTTTAACGAATCCAACATCGGCGCATTGACGGGTTCTGACACACTGGGCGTATCGTCACGCAGTGGCACTTGCTGTGGGGCATTGTCCGCATCGTGAATGTGCGGTGACACCGGCGGCGTAAATGACAGTGGCGCAACATCTGTCACATCTTCTGTGGCAAACGTTGGTGCATCAAACTGCGGTGTGGTGTCCTGTACAGGCGCGGATGCCGGCGAACCAAATTCAATCGGTTTGAACGCGATTTCTTCGTCCAAGATTTCAGGATCTTTATCAAATAATGGTTTTACTTCTTCGTCGGCCATCTGTTCTGCCTTTGGTTCAATTTGTTGTTCTGTTGTTGTAATTGTTAAATCGGTTGGTTGTGGCGTGGCCACTGCATAGGACGTTTCCACATCATCATTTGGCACACGCATCAATATATCACGCGCCGCGCGCGCATCATCATCCGCCACCACCAATCGACGTTGTGCATTTGTCAGACGACGTTTTGCACGGTTCAGTTTTTCAGTTGTGGCATCAATCTGGGCCTCGGTTCGCAGAATCTTGGACGCAGATTGCTTGGTCGGTTCGCGTCCAATGGATTTTCGCTGTTGCGATAATTTCGCACGCAATTCGCGCACACGCGATTGCAATTCGCCGATTGTCGCATTCGTGCGTTCAATCGTATCACGCGCCGTGTCCGCCGCGGCATGCGCCGCATCCAGACGTTCGGTCGCACTGCGTCGCACAGACGCATTACGAAACGCACCCAGCCGCCGCACCGCATCAGACAGATTTTCATCATTGTCATACGCGCGCAACAATTCGGCATAGATGTCCAGACCAGTATATTCTATGTCCAGTTTTTGATATTTATTGTCTTTCTTTGGGCGAACAGTTTCCAAATCCACATGCCAATCATTGACCAAGATATCGTCCCACTTGCGCCCATCATCAGAATCAATCACCAACAGCGCATTTGGCTTGGTATCATTTACGGTTTCGTCCAGCACAAACACCAGCCGGCCCGTATTATCAAAATACGCGATCAACCGATTTTCGCCAATCTGATATTGGCGCGGTGTAATGGTGCTGGTAATGTCGTCTCTCTTGCTTGGCATGTTCTGCATAATCCCCCACAGATAAGATTATTTTTTCTTTGGCGGCGTGAATTGATATGCCTGTTTGCAGTGTTCATAGCAATACGGTTTACCCACAAACACGGTTTCACCACAGAAATGGAAATTTTCAGAATCCGGATCGCCAATCGGCCAACGGCACTGATTTGGTTTCAGATTCGCCATTTCCAACGAATGCTGAATAATACGTTGATGCATGGCCAGTGTCTTGTTGCTGACCGCTTTGGATGCCTTGGGCGCGGGTGCAACCTTTGCCGCTGGCTTTTCCGCCGCCTTGGTCGTCGGTTTCTTTGGGGTCGTCACGGCTTTCTTTGGTGCAGCCGCTTTCTTTGGTGTGGCTGGCGTTACTTTTTTCGCAGATGCGCTAACCTTTGGCGCGGTGGCCTTGGCTGCCGTCTTCTTGGCTGGGGCGGCGGTTGTTTTTTTCGCCGCCGCTTTTGGTGCGGCTGCCTTTGCGGTCTTGGTCGCCTTTGGCGCGGGCTCTGGCGCGGCGGCAACACCACCGGCCTTTGGATTCCAGCCCAGTCGGTTCAATTTACCAACCACGGCATTCTTGCTGATGCCCAGACGTTTGCCGATTTCGGCCGTTGACAATCCCTTGCCGGTCAATGCCTTTAATTTCTTTAATGTTGCGTTATCCCAACCCTTGCTCATTTTATATCAACCCTTGTTGTACATTTATGGTATAATTCTAGCATAGTTCCGAATCGAAAGGCAAGGGGGAAAAATATGATTTGGCAAATCTTTTTCATTATTTTGTTGGCGGTGGCATTGTGGTGCGCGTACCAGATTTCGGTTGCCGACCTGCGTCGTCGGATTATTCCAGATGCGTACCTGTGGCCATTGTTTTTGATTGGATTGCTGATAACAAACTGGTGGCCATGGATTGTTGGCCCACGCATGGCGACAACCAGCGCGGTATTTGGCTACGCTTTGGCCGCGGGCGTCGGGTTCATATTTGACATCATTCGCAGACGCACAAACCCAGATGCCGAAACACCAATCGGTCTGGGCGACATTAAATTGATTGCAACGGGCGGGTTGTGGCTGGGCGTCCAAGGACTGGGGCTGGCATTGATTGTTGCGTGCATTACGGGCGGCGCATGGGCACGCGCACGCCACCAGCGTTACATTCCATTTGCGCCATTCTTTGTTGCCGGCGCAATTTTGTCTTTAATAACAATGGCATTTTTGCTATAATTTGGTCAGAGAGGGAATTATGAAAACATCTATGATTTATTATCTGCTCTCTGCTCTCTGCACATTATGTGTAGCATTCAGCGCAGCAGATGCAGACGCCGCAACACAGCCATTGTCCAAATATGGCCAGATTCAGAATGTCCAAAACTATTCTTCAAATCCATTTTGGAATCCGTCCAGCCCGTATAATCAACGTATGCCCCAGCCGATTTATGTTCAGGGCACGGACGTTGATACCGGCGATTGCACGCGTGTGGTATCGGCACTGGTCGCATCATATTGCGCCACACGTAATAACTGCATCGGGGTCAGTTTGGACGACGCGCGCCCAACATTGACGGTTCAGTTGGCCAGCATACCAAACCACAACTATGTAACGGCATGCGCGGGATTCTTGGATTCTGCATTCAAAACGTACAAGGATAACAATGCGAACGCCGCCCCACGCGCCAGTGGCGTTGCGACACCATTTCCCGCCACGTCCGGCGTTGCAACCGACAGCAACACAAATTCAAATATAAAAATCGAAAATCCATATCAGGAACAATTACCATCGTTTAACGGCGACAACTGGGGCGAACAGATTATGGAACGCACACGCGAACTGGAAAATTTACAGGCGCAAAACGGTGCGAATAACGTTGCATTGGTAAAAACCGATTTTCCAACAACCGCGGCGGATTTAACCATGTCTGAACGCATGGCGAACAAGGCCGCAGGTTATGAACCATTCAAAGACATGTCTGCATATCAACAGTTAAATATCGAAGACGAAGAAACATACTTGGAACGCCAAGCGCAACGCCGCGCAGCATATTGCGATTGGGCACAAAAGCAACTGGCCGCGCTGGATGCGGATTTGGCAACATTGCAAAATTGCATGAAACAGGGCGTGCCGTTCACAGATTGCAAAACACTGGGGGTATATTGATGAAAATCAATGTCAGTATATTTGTGTTGTCTGCACTGATTTCGTGGAATGCGTTTGCGGTTGATATTAGCGATATTACAAACTCCGCCGCATGGACACAGACCAATCACACAGAAACATACACGGTCGGTGCGGACGGCCAATCGTTATTTTATCGTGGCAAAGACACCGGTATGAAATTAAAAACCGTGGCCAAAGCAGGTGACAAAATTTCCGTTACGGATACCAGCATTCCGGTAAAACCACGCGCACCAAAACCAACAGGTGGTGGCACAGGTGGAACTGGTGCTGGGGCGGCCGGCGCGGGTGCAGGCGCAGCGGGTTCTGGAACTGGTACTGGCACTGGCGGAACTGGTGGCAGTTCCAGTGGCACGGGAGCGGGCGGTTCAGGTTCTGGTACGGGGGCTGGTGGCTCAGGTTCCGGCGCGGGTGCAGGCACGGGAGCCGGTGCAGGTGCGGGCGCAGCCGCAAAACCAACCGTCAAGGGTCACATCAAGGGGATGTCAACCGGTGCAAAGGTTGCGGGCGTTTTGGGCGCGGTCGGCGGTGGCGTGATGGTTGCCGAATCCGTATCTGGTCAGCAACAGCACAGCGGCTGGGACGTTGCACAGGGCGTTGGTGGCGGTGTAATAGCCGGTGCATCGATTGGCAGTTTCTTCCCTGGCCCTGGCACGGCGATTGGTGCCGCCGTTGGCGCGGTGGTTGGTGGTGCGATTGCTGGGTCACAGTTGATTTCTGAAACGGACTGTTTAACCGATCCCGTGACCGGTAAATTCACATGTTGCCACACGGCATTTAACAAGGGTGAACGTTACGCCGATATCGGCGACTATATGTTCTGTATCGTTGATGCCACCGCCGGCGTTCCGGCACAGTACGGCACACGCCAATGTCAACAGGGCGGTTCTGCCACGGCACATTCTTGGTGGGATGGCTTGTGGCAAGATGACGCATGGACACCCGAATGCGAATACAGATATTGCAATAACGACGCGCCAAAGCGTGGTTATGATAACTATATCGTACACACCGCCGACACAGAAAACTTCTGTTGGAAATGGGAATGCGTAAATGGATTGGTTCGCGTTGGCGACCACTGTGAACGGGCCAAGGCGGGCGCGGCCGGTGTCGCATCAAACGGGAATGGTGGCAACACGGAAACTGAACCGGTTGTAACGGACACATCCAAAGAACGCTATGAATTGGCCATTGCCAAGATTCAGGCCCAGCGTAACCGCGTCATCAGTATGTGTGGTGTGAATGCTGTGTCTGCATCAACAACCGACAATAGCACGAAAAATAACAAGAAATAGGGCGACACATGTTGCGTTTGGGGCTGATAATAATTGCAACAACATTTTTGTCATCGGCGCATGCTGCGCCGATTGACGTACCGGACGCACAAATCACCAATGACGATTTTGTCACCACGGACGAAATATTAAATCGTACGCCCGATGATACAAAATGCGCAACCGCCGCATTTGCAGATGGACTGGCGGCAACCGCCGATAAAATTCCCGCAGATGCACACGAAAACGTTGTTCAACAATGGGTGCACCAGACCTTTGCAAATCCGGACGTATTGCGTCGCGTGTTGGCGTGCCCTGAAATTGTGGCAACCGCGGATGACGAAACAATAAAATTCTTGCCCATTGAATATACGTTTGCGGGTGGTCGCACAATCACCGTGAACTATGAAACCCAGCCGAAAATTCTGAAACAGCGTTCGGCATTATCGCAAAAGCGCGACACATCAGACATCGCCAGTCCACGTCTGGACGACGGTGCGGTGTGGACGAATACCGATCCCGCGTGGTACGCAATCATGGTTGTCCAGCATGGCGCACTGGATGCATTTGCGAACGCCGCCAGCAACCACACAATTTCGCTGAACTATATCGCCGAACACATTGATGAACTGTACCCCAAAAACGACAGTTGCACCAGTCGCAGTGCAATCGCGGGTGACAACGACATGGTAAATTTGGCAATGCATGAAACGGTCGGTCTGGGCGACGACGATACAAACGATTACTATATTGCGGGCGACATAAACCTGCAATGGATTTCATATTTGGAAATTGGTCTGGACGTGGTGATAACGGTTGTGACATTTGGTGGCGGCACGGTAATTCTGGGCATGACCAAGGCCGCCCGCGCATCACGCACACTGAAAAACCTGAGCACAACAATCAAGGTATTATCCAAATCGGACAAGGTTGCCGATTATGTCAAGGTTGCCAACCGTTATTCTAAAATTGCCGACGAATTAAAGAAGTTGGACAAGGTCAAAGATGCCGCATCATACGAAAAGAAATCCAAAGAAATGGCGGATTTGGCAAAAACCATGCGCGATATGGAACGTGCCTCGGACGAGGTTGCACAATATCGCAAGGCAACCGCCAGTTTTGCCGAAATCAACAAATACCGTCATGCACTGCGCGGTCTGCGCGCACCACAACGTGGTAACATTGTCGCACGCGCATGGCGCGCATTTCGTGCAACGGGCACGGGCAATAAAGCCATTGCCAAGGGTGCACGCGTCGCCCGCAGCAGCACTGTTTCCGGACGCCTGCGCGATTGGCTGTTTGATTCAACAATGCGAAATGCAGGAATGCTGGCACGTGTCGAACGCCAAGGGGGGCTGATATACGGTGCACTGAAATTTGTTGGTGGCATGTACGATTGGACAGAAACCAGCACCGGCGATTTCACAAACAATATTCAATTCGCGCCACTGTTGCTGTTGTCTGCGGACGATTTGGCGGGTCAAGAAAACGTTGTAAATTACGGTATGTGGTTGCTGTGGGCGGGTGACGCCACATCGGCGGCGGATGACGATGCCGCATATTTGCAGGCGATGGACACCGCCGAAAAATTCTGGCAGGATTTAACCACCGTGCAAGCGCAGAAATCAAATCATGCATGCGACGTTGATATTTATGTTGTGCGCCCAATCTTGCGCAACCCAGACACACCAGACGCAGAAATCTATTACCTGATTATGAATGATATTCCATGGACAACCCACAACGAATAATAAATTTTTCCCATTGTATTTTTCTGGGCAAATACTTATACTATTCGTATGAACAGGACAGGGGACACGTCACATGAAACGAATTTTATCTGTTTTATTGATTGCAATTACGACCGCAACCGGTGCGTCGGCGTATCAGGTTTTATCGTCCAAGGAATTGGGTCAAAACGATGCAAAAAATCAAAACGTCGTTGTCAAATGCACAACCGACACGGGTCAGGTTTCAAATCAGACATGCAGTTTGCGCCGTTATGTAAAATGCACCGGCACGGGCAAGGCAAAACGGTGCAACGGTTGGCAACCATGGCGTGATCTGCGTAATCCATCATCTGAATATGCCGATTGGCGCAGTGGCGCATCCGCATGCTGCCGCGAAATGGGCCTGAGATAAAAAAAACACGCCGAACGGCGTGTTTTTTATTCTGGTGGATGTGATTGGACTCGAACCAACGACCTCTTCGATGTGAACGAAGCGCTCTAACCAACTGAGCTACACATCCAAAACGATGCATGTATTCTGGTGGGGATAGTGGGACTCGAACCCACACGGTCGCAATGACCAAAGGATTTTAAGTCCTCAGCGTCTACCATTCCGCCATATCCCCGTGCATCAGAATATGCCTGAAAATATTAGTCCGTTCGCCCCCGCGCGTCAAGCGGAAAATTGCGCGCACGCGCCCAAATTTCAATCCTTGCGTTTTATACGCCAACTTGTTAGCATGCCTGTAACGCAACAGCCAAAAAGGTGCAAATTATGAAAGGAATTATTCTGGCGGGCGGCAGTGGCACACGCCTGTACCCATTGACCAAGACAACGTCCAAGCAATTATTGCCGGTCTATGACAAACCGATGATTTATTACCCGTTGTCCACATTGATGCAATTCGGCATTCGTGAAATTCTGATTATATCAACCCCCGTTGACACACCAAATATTGAAAAATTATTCGGTAATGGTGCGGCATTGGGCCTGAACATCAAATACGCTGTCCAGCACGAACCCAAGGGTATCGCACAGGCATTCACAATCGGCGCAGATTTCATCGGCAATGACGACGTGTGCCTGATCTTGGGCGACAATATTTTCCACATGGGCGAACAATTCCGCTGGTTTCAAGAAACTGTTGCCAAGAACGCCGGTCACCGCGCGACGATTTTCGCATATCATGTATCTGACCCTGAACGCTTTGGCGTTGTTGAATTTGATGATAATTTGAACGCGATTTCTATCGAAGAAAAACCAAAGCATCCAAAGTCAAACTTTGCGTCCGTCGGATTATACTTTTACCCGTCAGACGTTGTTACCAAGGCCCAGAATCTGACGCCATCGGCACGTGGCGAACTGGAAATCACCGATTTGAATAATCTGTATCTGGCGGAACATCGTATGTCGGTTGTGCCAATGCGTCGTGGCAATGCATGGTTGGACGCCGGCACACCAAAGAGTTTGATGGATTCTGGCAACTTTGTCCAGATTATAGAGGCACGCCAAGGGTTAAAAATCGCATGTATCGAAGAAATCGCGTATCGCCGCGGTTTCATTACCCGTGATGGTCTGCAAGCGATTATTGATGGCATGAAAGATTGCGATTACAAAACATACCTTATCAAAGTAGCCAACGAGGACAAACATGAACTTTATTAAAACAGAAATCGACGGCGTCATAATTATCGAACCACGTATTTTTACCGACAGTCGCGGTTATTTTTTCGAGAGTTATAACGAGGCAGAATTTATCAAAAACGGCATCACCAACCGTTTTGTCCAAGATAACCAATCCAAATCATCATACGGTGTGGTACGTGGCCTGCATTGCCAGTTGGGGCCGCACGCACAGGCGAAATTGGTTCGCGTTCTGCACGGGCGCGTATTGGACGTTGCGGTGGACATTCGCGCGGGTTCGCCCACATTTGGAAAACACGTGGCGGTTGAATTGTCCGACGAAAACCAGCGTCAGTTATTTATTCCACGCGGTTTCTTGCACGGATTTTCGGTTCTGTCCGACACAGCGATTTTCGCATACAAATGCGACAACCTGTATCACCCAGAATCAGAATTTGGCATTCGATTTGATGACCCTGAAATCGGCATTGATTGGCAGATTCCTGCGGACAAAATCATCACATCTGACAAAGACAGAATTGCAAAAGGATTAAAAGATGTACCTGATAACCGGTAGTCGTGGGCAACTGGGCCAAGAATTGGCGAAATTATTGCCAGACGCAATTTTAACCGACGCCGACACGCTGGACATCACCGATGCCGCGGCTGTGAACGCGTTTGTGCGCGAACATCATATTGATACAATTATAAACTGCGCGGCATATACCGCGGTTGACCGTGCCGAAGACGACGCCGACGTGGCACATCGCGTAAATGTCATCGGGCCGGAAAATCTGGCCAAATCGGGCGCGCGGGTTGTGCATATTTCAACCGACTATGTATTCGACGGCACGGCACACACACCATACGAACCATCTGATACGCCCAATCCCGTTTCTGTATATGGCAAAACCAAACTGGCGGGGGAAAGGGCGGTTTTGGACAACGCACGCGCGTCGGTGATTATTCGCACGGCGTGGCTGTATTCACCATATGGCAACAACTTTGTAAAAACAATGCGACGCTTGGGCGCGGAAAAATCAGAGATAAACGTTGTCTGTGACCAGATTGGTACACCGACATGTGCCGCCGATTTGGCCGCCGCAATCGCGACAATATTGCCAAATATGCACGACGGCATGCGTGAAATATATCATTTTACAGATGCTGGCGTTTGTTCTTGGTACGATTTCGCATGTGCGATTATGGAAATGTCGGGATTGAATTGCCATGTGAATCCAATTCCATCATCGGCATACCCAACGCGCGCCACACGCCCGTTTTACAGCGTATTGTCCAAAGAAAAAATTAAACACGATTTTCCAACCATCAACATACCACATTGGCAGGAGGCCCTGAAAACATGTCTAAAACAATTTTAATCACCGGCGGTGCCGGATTTATCGGCTCTAATTTTGTTCCTTATTTTGCGGCAAAATACCCAGAATACAACATCATAAATCTGGACAAGTTGACTTATGCCGGCAATCTGGCAAATTTGGCAGAATGCGAATCTATGCCAAACTACACATTTGTTCAGGGCGACATTTGCGACCGTGAATTGATTGACAAACTGTTTGCCGAACACGACATTCGCGGCGTAATTCACTTTGCCGCCGAAAGCCACGTTGACAATTCTATAAAATGCCCCGACGCATTTATTAAAACCAACATCAACGGTACATTCAACTTGGTTGATGCGGCGCGTCGCCATTGGATGGACGGCCCATCACAGGTTAAACCAGGGTATGAAAATTGTCGTTTTCACCATATTTCAACCGACGAAGTGTACGGCGCATTGGGTGCAACCGGTTTCTTTACCGAAACAACACCATATGCCCCAAACAGCCCGTATTCCGCATCCAAGGCCAGTTCGGACTTTATCGTGCGCGCATATCACCACACGTTTGGCATGAACGTCACGACATCAAATTGCTCTAATAATTACGGGCCAAAACAACATAACGAAAAACTGATTCCACATATTATTGCCAAGGCCTTGGCGGGCGAACCACTGCCGATTTACGGCCGCGGGGAAAACGTGCGCGATTGGCTGTACGTACTGGATCATTGCAAGGCGATTGATTTAATATTCCACAACGGCAAATCCGGCGAAACATATAACATTGGCGGCCACAACGAACGCAACAATATCACGATTGTGAACACGATTTGCGGCATCTTGGACAACCTGCGTCCACGCGCAGACGGCCACAAATACGCCGAACAAATCACATTTGTTGCCGACCGTGCCGGCCACGATTTCAGATACGCGATTGACGCCACCAAACTGGAAACAGAATTGGGCTGGCGCGCCGACGAAACATTCGATACCGGCATCGTCAAAACAGTAAAATGGTATCTGGAACATTAAAATCTGGGGCAGGGTGCATTTTCCCCTTGCAAAAGGGGCAAAGTTGATATAATATATCACACGCCTGCGGATATGGCGGAATTGGTAGACGCGCTAGTTTCAGGTACTAGTGGCAGCGATGCCTTGGAAGTTCGAGTCTTCTTATCCGCACCAGTTTTGGGGTTGTAGCTCAGTTGATAGAGCGCTACGTTCGCATCGTAGAGGTCGTGGGTTTGAGTCCCATCAGCTCCACCAAAAAAATTCAAACGCCGTTTATCGGCGTTTTAATTTTTTTCGGAGCGGGACGAGAACCCACAAGGGTGGGTTTGAACCGCAGCAAAAAGGCAGACGGGAGTATGCCGGTTTGCGTCAGCAAATTTTGCAAGGTCGGCGAAGCCAATCCCATCAGCTCCACCAAAATTTGTATATGAAAACAAGCGAAGCGCAGTTTGAATAACTACAAATTTGCGCACAGGTGTGCACAGCACGCCGAGCGAAAAATTCGTCCACCCACACGGGTGGTTTTTATTTTTTCCTGATGGGACGATATGAATAAATCTATTATCTATGCTCTATTATCTATTCTCTATTATCTATTTTTCCCTTGCTCTAATTTTCGCAATTTTGCTAAGATTTAACCAGAGATGAAGAAAATTCTGGCTTTTGTGTGTTGTTGCATTATGTGTATCGCCGCATCTGACGCGGCTGTGCGTGATGGTAATGCAAAAAATCGCACAAATTCCGCCACAACCGCAGCCACTGTACAGCGTATTTCAACAACCGAACGCGGCGCACAGCGTACAACATCACGACTGGCCGTGCCCGCACGCGCCGCCGCCGCGCAGCGCGCCACATCAGCCACATCGCGCAGTGCGACCACCGCGCGCGCCGCATCCGTCGCGCAAACCGTATCGCCACGCGCCACAACAACAACCAGTACCGCACGCAGTGCAACCACCGTATCGCCACGTGCCACAACAAACACCACAACCGTTGATTTAACAGAAACACGCACCGGTGCGGCGTATGAACAGTGCAAAAACGCGTACTTTACATGTATGGATCAATTCTGCCAGTTAAAGAACGACGACTATCGTCGTTGTTCATGCAGTGACCGCGTATTGGAATTGGCGGAAATTCGCGACGTAATGCAGGACGCGGGTGACCAACTGACCGTATTTAACGAAAATCTGGACACCGTCGGTATGACCGCGGCACAGGCCACCGCTATGAAGACCGCGTCAGAGGGGGAAAATGCGCTGACATCGGACAAATCCGCGTCCAAGGCATTGTTACAGGCGATTATGAACTCTATTCGTGGCGAAGACACCACCGTTGGTGGCAAATTCACAGATTTGAACAGCATCAATTTGTCGTTTGATACGGCAAACGCATTCGGCACACTGGACGCCGGCGCGGCAATCGCGGCATATAATGGCAAGAATCTGTACACAGCCGTGTACCCCCAGTGTCGCAATGCAGTGCGTGCCGATTGCAACGACGCATCCCTGCAACGCGCAATCAACGCCTACCTGATGGCGATTGAACAGGATTGCAATACCGTCCAGACCGCGATTGAAACCACGCAAAAGCAAATGAAATCCGCCGTCCGCGAGAGCAGCGCGATGCTGGATTTGGCACGTGTTGAAAACCGTCGCAATCACAATTCTGACGATATCACAACGTGCGTGAACAACGTAGAATCCGCAATTTTAAGCGAAGAAGTTTGCGGTGCAAACTATCACAAATGTCTGGACAACGGTGAATTTATTGACGTTTCCACTGGCAAGCCAATCGCGGGTGTGGAAAAGTTTTACGAATTGGAAAACTTGTTAAAATTTGCCGATGGGGTGGGCGCATCAGAACAACAGTTGTCCAAGGTTAAATCAAACCGCACATTCGTCCAGAATTTCGAAAAGCGTACCAAGAAATTCGCACAGCCGGCGTTGGACAAATGCACTGAACAAGCCGACACGGTCTGGGCGGAATATTTGGACAAGGCATTGTTATCAATATACTATGCCCAAAAATCCAAAGTGGCCGAGATAAAGCAGGGCTGTTTTGATTTTGTGTCCACATGCTATATGAATGGCGAAGCGGGCCTGACCGCGGCAATGAAAGAATTGGCGGGCGACGACAGTATTGTCTTGCAACCAGACAAGGTTACACTGACCAAAACAATGTGCAGTGATTACATCAATTCATGCAATTACATGTTTGATGGTGACATCATTGCCAAATACATTGAAAATCGCCAAGACACCGATACGTTGACCGCGTGCCGTGCGGTGGCCCAACAATGCTTTGATAAATTCGGCGGCACAGGGTACGAGAATTTCTATTACCCATACAGTGGTCTGTTTTCGGCTGGCAAGGCGTTGGATTGGTTCACACTGTATGAATACACACTGGGCGATGACGCGGGTGCAAAGCCCGTCAGATCCGAAGAACCGGTATCTGAATGCGCGCGCCAGTTGAAAGAAATCGATTCTTGCAGTTCCCCAGAAATGCTGGCCAAGGCATTCGGTGGATTTGACGTTATCAAGGCCAAGAAGGGCAAGGCACAAGTTGTCACATACTATCTGATTAGCGACAAAGAGGCCAAAGAAGCCACCACCGAAAAAACATACAGACGGTACGGTTCATTGGAATTGACATCAACAGACGCACTGACCACGATGGGGGGCACATCATTGACAGGCAAATACCCACTGTACGATCACCAGCCACGCGTAACGGGCGTTGCAACCGAAATGTACAACCAGATTGTCGACATTTTGACAACACAGTGCACCAACCTGCAGGGACGCTTTGTTGAATTGCAATTCGTCAAAGACGGCGCATACGATGAAACAAACGTATGTTTGGCAACGTTCAAGGATTACAGTGCATATAAAGACCTGAGCCAAAGTTACGGCATCGCAGACACGGAAAACATGTGCCCACGCGATTACGGATTGTCCGTTGACATTCAATCGTGGGGCGCGTGCCAATGCTGGGAAAACGGTGGTCGCCGCAGTAAATTCGGCACCAGTGCAAAATGCGCACCCGTATTGCCACTGGACGTTCCAGAGGACAAACAAGAATTGGTTCCGGATGACGTTTTGTGCAACGCCACCAGCGTTTCCGATAATGCAAAATTGGGCACAGCAACCAAGAAATCCACATGGTGTCTGCAAAGTGGTACATCCGCAGGTATGTCAACCAAGAATCAGGTATGCCCATTAGAGAGTGAAAAACTGAACGAAGATGGCACTTGTGGGGGGCTGGGCAAAGATACACTGAAAAATTTGCCAGAGGGGATTACAAACTAAGACCAGTTTATTGCAAATAAAAACACACCGCCATTTGGCGGTGTATTTTTTTTCACATGACTTATTTCCGACGCGCGGCAGCGGCCGCACGAACACCATCGGCAATCAATGCCGCGGGCGCGCCATCGTCACGACGCCACAATTTATCTGCACGCGTTAAATCTGCAATCATTTTTTTACGCACAGATGGAATTGATAATTGCCCCACTGCATTCAAAACATTTTCTGCCGTGGCATCCCCGCCCAGATATTCTGGGTACACGCCGTGATTCAGTAATATATTGACCAACGACACCCATTTAATACGAATGACCTGACGTACCAACCACGCGGTAATTGGATTCATCTTATAGATAATAATCGCAGGAATATGCAACATCGCCAATTCTGCGGATACCGTGCCACTGGCCGCAATCGCCATATACGATTTGGCGTACGCCGAATAACGCTGGGACGACGGGAGCAATGTCGTTGGCACGCGCCAGCGCGCAACCTGTGCCCGCACATAATCAGCCGTGGTTTCAACCGTTGGAATAACAAATTTATACCCCGCATACCCGTTCGCAATCAGCGTTTCTGCCGTACGACGGAAAATCGGCATCAAACGTTTAACCTCTGACATACGACTGCCGGGGACAAGGGTTATAATCTTGTCCGCATCACCATCGTGATAATGCGCCGATTTATATTTACCAATCAAACCATCCGAAATAGGGTGACCAACCGCAACCGTGTCCAGACCATATTTGGTAAAATACGGCACTTCGAAATCAAAAAACGCATACAGTTTGTCGAACATTTCAGCATACTGTTTCGCACGTGACGGACGCCATGCCCAAACCTGTGGCGCAACCACATGATGGAATTTTAATCCGTCCGCAATCAGCGCGCGCCCCGCGGGCAATTTACGCAACTGTTTAATAACACTGCGCGCAAAACCTGGGGCATCAATCGTCAAAACAACATCCGGACGCGCCGCGATAATGGCATCGGCGGTCTGGCGAATGCGATGCAATAATGTGCGCGCGTGGGCCGCAACCTCAAACACGCCCATCACCGCCAAATCGCCCATCGGGAACAGGGACTGCAACCCAGCCGCTGTCATATTTTCGCCACCAATACCAACGAATTTTGCGTCAGGCATTTCCGCCATAATGCGCGCACCTAAAACATCGCCGGACACTTCGCCGGCGATGATAAATACTGTCAAATTTTTATCTGTTTTATTCTGCATTTTTAGCCGTGCCAATTCCACGTTTTGAACGATTTTCGATAAAGTCAATCGCGTCCATCGCGTATTTGTTATTCTTTACTTCCTTGCGCACACGGGCCAAACGATCGGCAACCGTTCCCTCGCTGTCGCGAAAAACCGCAGAATACACATTGTGAATCGCATGCATATCTTCATTTGTAAAACCATGGCGCATCAATCCAACGCGGTTGATTGTACGATACACGGCGCGTGGATTACCATCATAAATCGCATATGGCAAAACATCATTACCAACACCAGACATACCACCAATAAATGCATTACGACCAATACGCGCAAATTGCAAGACCATCACGCCACCGGACAAGATTGCGAAATCTTCGACCTCTACGTGACCGGCAACCTGAACCAAGTTCGACATAACAACGCTGTTGCCAATCTTGCAATCATGGCCAACGTGGGCATTCACCATAATCTGGCAATCATCGCCAATAACCGTACCGTCGGATGCGGGCGTGCCCGAATGAATTGTCACGTATTCACGAATCTTGCAACGTTTGCCGATGCGCAGGCCGGTCATTGCAGCTTCGTCCTGCCATTTCAAATCCTGACTCATAACACCCAACACGGCAAAAGGGTACACGATGGAATCATCGCCGATTGACGTTTTACCATCAATCACAACATTGGAAATCAGTTCCACACGTTCGCCCAGAACAACATTTGGCCCGACGATGCAATACGGCCCGATTTTGCAGTCCGCGCCCAGCACAGCACCATCATGAATAATCGCAGTTGGATGTATATAAGAAGTCATAATAATTTCCCACTTTTTTCGTTTATTTCGTGGGAAATAGTACATTATTATGACTTTGATTGGTATAAAATAAATATAACAAATTATAACAGACCGCGCACCGCACGCATTGCCCCGCGCAGGTCAGGCACACGCCGCATCGCAACCAGCCCCAGCGCAGTCACAACCGGCATAACCGTAATCACACCGAACAGCACCAGTACGGTCGCAAACAAAAATTCCGCCAATCCCGCATGCACGCTGTCCCTGTGCCAAATGGTCAATGCCGACGACATAAACGACACCACCATCAATCCCAAGAATACCGGCACGGATTCCGTCATTACGAACAACACCACACACAACGCCGCGACAAAACGGAACATCCATTTTAACTTTATGTATGCCGATGCGTGAATCGCACCACGCGAATTGATGTTCTGTAATGCAACGACCGCCGCCAGCGTTGCTGCAATCAAAACCAAGAACAGCAAATGAAACGCCGTCAATGCCCCCAGTTGCCCAAATCGGAAAAATTCGGGTTGCATCAATATTGCGGTTGTCGTCGCCCCAACAACCAGCAGCGTGCCCGCAATCGGACGCATTTCTGCGCGTGCACTGCGACCAAACAATACACCCAGTGCAACCGCACCAATCTGTAACAATGGGCCCCACCACGCATGCGTATCAGACAACCCGACCACCAATATCACCAGCACGGCAATCGCCCACGCGCGACGTCCACGTAAATATGGGGCGACTTTCGCCCAATCCGTCCCCCGTACATGTGACGTAATAAACATCGACGCCACAAACACAATCGCCGCAATCATAAACGGCAACACGGTTGCATTATCACGCAACACCGCATAATTGCCCCCAAACAGTACAATCCAACACAGCGTCATAACAACCGTCGTCACGCACGTGCGCAGACCCGCATTCTGGCGCGTCCAGCCCAAACGCCCCAAGAAGTCCGTCCCGTACATATACACCATTGCAAACAATGGCACGCTTAAAACAGTCCACCACAAAAACGCCGGCGCATACAATGCCGCATTGTTAAACGCACTGACCGCACTTTGCACAATAATTGCATCATCAAACATAAACTTGCCTTTTGATTTTGTTGAATTATTATATGCACATGACGAAAAAACAAGGAATTTTTGGTTTGCTGGGCGGTCGCGTACAATGCCACAGTGGCATATATAACCCAACATCCGATGCGGTATGGCTGGCGGCATTTGCCACATCAGACGCAAAAACAATGCTGGACGTCGGCACGGGAACGGGCGCAGTCGCACTATGTTACGCTACCCGCAACCCCAACACCCAAATTACCGCGATTGACACGTCGGTCGATATGCTGGACGCGGCGCGGGCGAACGCAGAACTCAATCACCGTGACATTGAATTTATAAACGCCGACATATTGAATTGGAAAACAGACCGCACATTTGATTTGGTCGTATCCAATCCACCATACTTTCACGGCACACCCGCCACGCACAATGCACATCACAATGCGGACTTGCACGCATGGACACGCGCGTGCCTGCGCCGCGTACGTCCACGGGGACACTTGGTCATGATTTCAGACGCCACCACAATCGACACAATCATTGCCGCCATGAAACCGACATGTGGCGACATCAATATATTCCCGCTGTTTGGGGCAAAGCACACCGCCGAACGCGTACTGATATCGGGCCGCGTGGGCACGCGGGGCGGGGCTACATTACATATGGGGCTGTCCATGAACAACGATGCCGTTTTGCGCGATGGCTTGACTATTGCGGATACATTGTCTAAACTGGGTCAGAAATGATAAGTTTTATTGCCAGACATTTTACATCATTATGGGCGTTGATTACGTCGCCGTTTCGCGCGCTGTGGCGCGTGATTGTGCGCATATTCCCACCGCGTGAATTTACGGTTATGGACACACCGCGTGGCAACGTGTACACATTCAAGCAGAGCAGTTTTTGGCGTTTTACCAAGTTCTGTGGCAAGGTTGGATTGATTATCTGGGCCTCATGGTCGACATACGTATTCGTGTATCACCGCCCACTGTTGCAAAAGCGCACCCAACAACTGGAAGAGGCGCACGCCACCCACGCGCGCCAGATGTCTGATTTGCAGACATACCTGAAAAAATACAACGATTTGACGCGCAGTTTGAACGTCATTGACGACAAAATCTTGAACTCCAAGAAACTGGACGAAAAACAGAAAGAAGATTTGATGAACAGCCGCCTGAAAACGTGGGGCGAACTGGATTTCTTGCGCACACGTCTGACGGAAATGTTCACGAACGACGAATACATGCCAGAATACACAAAACTGTCCGAATTGTCGGCGGAATATGAACTGACCCGTGCCGAAAACGAAGAATTAAAGAAACGCACCGCAAAAATGGTTGAATCCATGCAGGCGGTCGCCGACGCCGACATTCAAATTGTGGACATGGTGTCCAAACTGGCTTCTGATAACATTGACGATTTGCGCAAGAACCTGAAACAAATCAACGGTACAATCGCAACATTGGGCCTGTCACAGGCGTCATTGGTACGCAGCGCGAACAAATACACGAACCCATTTGTCGGCACGGCATTCAGTCCGATTGAACTGGATCAAGAACTTGACCCAAAATACCAAAAATTGGCCGACGATTTGGAATTGTGGCACGGTCTGTCCCGTCTGGACACAATATTGCCACTGGGCGCGCCGGTAAAAAAGGTACGCATTACATCAAATTATGGTACACGCAATGACCCATTCACCGGAAAACCAAAACGTCACCGTGGCATTGACTTTGCTGGCAAGATTGGCACAGAGCTGATGGCAGTTGCCCCAGGGCGCGTGGTTTCCGCGGGTGAACGCGTGGGCTACGGCACAACGGTTGAAATTGATCATGGACTGGGATTCACAACATTGTACGCCCATCTGTCGCAAATTATGGTATCACGTGGCGATTGGGTTCGCCCTGGGACGGTCGTTGGCCTTGGCGGGTCATCGGGACGCAGTACCGGCCCACATCTGCACTATGAAATCAGATACAAGGGCGCGCCATTTAACCCAACAACATTCGTAAAGGAAAAATAAAATGCTGGCTTTTACAAACGCAAAAGAAAAACAGTCCCCAACAATTATCGGGGCGGGGTGCAAATTGACCGGCGACATTAAAACCGATCACGTTGTCCAGATTCACGGGCACGTTGTTGGCAACGTTACCGCGGGCACGGTTGTAATCGGGCGCGGCGGGCGCGTGGTTGGGCGTGTGGTCGCCGAAACACTGTTTTTGCATGGCACATTGGACGGGCCGGCAACCGTTGACACAGCAAATATGTTCAGTGCCGCACAAATGACGGGCGTACTGTCATATCGCACATTGAACATCACCGGCAACACGGGTTTGGAATGTAAATTGGCAAAACGCAAGGACAAGGAAAAATGAATAAAAACGTATCTAAAATCTATATCGCATCAGACCACCGTGGGGTCGGTTTGAAATTGTACCTGATTGAAATGCTGGCGGCGGACGGGTATCAGGTTGTAAATCTGGGCACAGACGACCCAAATACGCCTGTTGATTTTCCAGACGTTGCGGCAAATGTTGCAAACGCCATGGAAAATGACAAAAAATCACGCGGAATCCTGATTTGCGGCACGGGCGCAGGCATTATGATTGCCGCGAACCGCTATCGCCACATTCGCGCATCACGCTGTGAGCGTCCAGAACAGGCGCGCGATGACCGCTTTCACGACGACATCAACGTACTGGCATTGGCCGCGGATGATATTGATATCGAAATGGCATTTGTTGTTGCGCAAACATTTCTGGAAAGCCCATTTGATGATTGTGAACGTCGCGTCCGCCGTATTCAAAAGATGTCATAATAATAAAAACAACAATAAAAAACGCGCCACTGGCGCGTTTTTTATTTGTTATAATGACAATCGTTGGTATATTCGAATGAACCGGTGGCGTCGTTGCCGGTTGTGCCCGATGGCAGGTAACATTCTGTGATGCCGGTTTTGTTTCTATCTGCGCTGGTACCAGATTCAGGGCACGCAGAACAAACACCATTATTCAGGTAATACCCAGGTTTGCATGCCGTGTATGATTTGTCCGTGGCCACGCATGCCGCATCGGCATTCTGGGACGATGCCAACAGCATCATACCAATTATAAAAATAAATTTACGTTTCATATCACCACCCCTACAGTTCAGGACACAATGCCGGCAGCAATTTCACCCGTTCGCATGTGATAGTACTTGTCGCCAGACGGGCAGGTTCAAAACAATCAAATGTGGTGGCATCACATGTTCCGTAGTTTTGTGTATAATACCCCGTACTGTCAGCCCCCGTATCGATGAGATGCCTGCACCCATCAAGTATCTCATCATAGACCCAACCAGATGGGCAGTCATATCCTTTGTCGCCATTTGGACAACATCATTCTAGACACTCTGTCTGCGCCAGCAAACTACACGCCTTGGCTGTGTTGCATTCATCAATAGCAATAGCATTATTTGGCGGCATAAAAAGCAGCATCATAAAAACACCCATGATAGAAAATTTTATTTTCATGTGTCATTTCTCCTGTATTTGTAAAAACAAAAACCACCGGCTTTCACAGGTGGTCAGGAGGTTAACGACAATCCTTAGAATTGTGTTGCTTATTTGATATTCAGCAACCCTCCTGAACCAATAAATCAGGAGTTTGTTTTTCGTCTGAATAATAAAAACGGCGCACAAATGCGCCCCTGTACCATTCCGACGCTAAGGCAGAGGTCGTTACACCTCATCACTGGAACACCCAGCGACAAGAACATTATACGGAATATACCTGATTAAAACAAGAGATTATTTTCTTGGCATAAAAAAACGCGCCAATGGCGCGTTTTTTATTTTTTTACCACAAAGTTCACTAATTTGTTCGGAACAACGATTGTCTTGATTATTTCACAACCAGACAACTTTGCGCCCGCCGCCGTGCGCGCCGCATCCACGATTTCGGATTCAGACGCACCGACCGCGATTGTAAATTCCGCGGCACGTTTTCCATTTACCGATGCAACGATTGTCATTTCGGTCTTGGCCAATTTTGACGCATCGTATGTTGGCCAATCAGACAACGCCAACATTGTGTCATTGCCCAATTTTTCCCACATTTCTTCGGTCAAATGTGGTGCAAATGGATTCAGCACGCGCACCAGCGCAATGTACGCCGCACGTGGCATTGTGCCGCCTGAAAACGCATTCAGGTATTCCATCATCGCGGAAATCGCGGTATTGAAACGCATACCATCAATACGTTCGGTTACGTCCGCGATCAACTGGTTCATCAGGCGTTCTTGTTCCGCCGTCATCGGCGCATCTGTCAAATTATCAGACAGGTTTTCCACACGTTTCAAGAAACGCTGAACACCCGCCATTGCGCCATCTGTCCAAACAACATTGTTTTCCCATGGCCCCAGCGACAGAACCGCAACGCGTCCCGCGTCCGCGCCAACCGACGCGACCAAATCCGCAACCATAAACCCGTTGCCACGCGATTTTGACATCTTGTACCCGTCGTTACCCATCAACAACCCTTGGGCGGTACGACGCGCATATGGTTCGGCTGTATTCACCAGCCCCAAATCATACAGCGCATGATGCCAGAAACGCGAATAAATCAAATGACGCGTGTTATGTTCGTGCCCGCCATTATAGTGCGCAACCGGCATCCAACGTTCCATCTGCTGGCGCGAACAAAATTCTTTGTCATTTTTGGGATCAAGATAGCGCAGGAAATACCACGACGATCCCGCCCAACCTGGCATAGTATCCGTTTCACGACGCGCCGGCGCACCACAGCACGGGCAGGGCACATTCACCCAATCCGTCGCACGCGCCAATGGCGATTCGCCACTGTCCGTCGGACGATAATCCATCATATGTGGCTGCATAACCGGCAACTGTTCATCAGGCACAGCAACCCATCCACATTTATCGCAATGAATCATTGGAATTGGTTCACCCCAGTACATTTGGCGCGAAAAACCCCAATCTTTTAATTTATACTTTACCGTGCCACGCGCGACGCCATGTTCCGTGCCGTATTTAATTGCCGACGCAATCGCGTCTTCTTTGTTCATGCCGTCCAAGAATGACGAATTGATGTGCGGGCCATCGCCTTCCCATACTTTGTCGGGCTCGCCCCCCGCCAACACAGGAATTATCTCCAAACCAAATTTCTTGGCAAAGTCCCAGTCGCGCGAATCGTGCGCCGGCACAGCCATAATCGTGCCATACGCATAGTCAGCCAACACATAGTCCGATGTAAACACCGGTATTTCGCGTCCTGTAAATGGGTTTATCGCGGTAACACCCTGTAATTGCACACCCGTCTTTTCACGTGTGGCGTCCGTACGTTCGATTTCCGTCTTGGCGGCCGCGGCCTTGATATACGCGCGCACAGCATCGGCATTTTCAATGCGACCATCATCCAACCATTTGCGCAACAGTTTGTGTTCCGGCGCAATTACGCAGAACGTCACACCAAATATAGTGTCCGGACGTGTGGTGTACACGGTCATAACATCATCGCCCACGCGAAAATCAATATCAGCACCCGTCGAACGCCCAATCAGGTTTATTTCATCTTTCTTGATGCGTTCATCAAAATTCACAGCGCACAGCCCATCCAGCAATTTCTGGGCATACTTTGACAATGCCAAATTCCACTGCATTTTTTCTTTCTTTTCAATAATGCCGTGGCAACGTGGACACTTGTTATCTTCCAATTCTTCGTTGGTATATGTGGTCTTGCATTCCGGACACCAATTCATAGGCAACGCGGACTTGTACGCCAACCCCGCACGCCAGAACTGAATAAACATCCACTGTGTCCATTTAATATATTCTGGATCAGACGTTGCAACGCGTGTTTCCGGACTGACCGACCAACCAACCTTGTCAATCATTTCAGAATATGACTTTATCAAATCGCGCGCCACATCCGCGGGATGACGACCAATTTTTGTTGCATAGTGTTCACCCGCAATCCCCATCGCATCAAATCCCATCGGGAATAAAACATCATAACCACGTGCACGACGAAAACGCGCCATCACGTCCATACCGGTATAGTTCATCATATGACCCGCGTGCATACCCGCACCCGACAAGAACGGAAATTCCACCAAATTATAAAAGCGTGGTTTTGAACCATCATTTTTTGGCACAAATGCGTTCGCTTCGCGCCAGCGACGTTGCCATTTGGCCTCGCGTTCCAGTACTTTTGTGATATCGTCTGCCATTATTATATACCTTTGTTAAAATCGGATTTAATGATATATTCTGGGGCGCAGAAATTCAAGTAAAAATCGCGCTATGCCGCCACAAAGTGCGCCAAAAACTCAACATTACCACTGCCACCATGAATTGGGGATTCCGTCAGTCCAGCGCGCACAAAGCCCGCATCACGAAACGCGTCCGTCGCACGATTTATCGCATACTCGTGCCACTGGTGCGATTTGATTACGCCCGCACTGCGCGCCGCGATGTTACGCGGCACTTCGAATTGCGGTTTTATCAGCGCGATAACATCACGCGCACCCCACGCGCGCAAGATTGGCGCAATGTCTGCCAACGATATAAACGATACGTCAATCACCACCAAATCCACGGGCTGAATTGGTTGCAACGTGCGAATATCGGTCTGTTCCAGTGATAATACGCGCGCATCATTCTTTAATTCGGCAACCAACTGATCTGTTCCCACATCAACCGCAATCACGCGCGACGCACCGCGCGACAACAACACCGATGTAAATCCGCCCGTACTGGCCCCAATGTCCAAACATGTGCGCCCCACGGGATTGACACCAAACACATCCAATGCGCGTTCTAATTTCAAACTGCCGCGACCAACGGAATAGGGCAAATCACCCCCAACCAACACATCCGTATCAGAAACGGCCTGACTGGGCTTTGCCGCCACCACACCATTTACCATGACCAGCCCACCACGAATTGCCGCCACCGCGCGGGCGCGCGTCGGGTAAATATTCTGTGAAACCAGTGCGACATCTAATCTCATACACGAAATTGTATATAAAAAATCCCAGAAAATCAATATGTCCAACCAAAAAGTGTCCAGAACAAGCGATGGTCAGATTTGGACAGATTTTATCAAAAAAATCCCACAAAAGTCAATATGTTTAAGTGTCCAAATCTGACCATCGTTTAATTTGGACACAGAAAGCAGGGGAGGAAACAAAATGAAAACCATACATAAAATCTTGTGGGGATTTATCAGCACAGTCATCTGTATACTGTACAGAACGGATGTAAAAGCATACCCGTATGGGGTAAAAGCCACATATAATTACAATGGGCTCGACGTAAAATTCTCGGTCGACACTGACAATGTCAGATGCACCCCAACCGGCGCGAATGGCTGCGGAGCCGCCCCTTACGGGAAACGACCACTCGCCATACAGTCCGCTATCAGAACCGCAAAAATATTACCTAATCAAAAATGCCGCCGTAATCAATATGTTGTAACCTGTGGTTGCAGCGACGGAACGCTTGCCTGCTGCAGTATGGACAACATAACTTGCGCCGATTGCCCAAATGGTGGCTACACACAAAGTTCCGCCGCGGTTTATACCACATCAGCTCCTAGCTTAGGCAGTTTCTGCTGTCACTGGGACAGCGATAATGCAAAAAGTTACACAATGTTTATGGTCATGGATACAAATCAAATGATAATCATAAACTCTGATATAACCGACTGTTTTCGCCTGCCAGCGACCACATACAAAGATGACCCCACGGGCCTATACGAATTTACAAACAGTTGCTATTACACAGAACAATGAAAAACCGTACACCAACCGTATCAATAATTATTGCGAATTATAATTTTGCCAAATACATTGGCGACGCATTAGAATCTGTGCACGCCCAATCATTTCGCGATTGGGAATGCATTGTTATCGATGACGGCAGTACCGACGACAGCGCACAGATAATCAAACGTTTCTGCCGTCGCGACGCACGCTTTCGCCTGATTCAAAAAAATCACGGTGGCGTATCGGCGGCACGAAACGCCGGTCTGGACATCGCCCGCGGCGATTATATTGCATTTCTGGACTCTGATGATTGTTTCACGGATTACGCACTGGAAATGTTGGTACATATTGCACGCACAACGGGCGCAGACATGATTGGTGGCGCGACAACCATTGTGTCTGATGAATTTCATTTTGTCCCGTCAAAGAATATTTCATGGTCTGCACATATGACAGGGGGATTTCAAAATCCCGTTGCATTCTTGCTGATGCCCCAAGCGCACAAATGGTGCTGGATTTGGCGTCGAATATACAAACGCAGTTTGATTGGCGACACACGTTTCTTGCCCGAATTTACCGGATTCGGCGACGATTTGACATTTATGTTAGACATATGCTGGCGCGCAAAATCCATCATCGAAACAGGTAATGTCGCCGTATATCACCGTGCACACATAGGCACAATAACAAACAATGTATTTTCAGAATGTAATTTCGAATGGTTTCCAACTTACTTCAAGCACATTCACGACAATTTACTTGATAAATACGACACAAATTTCCTGTGTGGATTTTTGCGCAGCGCATTTAATTATTTACTGATGGACACCATATTCAAATCAAAACACACTAATTCATTCCAATCCGCCGCACGCCGCACATTGATTGAGTCCTGCAAACACATTCCACGTCGCTATCTGACACCCAAACAACGTTTTTTATGTTGGTTTTTAACATGTCTGAAATAAACATTCTTTATGCTTTTGATTCACGCTTTTGGAAATTGGCGGCCACGTCGATGCATTCACTGCTGACAAACAAGAAACCAGACACAAAATATACAATTTACTGCATGGTTGCACCACACACGCGCGGCAAACGCCAGATATCAAAAATGATTTCAAATTTTTCTGGGGCAGGGCTGGTCTGGCATACAGTCAAAAAATCAGAGAACCCATTCCAATCATACGACTATTCCAGATGGAGTCCCGTCATATTCTATCGCCTGATTGCAGCACGCATTTTTCCACACATTGATAAAATATTGTATTTGGATTCCGATACATTGGTATGCGATGACCTGTCGGAATTATTTAATACCAACATATCGGATTATGCACTGGGGGCGGTTCGCGACATGGCCCCGACCGAAGACGCCGACAATCCAAACGGCAAATACGTACGTGTTTTTTCCGACGCACACCTGTCTGGCGGCCCGTATTTTAACAGTGGTGTACTTTTACTAAACTTAAAAAATATGGCTAAAAACGAAAAATTATTACTAAGTGTTAAAGCACCACTAAAATATCCAGATCAAGACATTCTGAACGTCGCACTGCGCGACAAAATACGGCCATTGGCATTAAAATACAACTTTGCACCAGGGGTAAAAATATCAAAAAACTTCACGGGCCGCGACCGCACCGCCGACAAAAATTATACGATTTTGCATTTTTATACAATCAAACCATATTACTACCAATACATTCCGCACGACATATATACGTTATTTTATAAACATTGCACCGCACTGGGCATTTACCCAGATGATTTTATTGCTGACGAGAACAAACACCGCCGTCACAATCGGCAATCCACACGTACCAACATTCCATTTTTACGCATCCACAACAACACAATACGCCTGTTTGGCATAAAAATCGTTGATTTATAACACAAAATACCCGCAAACCCGCAGAAATCCGCCATTTTTTGAATTTTCAACCACAAAATAGGGCGTATTTGCCGTATTTTTGCCCAAAATCCGACCAATTTTATAACCACACCATCCAAAAGAGCAAAATTATTTTATAAACGCAATAACAGACAAATACAGCAATATTATAATAAATCGTTTCAATTTGCATAATACGCGTCCAGCAAATGCGCAACAGACACACACCACGCCACACAAAATCAATTTCAAAATATTTCCAAACACAAATCATTTTACAAATTCCACCACATAACAAATAAAAATTCACCAGAACATACACACAACCAGAAACCATCCATACAAAACACACAGTCACACAATCAATTCCACAAACAAACCACGCCATTCACTCATTCGTATTCCTTACATAATCTCTCATTCATTTTCCTTTCATTCTTTTTCCATTCGTTTTCGTTTCACCCCGCCACTTCATAACATACAACTATACATAATATACATTATGCGCCTTTTTATAATACTAATAAAGGGGTACGCCCCGCCGGCACACACCCCGAATAAAAAATACAAAAAACAGAAAATTTTTCGCACCGCAACAGTTCTATAAATAAAAGGAGAAAAAATCATGATAAATTTTAACCTAACAATCAAAACTGAAAACAAAATGTTAAAAATTATTTTTAATAAAGCAAATCAACAAAATTCATCACTCAAAACCACACCGGCCCCGCACCTGATTTTACACATTCTGAACACATGCCTTGGCGCGCCATATATCATCATATTTATTCAAATTTTCACATAACAAAAAGCAGGATTTGCACCCTGCTTTTATATTCAATTATTTTGTTACAAATAATTTTTAACGCTTTGTAATCTTTTTAATTTTTGCAACTGACGTTGTCGCCATATTTGTCAGGTTTTTTAGTCCTTTTTTCAGGTCACTTTCCTGATCTGGCGCGGTCTCAATCGGTTTTACCGCAGAACAGCAATTTGGACATTTCGTTGCCGCGATATTGATTGTCGACATACAGTATGGACACGTGCGTGTTGTCGACGCCTTTTTATCACGAACCTTGCCCACCGCACGAACAATCAAGAATACTGCAAACATTGTAATCAAGAAACTGACGATGGAGTTCAAGAACAGCCCGATATTCATTGTTGTCGCGCCCGCCGCCTGTGCCGCCGCAACGGTTGGGTAATGCGCGCCCGCCGCGCCACCGGCCAAAACAACAAATAATTGCGAGAAATCAACCCCACCAATCAGCAACCCTATTGGGGGCATAATAATATCTTTGACCAACGAATTGACCACACTGGCCATAACACCACCGACGATAATACCGACCGCCATGTCAATCGCACTGCCACGTTCGATAAAAGCGCGAAAATCTTTCAAGAAACTACTCTTTATCACCTTCATTTTTTTGCCCTTTTGTTTTGTTGTTATACTTCTCTATTGCACAAATCACCTTGCCCAGTGTTTTGCGCAAACTCTCGTCACGGGTTTCAACCGTTATGTCCGCCAACGCGTACGTCGAATACCGTTCGTCAATCAACTGTGCCAAGATTTTACGACTGTCGGCATGCAATAATTGTGGCCGCGTATCGCGAAAATTCGTTCTTTTTACAAGCAGTTCCAAATCTGCCTTTAACCAAATTGTCAACGCCCTGCCCGCCATCATTTCGCGTACCGCGGGGGTGATAAATGCCCCCTCGCCGGTGGAAATAACCTTGGCCACAGGCGGCGTATCCATCAGGCGCGCAATCACACGCTGTTCGACACGACGAAATTCGGCCTCGCCATACATGGAAAATATATCAACCACGCTGCAACCGGCCGCATTTTCTATTTCTTTATCAGAATCAACGAACGGCACCCCCAGTTTTCGCGCCAGCGCGCGTCCAACACTGGTTTTTCCCGCCCCCATCAGACCAACCATTACAATCGGTCTGTCTAAATTCAGTTTTATTTTTTCATTCATGCAAAAAATCATAATAAAAAAGGTCGCCCCCGACAATAAAAAATTCAAAACACACAAAAATATGATATAATAAACGCATAAAACAAAAGAGAGAGAATATGAAATCAATATCTTTGTTTGCATTATCAATTTTTGCATCAGCATATGTTGCATCCGCGCACGCCGCGCCGGCCACAGCCGTCTATGCAAACAGCATATCGGCACACAACATTGCCGCAATGCAGCATACAATTATGAACAACGCCACACGTTCTTTCAGCGGGACAATGGCGGCGGCACTGGGGTCACGTGGCGAATTGCCCAACGCAAAGCAATCCCCCGCCCCACAAAAAAATTCTATTGATGAATATGGCCGTATGCCGGAATACGGCACAATGCCATTGTACGGCGAATATGGCGACGACGGTTCTGTGTTTGGTCGTGGTGGTGGCGACATGGGAACGCGCCCAACAATCAACGGTATGTGGCTGAATTGGCAACACGTCGGCGACGACGCAAAGTTTGACCATATGGACACATTGGATTCTGATTACGACATAATTATGTTCGGTCTGTCCGGTGACGACGCCCAGTTTGGCAATGGCATTACCGATTGGGGTATGTTTGGCGGTTATGTCGGCGGTACACAATCGAACGATGCACTGGACATCACCGAAAATGGTGGCTATGTCGGTTTTTATAACGGCTATGCATGGGGCGGATTAAATGTTTCGCTGATTGCCAATGCTGGCGCATTGTACAACAGTGTGGAATTTGACACAGACACTGACGAATACGCCAATATGTGGGCGGGCGGTGCAATAAACGCGGCATATAATATCGCATTGGACGCGACTTTCACACTGCAACCAAACGTATATGCCGGTTACACATGGATAAAGTCCGCAAACTATACATCAACCGACGGCACGCATATCGCGAACCAGAACTTTAATATGTTTGAGGTTGCCCCCGGTGTTCGCGCCATCAAGCAAATCAGCGGTGGCTGGTTTGGATTTATTGGCGCAAAATACGTGTTTAATTTTGCGCACGGCGGCGACACGGTTGTCAATAACGTAAAACTGAACGAATTGGAAATGGACGACTATTCAGAATACGGTCTGGGCATTGAAACGTCTGTTGATCGTTTCAATATGTCCATCAATGTCGGACGCCGCGACGGTGGGCGCACAGGTTGGACATTCGGAACAAGTTTGAAATATCTATTCTGATAAAAAGAAACACCGCCAAATGGCGGTGTTTTTTAACTTTCAGAATAATAGCATTTGTCATCTGTACTGGAATTTTCAAATTCATATGTGCCGGTGTAATCCGTGCCCTTGGTGACAAAGCAACTTTCGATTCCTTCCAGCGACAAACCATTATATACAGCATTCGCCTCGGCATCATCATCGGGATTATTTGGACATTTTGTACACCGACCAAACATTATATTTACTTTTTCATAATAATACCCATCTCTGCATTTATTTTCATACCCATCAGCACATGTATAACCATCGCTGGCGCACGAGAATTTGCGTCGCCAACAACCGTTTGGGTTATTAGTATCTGTGACCGACCCGTTCCAGCCCCCGCATTTCCACTCTGTCGTATATTTTTCACAGCTATCATACGTACATTTTGGACGTTCTGTACACGCGGTTCTTAAATTTTCCGTTGTGGTATTTGTGCACGCCGTGGACGAACGGGAAACGGATTTTGCTGACAACTGATACCCCGTTGCGCACGTCTTGCAATAATTTACAACCTGCGAACCGAATACAGATATTCCCTCTGACGTACAGTTACTAATACTTGTCTTTTTCAAATCTGCTTTTGTCGACGTACACGTTGTTGGTTTTGAACACTTTGCAAGGTATGCGATATTTCCGCATTCTGATATCGTGTATGACGAATAATCCCCAATCGCAATGGCTGTACCGCCCGTACTGCCGCCGGTATCAGATCCCGCATAGCCACTTTTGTAATACCCGCTTTTACACGTATTGCATTCCGCCAGATAAAATTTAGACCCCGACGACGTTGTTACCTGATACGTAATAAATTGCGAACACGATGTACTGTCCAGCGATGAAGAATTTACCGCACCGCTTAAAATCCCCGACGTTGCATATGATATCAAACAATTACCAGATGATGCGTACTGCACCCCAGCAACCGGCGTTGCGTGCGCACCATACATCACCAGCGTCAGCACAATAAATGCGAAAAATTTTCTCATGCGTTTTTTCTCCCCATGTTTGCAAAAACAAAACCACCAGTTTTTCACAGGTGGTCAGGAGGTTGAGAACAATCCAATGAATTGTGTCGCGTATTTGATATTCCGCGAACCCTCCTGACCAAAATGTCAGGAGTTTTTATTTTTCGTCCGAATACTAAAAAAGCGCGTACACCGCGCCACATAAACACTCAGACGCATTGGAACGGGTTCTCACACCCCATCGTTGGAACACCCAACGACAAATTGATTTTATGATGTTTATGAAATAAAAACAAGTGGAAATATTTGTGCACGCCACTCGGCGCACTTTCATTGCTCTCTGCTCTCTTTATCGCGACGGAGCGTCAGCGGAGACGGATGCTCTTTGCTCTCTAATAAAAAACGGGGTGATGCCCCGTTTTTTATTCCATATTTGCCAGACGTTCCAGTTGATCCGCCGCAATCAGCGCATCTATCATTTCGTCCAATGCCGCCCCGCCCGCCAAAATGTCGTCTAATTTATATAACGTCAATTTGATACGATGATCGGTCACGCGTTGTTCTGGGAAATTATACGTTCTGATTTTTTCACTGCGGTCGCCACTGCCCACCATGGTTTTACGTGCGGCATTACTGGCCCCCTGCTGTTCGGCGCGCTGTTTCTCATACAGTTTCGAACGCAAGACCGCCATTGCCGACGCCTTGTTCTGGAACTGACTGCGCTCGTTCTGGCACGTAACAACAATTCCCGTTGGAAAGTGCGTAATACGTATCGCACTGTCGGTTTTATTTACGTGCTGGCCACCCGCCCCAGACGCACGGAACACATCGATTCGAATATCTTTGTCTTCAATTACAACGTCGATATCTTTGGCCTCTGGCATAACGGCAACAGACGCCGCACTGGTGTGAATACGACCGCCGGCCTCGGTTTCAGGCACGCGTTGTACACGGTGAATACCCGATTCAAATTTCATACGCGCATACGCGCCGACGCCATCAATTTTGAATACAATTTCCTTGTACCCGCGCAGGGACGTCGCGTTTTCTTCGATAACCTCTACCTGCCAACCGTGACGCAAGGCATACGATTTATACTGATTATACAAATCGCCCGCAAACAGCGCAGATTCTTCGCCGCCAACGCCCGCACGAATTTCCATAATCACACTGTTGTCGTCGGCATCGTCGCGTGGCAACAACGCAATCTGCAATTTCTTTTCAATTTCAGGCAACACATGATTCAGTTCTGCCAGTTGTTCAACCGCAATAGAACGCAATTCCGGATCGTGCTGCATTTCGGTTGCATCGGCAATACCCGCGGTCGTCTGAAAATATTCGTTTATCAACGGCAATATTTCAGATATGCGCGAATATTCCTTGGACAACTTGGTCAGTTCATCGCCCGACACATTGCCAGAGTTCATTTGCGCCTCTATTTCCGATGCGCGCGATTGTATGTCTTTTAATTTTTGTTCTATTATCATAATGTTATACCATTATCTTAATAATTCAATTACACCCGACAAATCCAACGTTTGCTGCTGGCCCGATTGCATATTTTTAACCGCCAACGTGTTTGATTCACGTTCGCTGTCACCAATAATTATGCTGTAATCGGCACGAATTTTATCGGCATATTCGATTTGATTTTTGAACTTCTTGTCCGTGTCTAAATACGACACAGATGCAATTTCATTATCGCGCAACGCGTTCAATACAGATGACGCATACGCAACGTTATTTGCACCCATGACCAAAACTGCGGCACGAATTGGCGACGAAAAACGCGTCAGGTCAATTTGCCCTGATTCCAGCAACGCCACAAATATGCGCGAGAATCCAATCGCCGCACCAACGCCAATGATTTTCGTCTTGGAAAATTTGCCTGCCAAATCGGCATAGCGGCCACCACCCGCGGCCGTACCCAATTCTGGGTGTTCAATCAATTTGAACTCAAACACCAAACCGGTATAGTACGCCAATCCGCGCGCAATCGACAAATCAATTTCGGCGTTATCAACGCCCATATCGCGCAATGTCGCCGCAAAATTGGTCAGTTCGGAAATCGCCGCATCCAATGCATCTGTGCGACCGGCAAATTCAGTGTACCCGCGCGCAAAAACGGATTTGATTTCGTCTTCCTTGCGTGCGTCCGCCAATGCATCGCGCAAACCGGCGGCAAATTCGTCATCGCCCATTGCGTCTTTCTTGTCAATCAATACGAATACCGATTTTTTCTGGGCATCCGACAATTCCAAGTAAGAAAACATTGCGTCCCAGAATGGGCGTGACCCAACCAGCACGCGCGCCGGCCCGATAAATTCAGACACGGATTTCAACGCGCGACTGATAACAGAAATAATTTCTGCATCATAATTTGTGGACAACGTATTGATACCCATAATGTCCATGTCCATCTGGTAAAATTCGCGATAACGCCCCTTTTGCGCACGTTCCCCGCGATAGCGTTTTGAAAACTGTGATGCACGAAATGGGAACACCAAATCATTCAAGTGCCCTGCAACATAACGCGACAGTCCGACCGTCCCGTCATAGCGCAAGCCCATTTTTGTATCGCCCTTTTGAAACAAGAACATCTGTGTTTCAATTTCGTCCCAATTATCTTTATCGGTCAGAACCTCTGCCCGTTCGATGGCCGGCAAGTCCAACTGTGAAAATCCCGCCACGCGCAATACGTCCAACATGCGACGTGCACATTCATCAAAGCAACGCTGTTGCGCCGGCAACAATTCGATAAAACCCGACAACGGTTTTGTTGGTTTTAATTCCATTTTTTTTATTCCTGTGTTTTTTAGTATGGAAAACTGTGACATATCAATGTCAATTATATCATAAAAAATGCAAAACGCTAATATTCGCCCCACGGGGCGTGATGATATGCAAAAAAGATAACTGCGCGTTTAATCATACCTTGATACTAGCCGAAATTTGCGGATTTTCAAGCATTTTTCTCAGAAATATTCGTGCAATTCCGCGCCATGGATTGCCAACCAACGCTTTGCGCACCCCACCCCATCGCCATACAACTGGGCAACGGTTGCCCAGAATGCCGGCGAATGATCCATATGCACACGATGCGCCAATTCGTGCATAACGACATAACGCATTACGTCCGTTGGCGCGAACGCCAACCGCCACGAAAAAGAAATCGTGCCCGTTGATGAACAACTGCCCCAACGACTGGTCGTATCACGCACAGCAACACGCGTTGGCCACAATTCACGTGGCGCGGTTTTAATCATTGCGCGTGCCGCGGACAAAAATTCACCCTTTATAAAATCACGCACGCGACGTTCAAACATATCGTCATCACCACCAACAATCAGCGTGCAGACGCCATCCGCACATACAATAAATTGATTTGCGCGACGCGACGCATCATACATCAACTTTACACGTCGCCCCAGAAATTCAATCGTATCGCCCACATGAACATGTGATTTTTCAGGCGCAGCAGCATAAATCCGTTCGACCCATTTTCGTTTCTGATCCAAGAATCGCAATGCCGACGCCGCGGTTGCCGACCACGGCTTTGTAATATGAATTTCGCGCACGGGACGCGTTTTCGGGCGCAGCGTTATATTACGCACGCCCCGCCGCGTATCAATAACAACGGGAATATGTTCACCCCACGATGAAATAAATTCATATTCTGACATTTCTTTTGGATTATTTTATTTTTTCGGCAATATCACGCGCAATCGCGTCCACGTCAAATCCCATCGCGCGATACACCGCCGCACCATCGCCAGACAAACCGAATCGGTCAATTCCAACAACCGCATCTGCAAATTCAAACCACGGGGCGGACGCCGCGGCCTCTATCGCGACAACGTAACCGCGCAGGATTTTTTGTTTGTATTTATCATCTTGGGCGCGAAATTCACTGACGCACGGAACACTGGCCACCTGAACGTCCGGCCCCAGCATTTGCGCAACCGACACCGCCAGAGGCACTTCGCTGCCGGTGGCAAGTAACGTTGCACGCACGCGCCGCGTCGCCGCCGGATATATAACATACCCACCACGCGAAATATCGGCATTATCAGGTGTCGGAATCTGCTTTATTTTCTGACGCGACAAAATCAAGCACGACGGACAATTCGTATCAGACACCGCCATACGCCACGCATATGCAACCTCTGCCCCATTGCAGGGACGATATACATTCAGATGCGGAATCAAACGCAGTGACGGCAACTGTTCAATCGGTTCATGCGTTGGGCCATCTTGGCCAACACACACACTGTCGTGTGTGAACACGTAAATCACCGGTAATCCCGACATCGCCGCAATGCGAATACTGGGGCGCAAATAGTCACTGAACACCAAGAACGTCGAACCATACGGCCGCAATCCAGACGCCGCCAGTCCATTCATTATCGCACCCATTGCATGTTCACGCACACCGTAATTTATAAAGTTGCCATTGAAATCCGCCGGCGTAATATCGTGATGTGCAGATGTCTTTGCATTGGTACTGTGCGATAAATCCGCACTGCCCCCAATCAAACGCACACCCGCCGCAATCATTGATTGCAAATAAATTCCCGACAGTTCACGCGTCGAAATATCTTTATCACAATCCAACGTCGGCATATCAGCCACACTGACATCAGGTTGGTTCAACACATACTTTGCATTGGCATTTTCGGCAACCGTACGCCACAGACGTTCGCCCGCGGGGGAAATGAACCCCTCTACCAACTTTAACAATTCCGAATCGGACAACGCAAACCCGTGCGCCGCCGGCTGACCTGCCAATGACGAACCGCGCCCAATCACCGTACGACAACGAACAAATGTCGGTGCATCAGACGTCGCCGCCGCGCGCAATGCCCTGTCCAGCGCGCCAAAATCATCGCCACGCACCGATATCACGCGCCACCCCGCCGCGCGCATACGCGCAGGCACATCAACGTCAGTCAACGCCGCACCATCAATGGTGATATTATTATCGTCCCACAGCAGAACCAAATTATTTAATTTATACCGTCCTGCAAACGCGATTGACTCGGACGCAACGCCTTCGGATAAATCGCCATCGCCACACAGGCAATAAACCATTTCGTCTTTCTTTTGAATTTTGGCCGCCAACGCCATACCGACCGCGTTACCAACACCCTGACCCAATGGGCCGGTTGTTGCCATCACGCCATCAATACCGTATTCGGGATGCCCCGGCAAACCACCAATCGTACGAAAAGATTCCAATTCACCAATATCATAGCCCGCCAATTTCAAAGTGGCGTATAACAACGCACTGCCATGTCCCGCCGACAAGACGAATCTGTCCTGACCGCGGCGCAAGAAATTTGCATAAATTATCGTGATAATGTCGGCGGCGTCCAGCACGATTCCCAAGTGACCAGACCGCGCGCGACGCACCATGTCCAACGCAAATGCGCGGACACTTTTGGACATTTCTGCTAATTGTTTGGCATCGAATTTCATTTTATGTTATTATATCACAAAACAAGGTTGAATAAAATGTTAAAAATATGGACAGACGGCAGTTGCCTTGGGAATCCTGGCCCAGGCGGATGGGCATTTGTGGCAACAGACGGAAAAAATACCGCTGAACGCAGTGGTGGCGAACGCGACACAACCAACAATCGTATGGAATTGACGGCGGTAATTCGTGCCCTGACAGCGGCACGTCGACACAGTGAAATTGAATTACACACCGACAGCCAATATGTCAAAAACGGCATGCAATCATGGATGAAAAATTGGAAGAAAAATAATTGGCATACTGCGGACAAGAAACCTGTCAAAAATCAAGATTTATGGATGCAGTTGGACGAATTGTCGGATGCAATAAAAATTCATTGGCATTGGGTACGTGGTCACAATGGCAATGAAATGAACGAACGTTGTGATGAATTGGCACGCACCGCCGCCGAAAAATTAAAATGATAAAACACACACAAAACGCCCAATGCGGGCGTTTTTTAACCATGATAACCAATGGCAACAATAAACATTTCAACGCTGTCCTTGCGCGATGCAGGCGGTTTTATATGATGCACCGTATCAAACTTTGACTTTATTTGTTTAATCAGTTCGCCTGTTGTACCACCCGTGAACGATTTAGCAACAAACACGCCACCGCGCTTTAACGCGCGCTGAGCAAAATCAAACGCATATTCCAACAGCACCATTTGACGCAGATGATCGGTCTTTTTATGCCCAACCGTATTCGGTGCCATATCAGACAAAACCACGTCCACCGTGCCATTTTGCGCCGCATCCGTCGGCAGATTTAATTTCTGAACCAACCATTCCAGCGCAGCATCCGTTGTAAAGTCGCCCTGATAAAATTCCACACCATTTATGGGCGTAATTTCCAACAAGTCCATTGCAAACACGCGCGACCGTGGGTACGTACGCATCACATATTGTGACCATGACCCTGGGGCCGCACCCAAATCGACGACAACCTGACCGTTTTTCAAGAAATGAAACCGTTCGTCCATTTCAATCAGTTTGTACGCCGCACGTGCGCGATACCCATCACGATGTGCGCGCGCCACATAAGGGTCAGCCGCCTGACGTTGCAGCCATGCGACCGATGATTTATGTGCAGCAATTTTCTTGTTCAGTATTTTCATATTGTTACTTAGTGGGCTTTTGCCGCTTTGCGTGCACGCTGACGCATCATTGCATCAATGTACGTTTTCTGAATCGCATTTGCCGCCAACACTGGATTGCCATATGTTGTGTACAGGCGTTCATCATCACCACTGAACACAAACTTGCGCTGGCCATGATAAACATAGTTCACACAGAACGACAACGAACGAATCGAGCCCCCATGGCGCACGCCATTCTTGTCGCACCACATTGGTTCGATGTGACAATCCATATGCGAGACACTTTGAATGTCCCAGTTAAAAATTTTCTTCCAATTTATTTTCATTTTTTAATTTCCTTGTTTTTTCATTTTTTCCATGATGGCTTCCATTCCCCCCATCCGCTGTACCAAAGCCATCTGCTGGCGCATTTTTGTATATTGTTTGATGATGTGTTCAACATCACGCACCGTGCAACCCGCGGTTTCAGCAATGCGCGCCTTGGCATTGGCAAAAACCTTGTCCGGTTCTGCACGTTCGGCGGGTGTCATTGCCTCCAAGATTTTAATCTGGGCATCAACACTGCCGTCCTTTATCTTCTCTTTCATTGCATTGACAGCACCCGACATCCCCGGCACCATTTTCAGCAGACCGCTAAAATTGCTCATCTTTTTAATCTGCTTTAACTGAGCCAACATGTCGTTCATGTCAAATTGACCTGACATCATACGCTGGGCGGTTTCTTTCATACCAGATGGGATTTTTTCTTCCATCTGCTTTAATTCTTTTTCGGTTGCCACAACGCTTTCTGGTGTTGCAGTTGTTTCTTCAATCTTCTTTTTTTTACCGAACCCAAACATATATTCACTCCTTTGATAAGTTTTAGTATTTTATTTTACCGTATGCGATTTGTCCAGATACCGTTGCAAATATTTTCCCGTCAGCGATTCGGGCACTGCGGCGACCTGCTCTGGCGTACCTGTGGCAATTACGCGACCACCACCCGCACCACCGGTCGGGCCCAAATCAATCACCCAATCCGCGGTTTTAATCACGTCCAAGTTGTGTTCAATAACGATAACTGTATTCCCTTGGTCAACCAGTTCGTGCAACACAGACAGCAACATCTTGATATCTTCGAAATGCAATCCCGTTGTTGGTTCATCCAATATGTAAATCGTCTGGCCCGTGCTGCGCGCCGCCAATTCCTTGGACAATTTGATACGCTGGGCCTCGCCCCCTGACAAATCCAAAGAACTCTGGCCCAATTTGATATAGTCCAACCCAACGCGTTTCAGTAATTCCAATTTGCGCGAAATCTGGGGCACATTGATGAACAAATGATACGCCTCGTCCACCGTCATATCCAACACATCTGCGATGGATTTGCCCTTGTATTTAACCGCCAACGTTTCTTCGTTATAACGCGCACCGTGACATTTATCGCATTCAACATACACATCGGCCAAGAAATTCATTTCAATCTTTATCTGGCCATCACCCTGACACGCCTCGCATCGACCGCCCTTGACATTAAACGAAAAGCGACCAGATGTGTAGCCGCGGGCCTTGGCCTCGGGCAAGCCGGCAAAGAAATCACGAATATTAGAAAACACACCGGTGTATGTCGCAGGATTACTGCGCGGACTGCGCCCGATGGGCGACTGGTCAATGTCAACAACCTTGTCCACATTTTCCATACCGCGAATGATATCGTGCGCACCCATTTCAATCTTGGAATTATACAGTGCGCGCATCAATGCCGGATACAGCGTGTCCAACAACAATGTGGATTTGCCAGACCCAGACACACCGGTCAGCGCAATAAATTTACCCAGCGGAAATTCCACATCAATATTTTTCAGATTGTTTTCACGCGCCCCAACAATGGTGATTGATTTGCCATTGCCACTGCGACGCTTTTTCGGCACGTCAATTTTGCGTTTGCCGGTCAGATATTGCGCCGTCAGTGAATCTTTGCATTTCATCACCTGTGCTGGCGTACCGGCGGCGACAACATTACCACCATTTACACCCGCCCCACGACCAATATCAACCAAATAATCCGCCGCGCGCATTGCATCTTCGTCGTGTTCAACAACAATCACCGTGTTGTCTTTGTCACGCAGCATCTTTAACGTTTCCAACAGTTTGTCATTATCACTCTGGTGCAGGCCGATTGACGGTTCGTCCAAAACATACAACACACCGGACAGTCCACTGCCAATCTGGGACGCCAAACGAATACGCTGCGCCTCGCCCCCAGACAATGTTCCCGCCATACGCGACAACGTCAGATACCCCAACCCCACATTCTGCAAGAATTGCAAACGTGACGTGATTTCGCGCAAGATAACGCGCGCAATATCATTTTCTTTTTGGGTCAAATGATTTGGCAAATCCGTGAACCAGCGCAGTGAATCATCAACCGCCAAATCGCATGCATCCATAATGTCAAATCCATTGATTTTGACACACAACGCCTGAATATTCAGACGTTTACCATGACACATCGGACACGGTTTTTCCGACTGATATTTGGCCAATTCGGCCTTCATTGCCTCTGATTCCGATTCGCGCCAACGACGTTCAATATTTGGAATTACACCCTCGTACGGCTTTTCATAAACAAAACCGTTCCAGTTGATTTTAATCGGTTCATCACCACTGCCGTACAGAATCAGGTTCTTTTGTTCCGCGGTCAATGTATGCCACGGCTTTGACAATGGAATCTTGTACTTTTTATGCAGCGCATCCAACAAATGGTCAAATTGACTGAGCATACCACCACGCGACCACGGCGCGATTGCACCGTCCAGAATTGATTTAGACGGGTCTGGAATCACCAAATCGGGCGACATATTCAACTGTACACCCAAACCATCACAGGACGGACACGCCCCCAATGGCGCATTAAAAGAAAACAAACGTGGTTCAATTTTCGGCACGGTAAAACCACTGACCGGACATGCATAATTCTGGGAATACAGCGTATCTTCGTTTGTGTCCAAACGACGCACCAATACCGACCCAGGGACAAGGCGCAACGCCCCTTCGAACGACGCGTACATACGACTGCGAAATTCGTCCACGTCACCGCTGTCGGCATCCGCCGCCGGCATTGCCAAGCGGTCAACAATCACAAATATATCGTGCTTTTTATTCTTGTCCAACGCCGGCACAGATGACAAGTCATACAATTCACCATCAACAATCGCGCGCTGGTAACCTTGCTTTATCAAGAACGCGATTTCTTTCTTGTATTCACCCTTGCGCGCACGTACCAACGGGGCCATGATATAAATTCTCGTGCCGGCGGGAATTTTCATCGTCCAGTCGACCATTTCGGCAATCGTCTGGGATTTAATCGGCAATCCCGTCACCGGCGAATGCGGCACACCCACACGCGCCCACAACAAACGCAGGTAATCATAAATTTCCGTCACCGTACCAACGGTCGAACGTGGATTTTTAGATGTTGTTTTTTGTTCGATGGAAATCGCGGGTGCTAACCCCTCTATCAAATCAACATCGGGCTTTTTCTGCATGTCCAAGAATTGACGTGCATACGACGACAATGATTCAACATAACGACGCTGCCCCTCGGCATAAATGGTATTAAACGCCAGCGACGATTTGCCGGATCCCGACACGCCAGTAAAGACCACCAATTTATTTTTTGGCAGATCCAGATTGACATTTTTAAGATTATTTTCGCGTGCACCGCGAATTTTAATTATTCCACTCATGATGTTAAATATAGAAAAAATATCGCGTTTTTCAATACAAAGGGCGAAATTTCTTTCGCCCCTGAATTTGTTCTTGAACTTGGTTTTATTCTGCTGTCGCCATCAATTTTTCAGGGCTCAGAACAATTCCACTTTTACGGGCGTGATTTGCACCGACCTTTGGGGCTAACTTGCCATTTACCCAAACGTCAATCCCGCCGGCATTACCGAATGTAGCGGTGTATTTGCCACCCGCAGGCACATAATACACGTCCCCAGGCAACAAAACACGGCTCAGTTCTGTGCGGCCACGGGCATCTTTGACCTCTACCCATGCGCCGGTTTCATTGGCATCGCGATTCGCCTGCAAAATAACATTGGCCTTGGCGCGGTTATCTGTGCCAAAGCGTTCGCGTACCGCAACATTGTATGCGGGTTCTGTGCTGACCGCGACAACCGGATTGTCCACCACAGATGTGTCCGCCGGCGCGTCTTCGTCCGCTGCACCCGACGCCAAAACAACCACCAACACAATCAGCAAAATCAACGTAGCGACGCCCGCCGCGAACCATTTCCAGTGCGTACGAACATATGACCACGCCGCCGCAAACACTTCACGCACTGATGCCCCCGCATTATGATGCGCATTTGATTCGCACGCCGCCGCAGCCGCGTCATTTTTATCTTCTTTCTCAGAATGAATCTGGCATTCGTTCGACAGACCCATTTCGTGCTTTAACTTGTTCACGATTTCATCCGGATTCAATCCCAATTCCATTGCATAATTACGCGCAAAACCCAAAATATAAACAGGTTCCGGAATCACGCTGTAATTGCCATCTTCCAATGCCTGCAAAAATTCTTCGCGAATGCACAACTGTTTGGAAATAGTCGGAATTTCACGTTTGCGACGACCGGTTGTACGCGCATTGCGCAGCATTTCGCCAACCGTCAATTCAACCTGAACATCTGTATTATTTTCATTCATGTCTGTCATTTCTGTCTTTTCCCTTGTTACACCCTATCATAAACCTATATTTCGGCAACGCAACCCCAAAATTCGCGAATGGTATCACGCAACACATCGGCATCCGTTATCTGGTTCACACGAATGCGAAATTCAGACGAATTTGGCCGCCCCGCAGAATACCACGCCGCATGCTTGCGAAACATCGGCACGGCAACCGACGGCCCATAATATTCAATCGCATATTGCAGGTGGCGTAACACCACATCACCAACATTTTCCGGCGCGCATTCACGCCCCGCAATTTGCCCCAGAACCCATGGCCGCCCCAACATTGCACGCCCAACCATCACACCGGCATAGCCCAGTTTTTCCATATCTGCGGCGTCCTGCGCGGTTGCAATATCGCCATTTGCAATAATTGGAATCGGGGCATCTGACACATCTGGGTGCACCGCCGGCCCGACATATAACTGGGCACGCGTGCGTCCGTGTAACGTTGCAAATTTCACACCACTGTCCGCCGCAATCCGCACCAAATCCGCCCAATCACGATTCTGGTCGTCCCAGCCCAAGCGAGTTTTCACAGACACGGGAATTTCCACCGCACGCACCACCGCCGACATAATCCGCCCCGCCAACGCATGATCACGCATCAGGAACGCGCCCGCCCCCGCGCGCGTTGCAACCTTTGGCACGGGACACCCCATATTGATATCAATCCACTGCGCCCCCGCATCTTGCAAGATTCGCGCCGCGTCCGCCATCAACGCGACATTCGCACCAAAAATCTGTGCACCGACCGGCCCTTCGTCGTCATATCTGTCGAAATTACGTGGGCAATTTTTATGTGCCGCAACCAACGAATGGCACGAAATCATTTCCGTCACCAACGGCGCATTTGGTGCAAACGCACGCAAGACCCGCCGAAACGGCCGATCAGTAATTCCCGCCAACGGTGCAGCAAAAATTTGATTATCACTAAACATTTATGATATAATGCCATCTATGAGGGAAAAAATCAAAAATTTCTTTGGATTCATCGGGCGCGCATGGACGGCCGGTTGGCGGGGCAAGGTTGGCATTCTGATGTTGGCGTTTGCGCTGTTTATGTTTGTGCGCATATTCTGGGGCACGGTCAATGTCCAGAAATTCATTGTGAACATATGGCGTCTGAATACAGAGGAAACACAACTGATGGCGGAACAGGAAAAATTAAACACCCTGAACCGACATATCGATTTACTGCAACATTACAGTTCTGATTATGTCGAAGAATTGGGATTAAAATACCTGAACGTCGGCGATCCAAAATTCAAGATATTAAAGATATAAAAATCCCACATTGCGTGGGATTTTTTCTTTATCAATTCAACCATATGAATGCGATATTCAGGTACGCCGCAAAAATCATCCAAATAATATACGGCCAAACCAGATACGATGCCCACTTGGAAAACGGACGGAACGCACGCATCATCAGGGTTGCCACGAATATCAGCGCAATCAGCACAACCAACGCCCAACCAATCATGTGCGCGCCAAAGAACACGTATGACCACAACGCATTCAACACCATCTGGGCCAAGAATAACAGATACGCACGCCCCTTGGACAAACGTGTTTTTTCATTTCGTATGACCAAGAATAATGCAATCCCAAGCAGTGCATATAAAATCGCCCACGCCAATGCAAACACCCAACCGTCGGGCGTCACAATGGACTTGTTCAGCATATTATACCACGCGTCAGACGCACCATTCGGCGAATACATACTGCCAATCGCCCCTGGGATAAAAGAAACAATCATTGCAAAGATAAATTGAAAAACGCGTCGCATGTGGGCTCTCCTTTGAACTCTGTACACGCACATTATACGCGCACACCACGTCGACCGCCACAGGAACAAATTCTATTTCCGCATCATACGCGCATGCACTTTCATAAACACACGCACCAACGGTTTCATAATTTCTGGCAAATGATAGAAATGCATCAACACCAATCCAACATTGCGCGCCACGACGTTCGCACCGATTGGACTGAACACATCGCCAACATACCAACGCTTGGCCCACAGAAATTCCACCAACGCCAATTCGCGAACATGCTTGCGCGACACGCGCACGCCCGTCTGCCGTTGATACTCGCGCAAAAATTCGCGATACAGCCGCCCATTGCGCGACAACGAAAACAGAACCAAATCGCGTCCGCGTTCATATATGCCACAATTACAGAAATCAAACACACCCTTTAACCGACCATCAGGATACACAACGGAATTTGCACCCTTTAATCCCATGTGAACCAACACCATATCAGATTTATCAATCGGCGCATTTACAACACGATTGTACATTTCACGAAAACGACGCAACTGGCGCGCGGTCATAAAAGGTTTCAAATATGGCACAACCAAATCAAAATCAATGTATGGCACGCCATCACGCACCGCGGGCACGGCACGCACCAACGCATCCGTATCAATCGAATGCAACTGTGCCAAAAATTGCGCCGCCGACCGCGCCAGGTTGCGCTGGCGCACGGGCGAAAATTGAAACTTGTGCCACGACCAACGTTCACCCATCAGCATTTCATGCACGGCATATTGAAATCCATCGCGATGAACAATTTGAATATCAGGCACTTGAACATCAACGTACGGTTGAACAAAGTGGCAGATATCTGCATCCTTGGCATAGATAGAAATATTTTTACTGGTAAAACGAAATACGCGCGTACCAACACGAAATGCATCAGAATCACTGCCTTGCCCCAAATATTTAATCTTTTCGTTTGGGTAATTTTTTTCCAAGAAAGCAACAATGTCTTGCTGTGCCATTTTCGTCCCCATTATAAAAAAATTTGCGCAACGCCGGCGCATTTACATTTTGGCGCAATACAACAATGCATTCGGGTCGCTCGGTGTTTGACACACCTGCGCGGCATTCCTGACGGCTCGCCTGCGCAAACAATGCTTGGCTTGCCTACTCATTGTCAGAACCGCTCCCTGTCGCAGGTTCGAATCTAAGTCCCCCGCAACGTGCAAATCCTGTGACTACGCTTTTAATCTTGGCGCGCCCTGCAGGATTCGAACCTGCGACCTGCGGATTAGAAATCCGATGCTCTATCCAGCTGGGCTAAGGGCGCACAGCCCATATTCTATACTATCTTTCGGCAAATTTCAAGTTTTGCATATTAAATACACGAAAACGTATCATGATATATTCAATCTATAATTTGAGCATTTTGAAAAAATTTAAATACGGGCCCCTGCTTTTCTAATGCTATGGCACAACCAGTTGTTAAATTATAATATCGCAACATCTATGCCCTTAGGTAGACATTTTAATACACACGCATATGACCAAGACGGTCGTATATTACATCTAGGCCAATGTTTGCGCCAACTATTGTAAACCAGATAAATATGCTGAGTAACAGTAATATTCCCAATAAAACAGCAATGATTGTCAATAGTCCATTGGTGCGTCCCAATATTTTGGTAATTTGTATTTCCTGTGTGCGCTCTTGTGTTTTCATGTCATTGTCCTTCGGTTGTTTTATAATGTCCAGTTAAAATGTAACTGCCCTATATGCTCGGAGTAGCCACTAGTTATTATGCCATAATATGCCAAACCAACAGATGCAGCGGTTGTTATTGCAATGTTCATATTTGTTCCAAATGTGATGGCGTTGTCGTTGGGGCACGTTGTTGTATGATAATATCGCTGATTGTTTGGAGCTGTCACTATATTGGTATATGTATCGTCACCTGCGATAACGAATTCGCTGCCAATATGCGCGGCCCATTGTAGGCGATTGATAGTATCGCCAACATTTAACTCGGTAATGGCATAGGTCGCATTAAGCGTCGTGCCTGCAACATGTTGGCCAATGCTGTCTGTATAACTGCCCAAATTCAGGTTATTGTGTCGCAACCCGGCATCAAGTCCCCACCAGCCATGTGTAAAGCCCAACGTTACCTGTGCGCTGGTTTGCATTGCATCAAATTCGGATTCAATGCCATATCCTAATAGCTTTTTATTTTCGGTTATATTATACGCACCGTGAGCAAATATTACATTGGCATAGATATCGTATTGCTCGGTCGGAATTTCCCATTGGGCATATAACGACATATCAAAAGGAGAATCAATGTTAAATTTGCGGGCGTTATTGTCCATGTGGCTGTTTGCATAACTGAATGCCATACCCAGCTTAAGCGAATTGCTTAAAGAGACATCTTGTCCAATGGTGGCACCGATAGTGTTGCCCGAATAATCGCCATATGCTAGCACGGAATATCCGCCAGTTGTCCAAAAACCAGGTTTGGATGATATTAGACGCTGGTTAATTCTACGCATATTGGTGTTTGTTGTGCGGTTTATAATGTTTCCTGCGACACCGGTGGTCTCTGGCGCAACCAAGGCAAGTGCGTTTTCATATTCATGACGTGTGTCCACAAATTGTGACAAGCGGTGTATTTCGTTGGCAATACTTTCTGCCACACTGTCGGCGGCAAAACCAGTCATATTCCAAGCCATAGCAGCATTTGACACCACATCGCTTTCATCTGAGGGGTCAACATTCATAAACGCCTTGGGTGTTATTTTATATACGCCGTCTCGCACAAATTCAATGTCGTATACCAGATTGTTTTCCAATATAAATTTTGGGTGTTTATCTGGATTCCCGAAAAAATCCCAGCCCGCATCTTGCGTGCCGGTGCGGTCAATAAGCACGGCTAATTCTGCGCCGTTTATGGACAATACTTGTCTATTATCAACAGTAATTTTTAGCGTTAATTCATCATTGTTTTGAATATTGAATTTATTCGCTGCCAGATTGCCAACGCGTACGCTGTCTCCGTCGCGCCATACGGTAGTTTTTAGGGTGGTATTGTCTTGTAGGTTAACCGTGTCAAATACTGCGCTGGTTCGTCCCAGGTTTATAACCGGGTTGCCATCGCCCCGAACACTGGTTAGTGATGTTAAACCTGCTGCAATCGTTCCGGAACCCCAAAAGTTTATTACTCCACCATTGTTGTAAATACTGTCATTGACGGTTTCAAAATATACGCCTGTGCTGCCTGTATCAATATCAATTCTGGCGTTTTTTCCATTGTTATAGATAGCACCGCCGCTCACACCAGCCATATTGTCGCAGAATGTTGTGCCGGCCCCAATGGACACAAGTGCAGCATTATAAATTGCGCCCCCATTACCATCAGCGCGATTTTTCGAAAAAATGGATTTGTCCCCTATGATAATTTTTCCTGCATTACCATATGTCTGGCCTTGCGCGTTATAAACTGCGCCACCATTCCAAGATGCTGTATTTGTTGAAAATTTGATTGCAGTATTCATCATAACGGTGCCCAAATGGTTGTAAATGGCTCCGCCAGTATTTGCCGAATTGTTTGAAAAGATAGTACCAATCCCATTTATGGTTAAAATTTGTTTATAAATAGCATTGTGGGTATAATATGGCCCCATTGGCGTGCCTAGGTATATGGCGCCTCCTTGACCATAATCTGCAATGCCATTGTGACTTGAATAATTCCCGTCAAAGATAGTGTTGTTGCCCGATATTAGTATGTTGATGTTCCCAACGTATTCATGGCTAAACGCGCTGTCAGAAATTAGCCCGCCCGTTATAACCCGATTGTTTCCGATAAATTGAACATGGTCACCTGCTATTGTCATGTTAAATGCATTTTTGCCGTAAAGGTCAGAAACAGGACTTACTCCACTGCCATTTTTAACAATCACACCATCAAAAAACGTCAAATCTTTATCTTGAGAAATCTTTATTTCTGCTCCATCAAAAACAGTATCTTTCTCAACCAATGAATCCTGCGCTACGGTCACGTTTGTTGTATATGTTCCATCATACACCGTTGCATTGGCAGCGGTTATGCTGAATGCGCCGTACAAACATACTATTGTTTTTTTCATTATAATTCCCCTTATTGCGCAAGTCTTTTTGCCGCAGACCAGTTCATCTGAAACGATAGCCCCAGTTTGCGTATCGGTGTGTTTTTATTGCCGATATAAAAATCATTCCACAGGTCAACCGAAGCGGTGATGTAAGTCAGTCGTATACTAAATGGCAAATCTTTCAGATTATATTCCAATCCCAGGCCGTGAAACCAATGCCAGGCATTGCCAGAAAAATCGTTTTCGTTTATTTTAGGACGTTCAATGTCCAACATTCCGCCCCCCGCAATCCCAAATACCGAGATGCTGTCTCCAACGTTCACTCCAAGATTTATATCCCCGCGCAATCCAGTTGTGATATCAATATTGTTATTTGAAGCCTTCGCCCAGTCGTATCCCCCAGAAAACCGAGCATAAAATGCATTAGCACGTAAACGCAATGCTAACATATCAAACGTGGCACCAATACCAGTCTTCGCACCATTGCCAGTGTCTGCAGAAATGCTGGTTGCTCCGATGCCGCTTAATAGGTCTATATTTACTCCCGAAGTTCGCGCCATAGATTTTGTTGGCACAAAATTGTAACTGTGATCAAAATATACGACTTTGTCCGTGGGGGCATGTGAATAATTATCATTTACTGAGCGGAAACCATCTTTAGAAAAGTGCAGGCGGTGCGACTCGTTCGGTTCTATTTTAGTTATTGTATCAATTTCATGGCCATCAACAGATATGCGCCAGCCCAGATTTTGGCGCCGCCATCCAGAAAAGTCCAATTTTACAAGTTTCTGTTGCAAGTTCAGTTTTATTTTATCGTCGGAATACTTGTTGATTTCCACTTGGCGAATGGCTGTTTCTGTGCCGTCCGCACTGGCTTGCACTTCTATCGTTTCACCAAGTTTTGCAATATATGTTGCAGGTGTGCGTCCAATATTGCGCCCATTTACTGTAATTTGTGCACGCGTGTCATCCGCGGTTATTTTTATTTTCTTGGTCGCGCGTATTAATGTTTTGAAAATCTTGCCAGTTGCAGTTGGAATGATCAGCCTTTGTTCCGCAATTTCGTAATTATCGTGCTTGAATTTGAGCTTATAGTTTCCACGGCATATATTGCCGATTTTTAATGGTGTATCCCCTTTGTATTGTCCGTCTATATATATTTCCACTCCACTGGGACTCGTTGTGATCTGTAATGGTGCACCAACGCAGCTAGCGTCACCCATTGTTTCGTTGAAAGCTGTTGTGATATCTGTGCTAGTACGGTGAATACGAGCAGATTCCGTGCGATATGCACTTTTTGCATATTTGTATTTAACACAGGAAATAAATTCACGACCAGCGCGTTCATCACCGGTCTTTTCTTTGGAAAACTTTTCAAGACGTATACCAACGCAGCGTTCGTTTGTCCGGCTGGTGCCGATTGCGCTGGTCGTGTCAGAATAATATTCGTTGGACGTTGCAACCTCTGCTCCAAACAAGCGGCATATTTGGGAGTTTATTTCCTGTTCTGCCTTTGCCTGGGCATCTGATGCACTAATATCTGAATAAACACGTGCCACAAAATATTTATAATTTGCGTCGTCTGCTGGTGTGTCGGTTGCCCAATCACACCCTGCGGCAATCGCCGCATCAGACATTAATATACCCAGACAAAATACGGCAAAACATTTCATAATATAAGCCTTTTTTATTCGGTTATTTCGTATTGTTCGCGAACCATGGCATCCCATTGCTGGGCCGCTTTCTTTTTCAGGTCATCTGATATACCCTTGCTGCCGTTCAGTGTGCGGTCTATTGCCTTTTTCATGTCCGCTTCACTGATTTTGACGCGTGCATATACAGAATAAAACATCTCTTTGTCATTATCGGCACTGACAGTACTCAAAACCTTTTCCCAATAACGATCGCTGACAACCGCCTTGGACATCAAAGCCTTGGCAGATTCTGTGCTAACAAATTGAACTTGGGTCGTGTCATATGTCGTGCCTTCCTCTGCGTTCTGGAACATATAGGTCAAATTCTGGTTTATTGCGCCGGCGATTGTATTTTTCGCATTATTTTCAGCGATTCTGTATCCCATAGAGATATTGGCTTTTTCAGCTGGAATTCGTGTCTGCCCCAAGAAATACAGGTCAGAGCCCTTTTTCGTCAGTGGTGTGCTTTCTTTTGCCCAACTTGGTCGGCTACTCATATCGTCACTGCGTGCGATAACTTTATCCGACATACCGCCACCACATGCGGCCAATAATGCGGCCATAGACGCCGCAATTATAGATTTTTTCATGTTCTTTCCCTTTGGTTGTAAAAACACCCGACAAAGCAGGTGGTTGGAGGTTCAGAACTATAATATGGTATAGCGGGCTTATTTTGATATATCACCACCCTCCAACCAGCAGTTGGAGGTATTTTTATGTCCACCACGGACACCATATTCAGAGGTTCTGACGCCCCAACACGGCATCGCCATGTCGTTGTATATTCTATCATTGATGCGAATTTTTTCAAGGCGATATTTATACACAAAAAAACACCGCCCGAATGGGCGGCGTTTTATCCGTTGATTTGTTAACTCAGTACGTTGCGTTTCAGTTTCAGCAATTCGATATACATGTATATATCTGATGCCGCATACAGCAACAATGTTATGGCCAGATAATACACAATCGCGATTGGTGCCGCCAATGGCCAGAACAACAATGCCACCGCCAGCGCGACCAGCGCAACTGCGATAATCAGGTCAATAACCCAATGACCAAAACGGGCGCGCGCCATATTGATGGCGAACACCAGTGCACGCAGTGCCTTGAACAAAAACAGCACTACGAAAATCAATGTCAGTCCGATAATCGAACCCGTTGGGTACACACAGAACACCACACCCAACGCAATGTTTACCAGACCAAATATCACGTCAATCCAGCCACCGCCAACATTACGTGATACAATAAAACCCGAAATCGTGCGATACAATCCGAACAGTATCAAACCGATACCAATAACGAATGTCAGCACGTTCAAAATTGGAACAGGATTGAAAAACATCCAAATCGCCGCAATACCAAACAACAACCCTTCGCATACCAACAATGGCGCGGATTTGTTATACATACGTTCAACCGCGGCCGCGATTGGATCGGATTCTGTGCGACGACTGCGCACATTCCGCACACGCTTTGGCGCAGATTTTTTAACTTGCTCTTTCTTTGGCATAATGCAACTCCCTTTCCTGTTGATGTGGCTATTGTAGTACTTTTGTTTTCGATTTTCAAGCAAATCACGCCAAAAGTCATGGGCACTTTTTCATAAATGTACAATGTTGCTAAACATAATGTTTATGTATCAAATCCAGATTTGCCCAAAACAGCAATAAAAAATGGTGCGTAAAGCACCGTTTTTTATTGCTGGTCGGGGCGAAAGGATTGGCTGACGCCGACCTTGGCACATTCGCGCTGGCGAGGAACCGGCATACTGCCGTCTGCCTTGTGCCTGCGGTTCGAACCTTCTGCCTCGAAGGTTCGAATCCCACACACTCAATCAATGAATAAAAAAATCGGTATCTGACGATACCGATTTTTTATTCATGGTCGGGGCGACAATGAGTAGGTGCGGGCGTGCATAGCACGACCAAACCGTCACGAATGCCCCGCAGTTGTGGCGTGCCACAACGAGGGAAAGATGAGAACCAAGTTCGAATCCGCGTCCCGCGGGAAAATAAAAAACGACCCAAAGCGGTCGTTTGTTATTTTCTGGTCGGGGCGAAAGGATTCGAACCTTCGACATCTTGCTCCCAAAGCAAGCACTCTACCAGACTGAGCTACACCCCGAAACGACACAGATTATAACAGCATTTTTTTCAAATGCAAATATTAAAATTTATTTTATACTTGCCCGCATGGGGGAAAAACTTATATCATTACATCAAATGTCAAAGTTATTGCATTTTTTGCCAATTTTGTGTGCGTGGTGTATTGCGTGCGGCGGCGGTGCGGCCGGCGCGGCGACGCGCGCGTCGGATTACGTCAGTGCGAATACATACAACAACATGTACCCATACATGAATAATGCGATGCGTACCCAGTTGAACCCAGGGACAAGCCCCAGCCAATCTACAAACCAGATTGATGTTCTGACGCGTACAATTCCGACGGGAAATACCGCGTCCACCGCCGCGCGTCGTGTGGTTTCGCGTTCCACCACCGCGCGCAGTGCGACCAAGACCGGCACGGCCGTTGCGGCCGCCGCTACGTCCAATACCACCGCCACAACGGGGGCGACCACCAATGCACGCCGTGTTGTCGCGCGCAGCGCATCGCGCAGCGGAACGACGTCGGGTGCGACAACGGCGCGCAGTTCGGTTGCTACGGCGTCTGGGCGTAATGTTCGTGCACGTACGGTTCGTGGCAATGGCACGGTGACGCGTGACGATGCGGTATCAAATACGCAAAATACCGCCACCAACAGCACCAGCGGCAGTCACACCAACGTTACGGCGGCGCGATGCTTGGCGGATTACAGTGAATGCATGGATGGGTACTGTGTGCGTGAAAACACCGCGTACAATCGCTGCTATTGCAGTGCCAAGTTGTCCCAGATTGATGCGCAGTACCAGCCCGAGATTGACAGTTTGATAAAGCAGATTTTGACAATGCGGGGCACGAATCGGTGGACAGAGGCCGAGATGAACGAGTATTGGATGAGCGTCGTCGGCAAATACCGTGGTGAAAATTCGTGGACTAATTTAGACAATGCATTGAATATTGATTGGGCCAGTTTGGAAAGCCGCGCCCGTGGTCAAAATGCGTTTGTAACGGGGCATGATTATTGCATGCAGCATTTACAGGGCTGTTTTTACATGGCGGCAAATCTGCGCGATATTTATCGGTCTGACATTGCACGCGATTGTTCGACGTATGAAAAATCGTTGCAAAAATTGAAAAATGCGGCGGAAAGTATAGTAGAGGCATATAAATGAAATCTTTGTTTGGTATAGAATATGGCCGCGGCGCGACCGCGAAAGTTGTCTTGGGCGGGCCGGCATTGGCCCCTGCGGCGGTGCAGAAAATGTACCCTGATGCAAATTGGACGATGGTTACGGCCGACCCATATGACGCGGATTTGTGGGCGCGTGATCGCTTTGGTGAAAACCTGTTGATTCAGCGGAAAATCTATGCGGCAACGCCGAATGCGCCCCACGTAATGATTGGGGGTGACCATTCGGTGAACTTTGGGCACTTTGCTGCGTTGGCGGACAGATTGATGGATGAAGATTTGTGTCTAATTTACATTGATGCGCATTTGGACGCGCATACGCCGGAATCATCCCGGGCACAGGCATCGGGCGCACCACATGGTGCAAACGTACGCGCATTGGCGGGCAATGGGGACGAACGCTGGCTGGGGTTACAGGCGCGCGTGCCGGCACTGCGCCCAGAAAATTTGTTCTATCTGGGGTCGCGTTCATATGAACCGGCGGAAATTGATTTTGTGCACCAGAATAATATCTTTATGCGTACGCCGTTGGATTTAGACACACCGGAAAAGATTGACCGCGTGGTTGGCGAAATTTTCCGCCAGATTGACGACCGCCCGTACGTTGTATCATTTGATTTTGATGCGATTGATCCAAATACGTTTGCATCTGTGCTTGTTCCAGAACCAAATGGTATTTCGTTGTCTGCGGCGCGCCAGTTGACACATGCGTTCGCGCCCGACGCACACAGTTTTGAATTTGTGGAATACGCCCCACACGATGGCGACGCGCAGAGTGCGGACATCGTTCGTGAACTGGTTGGTATTGCGTTGGCGGATTAAAGCCGTTCACACATCAAATTATGTTGATAAATATTGCGGGCCAAATCGTCACTGATTTGGCCCCAATCGTTTGCACGCCCGTATATCGGTATGCACGGCGTGCACGTGTTATTCGGCAATGGTGTATTTTTCGCGCAAGACGCGACGAATATCGTGCATGCCAGTATGCATAGTTTCTGCATGTGTGGTTACCTGTTGTTGAATGATTGTTTGTTGGGCTGTTGCATGTTGGCGCGCTGTATTGCGCTGGCATTGCAAAACGCCAACGCGCACGCCCGCGCAAAATGCGAATAAAATAAAAGCGGACAATGCCGCAATCAAATATATTTTCATAATGTTCCCTTTATAAAAAAACGGGGCGATGCCCCGTTTTTTTACTGATTCATGGAATTAAAGAAATCTTCGTTTGTTTTGGTCAAACGTAATTTGTCCAGTAAAAATTCCATGGCCTCTAACGTGCCCATTGGGTTGATAATGCGGCGCAAGACGTACATTTTTGACAATGTGTCTTTGCCCACCAACAGGTCTTCTTTGCGTGTGCCGGATTTCGTGATGTCGATTGCAGGATACACGCGTTTGTCGGACAGTTTTCTGTCCAAGATAACTTCGCTGTTGCCGGTTCCCTTGAACTCTTCGAAAATAACTTCGTCCATTTTTGAACCGGTATCAACCAGCGCAGTTGCAATAATAGTCAGCGAACCGCCCCCTTCGATGTTACGGGCGGCACCAAAGAAACGCTTTGGACGTTGCAGCGCGTATGCATCAACACCACCGGTCAAAACCTTGCCACTGGATGGGACACAGGTATTATATGCGCGCCCCAAACGGGTGATGGAATCCAGCAAGATAACGACGTCTTGGCCGGCCTCTACCAAACGTTTGGCCTTTTCAATAACCATTTCGGCAACCTGAATATGACGTGCGGCAGGTTCGTCAAATGTGGACGAAATAACCTCGCCCTTGACGCTGCGTTGCATGTCGGTAACTTCTTCGGGACGTTCGTCAATCAGCAAAACAATCAGTTTTACATCAGGGTAATTTGTCGCGATGGAATGCGCAATGTTTTGCAGCATAACTGTTTTACCAGTACGTGGTGGCGCAACAATCAAACTGCGTTGCCCTTTGCCCGTCGGGGAAATCAGGTCAATCACGCGCGCCGACAGGTTGCGACCCTTGTCCTTGTCATCTGGCACTTCCATGCGCAGCATTTCATCAGGATACAGTGGTGTCATATCATCAAACGACACACGGTGACGCAATTTGTCGGGATTGTCGCCATTTACGCGCTCAATCGTTTCCAATGCGAAATAGCGTTCTGATTCATTCTGGGGCGCTTGGATTTGTCCCTCGATATAATCGCCAGTTTTCAGACCGTACTTTTTAATCAAATTTGGTGACACATACAGGTCATCTGGGCCGGCCAGATAGTTGCTCTCGGGCGCGCGCAGGAAACCAAAACCGTCCTGCATACGTTCCAAGACACCGTCACCAATCAATGTAATCTTGTTATCGGCGGCAAAAACACGCATCACGGCAAAGCGCAGTTGCTGCACATTTAACTGTGATGGATTTTCAATACCCATATCTTCCGCCATTTTCAGCAGTTGCTGTGGCGATTTCGCCTTTAATTCATTCACATGCATAAATAAATCCTTTTGTGGGGGTGGGCTGAATGCGGGAATCCGCGGCCCAAGTTGTCTTTTTGACCCACTTATTATACGCATTTTAGGGCAAAAAGTCAAGAATTGTTATTTTTACTTGCTTTTTCGGCGCATAATTGCTCTCATTTGATATACAAGTAAAACAAAGGAAGTGAATATGGCAGGTAGCATAAATAAAGTGATATTGGTCGGTAACGTTGGTCAAGAACCACAGGTGCGCACAATGCAGAGCGGGCAAAAGGTTGTCAGTTTCTCGTTGGCGACATCTGACAGATGGCGTGACCGTGCAACCGGCGAACAGAAAGAACAGACAGAATGGCATCGTGTTGTAATCTTTAACCCGAATTTGGTAGAGGTTGCAGAACGCATGTTGCAAAAGGGCACAAAACTGTATTTGGAGGGTTCTTTGCGTACCCGCAAATGGCAGAACCAACAGGGTGCAGATGTATTCACAACCGAAGTGGTCTTGAATCCATTTTCCGGCCAGATGGTAATCCTGTCGGGCGCAAAAAGTTTGGATGCCCAGAACATGGGTGGCGATATGGCGTCTGCGCCGGCCGCCGCACAGCGTGAAGAAATCCAGACAACACCATTGGACGACGAAATTCCATTCTAAAAATTGGGAATGCCAAGTTCAAAAACAAACGCGCCATACCGGCGCGTTTTTTGTTTGGTCATTACTTTGACCTGTTGCGGCTAGACATCTAATTCCAATCTGATATAATTCAATTTTCAGACGTACAGCAACTAAAACAGTTGCGGCTAGACATCTAATTCCAATCTGATATAATAAAGAACTACAAAAAAAACAAGAATTGGCAGTTGCGGCTAGACATCTAATTCCAATCTGATATAATCAACCGAAGCGAACAAGAGACCTTCAGCTTGTTGCGGCTAGACATCTAATTCCAATCTGATATAATAAGAAAAAATAGAAACCATCGCAAAATTGTTGTTGCGGCTAGACATCTAATTCCAATCTGATATAATTCAGTTGTCTGCGGATGGTGTATCGGCACCGTTGCGGCTAGACATCTAATTCCAATCTGATATAATAGGTGCTGTGATGAATTTATTGGAACAGTTGTTGCGGCTAGACATCTAATTCCAATCTGATATAATTTGTGACACCGCCAAATAAACCCTCCACGGGTTGCGGCTAGACATCTAATTCCAATCTGATATAATTTTGATTGTTTTGTTTTCTGTCGCGTTTGGTTGCGGCTAGACATCTAATTCCAATCTGATATAATTGAAATCTTTGACGCCTGTGTCGCTTTTTTGTTGCGGCTAGACATCTAATTCCAATCTGATATAATTGCGCCCGTAGGACTTGCGCCGGCGTTATGGTTGCGGCTAGACATCTAATTCCAATCTGATATAATGTGCGACCATCAAGTTCACGGACAAGATTCGTTGCGGCTAGACATCTAATTCCAATCTGATATAATGCATTAAAAATAAGGATAGAACATGATGAAGTTGCGGCTAGACATCTAATTCCAATCTGATATAATCCAGACGATAAAGTGGACGCGTTGAATGAGGTTGCGGCTAGACATCTAATTCCAATCTGATATAATTGAAATGATAAAACACGCGCCAGCGGTCAAGTTGCGGCTAGACATCTAATTCCAATCTGATATAATGGCTGTGCCACGGCGTAACCAAAAGGAAAAGTTGCGGCTAGACATCTAATTCCAATCTGATATAATGATAGTAGACGAATACTATGAATAGGAGTAGTTGCGGCTAGACATCTAATTCCAATCTGATATAATCTGTTGGACCAGTACATTAAGATTAAAACAGTTGCGGCTAGACATCTAATTCCAATCTGATATAATAAAAACGTGCACAATAGCACACATAAACCAGTTGCGGCTAGACATCTAATTCCAATCTGATATAATAGAACATGAAAAAAACTTACAATGAAATAAGTTGCGGCTAGACATCTAATTCCAATCTGATATAATCAAGAGATAAAAGACAATGCCGCGAGCATTGTTGCGGCTAGACATCTAATTCCAATCTGATATAATTGCAAGGCAATCAAAAATTCACTCACTGCGGTTGCGGCTAGACATCTAATTCCAATCTGATATAATCTTGATTTTCTTGATTAAATTTGAAATCAGTTGCGGCTAGACATCTAATTCCAATCTGATATAATTCAGGGTCTAAAATAGGGGCGCGCCATGCTGTTGCGGCTAGACATCTAATTCCAATCTGATATAATTTGTTCAGGTTTGTTTGTAGCAAGTTTTTTGTTGCGGCTAGACATCTAATTCCAATCTGATATAATAAATCTGAATAAATCCAGTGTCGCGGGGCTGTTGCGGCTAGACATCTAATTCCAATCTGATATAATGCCGAAACTTGGGCATCGCTGGTTATAAACGTTGCGGCTAGACATCTAATTCCAATCTGATATAATGTCTATCACTTGCAGGCGAACGACAGCACCGTTGCGGCTAGACATCTAATTCCAATCTGATATAATTCAGCCGTCCGCCGCCTGCCCAGCGTTTCTGTTGCGGCTAGACATCTAATTCCAATCTGATATAATCCGCCCAGTTGGCGGAAATTGACGCAATAAGTTGCGGCTAGACATCTAATTCCAATCTGATATAATCAAGGTTTTGAAATCAGTTTTGTGTGTTTTGTTGCGGCTAGACATCTAATTCCAATCTGATATAATTATTGGAAAGAAAATAAAGATAAAATAATAGTTGCGGCTAGACATCTAATTCCAATCTGATATAATTTAAAAAACTGATAAAAGAATCGGGCATTGTTGCGGCTAGACATCTAATTCCAATCTGATATAATGCTGAACTGCAGTATTTGACATGCGCTCCTGTTGCGGCTAGACATCTAATTCCAATCTGATATAATAACCAACGCAGACATTGAAAATGAAACTTCGTTGCGGCTAGACATCTAATTCCAATCTGATATAATAAAAACAGAGAACTGATAATACAACAAATAGTTGCGGCTAGACATCTAATTCCAATCTGATATAATTTCACGGAACTGTGAACGCGGCATAACATTGTTGCGGCTAGACATCTAATTCCAATCTGATATAATTGCCTTGCAGGCGGTGTACCCGACGCCGTGTTGCGGCTAGACATCTAATTCCAATCTGATATAATAATGCCTTTGTCAGTGCAACGTCTTTAATAGTTGCGGCTAGACATCTAATTCCAATCTGATATAATTGTTTGTTTCACGTGTTTGTGCTGCTCCTGGTTGCGGCTAGACATCTAATTCCAATCTGATATAATCTACTTCTCAACTGCATTACCAGAACCGCGTTGCGGCTAGACATCTAATTCCAATCTGATATAATTCTGGGGGGGTGGCAATGGCGATTAAATGGTTGCGGCTAGACATCTAATTCCAATCTGATATAATACATATCAACAAAATCCCCAGTTTTCTGGGGATTTTTGCTACATAACAAAAAAATAAAACGCCCTATTCCACCAGTAATACGATTCGTTTTCTCTATTTTTTTCATCCTGTTGCACGCTACAAGTGTTGACAAAATAAAAAATCGTCCTATATATACAACATGCAAACAAATATTATAGAAATTTCTAGTGACAATCGCGAACTATCTGTTCGACGCGGCTTTTTGTGCATTAAAGAACACGGTTGTCTTATTGGCGAAGTACCGTTGGACAGCATATGTGCCATTATGACAACAGGACGCGCCATTATTTTTACACAAGCCATGATGGCAGCACTGTGCGAAAACGGGATTCCATTGGTCATTATAGGAAATAATTATAACCCCATAGGCATAATGACGCCACTGGTTGGCCAAAATCGCCAAATGGCAGTGCAACACATTCAAATAAAAACATCACGGCCACTGGAAAAACAACTGTGGCGACGTATTGTCCAAGAAAAGATTCGCAACCAATCGCGGATACTGGACAAATACGGGAAAGACAACCGTATCAAACATATTCCTGCGGCTGTATTATCTGGCGACAGCAACAACATGGAAGGAGTTGCCGCCAGAATGTACTTTACCAGTTTATTCGACTCTGATTTTTTACGTGATCACAACGCCGGTGGAATCAATGCGTTTTTAAATTATGGTTATGCCATTTTACGTGGTGCTATGGCACGTTTAGTTGTGGCCAGCGGTTTGAACCCATCATATGGTATAGAGCATCACAATCAAATGAACCCCATGTGTTTGGTTGATGATTTGATGGAGGTGTATCGCCCAATCATAGATGCAATCGTCTATGAAATATTCAACGGCACAGACAATCCTAAACGTGAGCTGACGCCAGATGACAAACGAAAAATGTCTGCAGTATTAGAAATGAGCATCCCAACACGAGGCGGTGGAATTTCACCACTGTCCACAATAATGCAACGCGATGTATGGAACTTTGTAAATTCACTGAAAGAAAAGAAAAACAAATTGGATTTTGAAAATGTCATTAAAAACTGATGGACTAAAATACATGTGGATGATGGTTATGTTTGATTTGCCGACAGATACGAAACGCGAACGTCGCGAGGCGTCCAAGTTTCGCAATTTTCTGCAAGATTTGGGCTTTTCAATGGCGCAATATTCGGTTTACATGCGTTTTACCGGCACACGCGAAAATTCACAAAAATATGTACATGCTGTAAAACGCAACAACCCACAAACAGGCGATGTAAACATATTGTTCTTCACTGACACGCAGTTCGGTGATATCATTCATCTGGACAAGGCAACTGCCCCAAGTGTATTAGCCACACGCCCAGGACAGTTACAATTATTTTAATCCCAATATTTTTCCAGACGGACTGACACAAACCTTGCGCGCTTTGTGTTCCTGTAACGATGTTGCGCTGGCAATCCATGATTTTGTATCAGCATCTTCCTTGGCAATGAAATGTGGACGCAGGTACACAGTGCCGCTGCTGTTCAATTTTTTTACACGAAAAACAACATTTACTTTATCTGTTTTCTCTATTGCACATTGATGTGCAACTGTTTCCACCAGCCCTTTTGGTAATTTTGGATCGTCTTTGGAAAATTCCGCCATTACCATATCATTTATACGCAAACTCATTATGCGCTTTGCTGTGGCATATTTATGACGCCACAGTGGTGCACCAGCATTTAATTGGGCGTTATAATTAGATAAAATCTCCACCTGCCAGCGACCACGCAATTTTGGATAGCGGGTATCATCATCACGAATTTCAAATATCTCTGCACAGAAATTATTACCACCAACATACCACTTGTACGCCTGCTTGGCAGCATCTTGAAATTCTTGCAACAAGTGTTTTTCTTTCTCTTGTTGAACAGCACGCAATTTTTTATCCACAATTCCACTGGCAACGCCAGTATTTACATACCAATTCAAATACGCGGCACGGTAAACGTCACGCTGTTTTTTAGTTCTGAACACAGGCACGTATGTCGTAACATCGACCCCCGTTTTATACATACGAACCTTGCGTATATTTCGCATTGCACACCAATCCAAAAACTTGATTGCAATGTCTGGTTCTTCGTTTGCAACACCAGCATCATTCAAAAACATTTGCAGTGTTTTCGGATTCACATTTTTGAAATCCTTTGCAAACGCTTTTTTGTCTTTATCTGTTGTGGGCAGTTCTTCACGATGCGACATAACCGCATTGACGCCACATCCCCCATCTTCAAAACATTCCAGATTATACGCCGTATCCTCATGCAAACATCCAACCGTACTATGTGCATCTTTCGGATTCTTTTGAGATTGACGGTATGAAATAATAGTATTCTCGCACCGCATTTTGAAATCAAAATAATCAAACCCAGGGAAAGGGGTATGCATATCAGATTTTGCATCAGCTAGTTTCCGCAATATGTTCTCATCAGTACAAGCAATGACAAAAGCATCAATCGCATGATGAATGTGATTGCCACGGTATTTGGATTCTTCCGCCTTATTCTTCCACCAATTCAAATGCCATTCATCGCGCAAACTAGCCGTCAACCGCCCTGGCATACCGTTCACACGATTTTTGTCTGCACACACATGTTGTAAATATGTGACCGCCATACGTGTCATAAATCGCGTATCATTCATTGCACGCGCAATGCACTCTTTGCCTTGCAGAAACACATCCATCGCCCCACGATTAAAACGCCATTTCGTAGCATCTGGCAAATTTTGAGCACGCGCAACCACATCCTCGTATTTCCATGGTGACTTTGGGTCTGAAAAAGCTTCATCTGGGCTACGGTTTCCTTTGAACCGGTTGGCAACGGCCGCAGAAATCGTTTTATTTGCCATCGAGTCATCAAGTGTACGTGAAAAAGGCAATATATGTTCTATTTCAAACTCTGGGCTAAACAGTTTTTCCTTACTAATTATCTCACCAGTATAAACGCATCTACGATCCAATGGACTTTTTCCCAAATTCTCCCACAACTTATATTTCTGTATATTTTCACGACAAACCCGAACGCCCATGGCGACCAATTCAGTGGCAATACGGTCATTTTCACGCTTATTCGCGGCCTGTTGTTTTTCTATTTCTGCACGTTCATCTGCACCAGCTGATACATCACGCCCCATTTCAATATTTATTGCATATGGCTCGCCATCAAAACGCGCAATCAAATCGTTGACAACTGCGCGTAACTGGTTCAATGCAATGTGAACCGTGGCATTCATCGTACGATAACGCCCCATCTTATCTTGAACCAACGATGGACGTAAAGCCATGACATCGCCATAGTATGGCAATGTATCTAAATGCACTATTCCCCTATCAGCATGATCATAACCTGCTTCTTTTGCCGCAATGTGATACAAATGCCCCTGTTCCAAGAACGGCAACATTTTTTGCATTGCACACACAGACAAATTTGCAACCCCATCTTCAAACGGTTGCTGAATTAATTTTTCTGCTTTATCTTGCGAAATACCATATTCATGCGCCAGATAATCCACCAAATCAGAATCGGACAATTCATCATCATTCAGATGTGCCAAAACCTGCGATTTTACATTATCTGTACAAGCACGCCAGAAATCTGCCAATTCACATTCAGCAAATGCAAATGCCGTTGCATCAACATCCATATCCTTACGCTTTTCAGATTCCAGATTAAATTTTGTATTACGTGATAAACCCAACAACTTCTTAACTTCCGCAAATGTTATCTTGGGACGCCCCGACTTATCACGTTTTACCCCACAAAATGTAGCCAGTAAAGCATCTTGCAACTTTTCGCGCTGTTCTGCGGTCAATTCCTTTATTTCGCCATTGTTGATAATTCGTAATTGATTTATCTGTTGCAGAACACGAAAACGCTGAAACACAGGTTCAAATTTATACGCACGTGGCTGATCTAATTCAAACATGCACGTTCCAATTTCTGGTGGCACCAACGGTCGCTGATGAAATATAGCATATTCAAACTGTTGCCGCATGTCATCTGACATATTTTGTACTGAACATATACGATTAAATTCGTCAAGGTACATATCACGCGTCGGATAAAGAGCACCATCTTTGATTTTATTACCATCAAATTGATCTGCAAACCGATAACGCTTTGAATCCACCTGAAATTCACCCAAGGTTTTATCACCTATGGCATCATGCAATGCCAATGTCGCCTTTTTTAATTTGCCACCAGAATCCCCTCTGGTTTCCTTGCGATTACTTTTGAAACCACGGCGCAATGCCAGATGAAATAGAACACGCCCCAACTCTGCGGACGACAGTTTATCAGAAACCGCCCTTGCACGCAAAACATACGGATCTTCTAATTTGATATCTGCACTAATATCGAAATCCAGACCATATTTATGAATCAATTGCAAGACACGCTTTTTACGTAGCAGTACGCGATCACCACGTCTGCGCATCTGACGATGTTCACGCCGAATAACATTAATTGGCTTGTGACTCTTCGCATCTCGCCCATCTGGGAATATACGCACCCCCATATCAACCAAACTCGTTATTTGGTCTGCTTCATTCAGTTCTACGACAGCCCACCCCAACGAGGTACTACCCAAATCCAAACCAATTTTATATTTCATAACTGTTTCCTTTCATCTCGTCATAAATTCTACAAAATCAATATCTGAAAAGCAAATTATTTGACTTATTATATTAGGACGCTATAATTATGGTGGTGAAAGAAAATAACACTAAAATCAAGTTGGAATTAGATGTCTAGTCGTTAATAAGAACCTCTTGCAAGAGAGGAGATTTCACCATTAAAAACGGACACTTCGGTGTCCGTTTATTTTACAAAAAATCACCCCGCGGTGCGGGGTGTTTTTCTTAGAAGCGGTATGATCCGGAAACCTTGATATTATGCAGTTGAATATCTTGGTTATACTGGTAACGGTAATCCAGACCAATCTGCAAGCCACTGGCCGACAGCATTTCTACGCCACCGCCGATGTTCGCCCACATTGGATCGATATCAATATCATACTTTGTGAACGAATTTGCGACCGAGAATTTATATTTCGCGTTGTCTGGCGCGCCCAACACATCGTATTCGATTCCGATTGTCGCATATGGGCGAATCTGGAACCATGCCGATGGATAGATACGCTTTTGCGCGGTCAACGAATACCCAGGTGTAAAGATCAGATACCCGTCGGATTCCATGTCCATATAATCGTGGCCACGGGCCTTTTCCGTCAGCGAGAATCCAAAGTTATACCCAACGCGCGCATACATATTGCCAACAACATACTGGTTCAGCCAATCATGCAGCAAGCCCCATTCACTGGTGAATGCAACGTCATAGCCCGTACCATCAATCGCGCCATTTATATATGTCTGGTGACGTGTGGTATCCAACACATGGATGTCCAAGAACGCATTACCATAAACGCGTGTTTTTTCGCCCAATGTCTGCATCAAATAACCACCCAGACCGATGTTGGTATCTGCAACCTTGACATCAACATTGCCGGCGATGAACGGATTTTCAACGGTATAGCCCAAATTCATAGAATCCGAGTTGTCCGCCGACATGTGCGATATACGCCCTGTCAACCCCAGAATCAAAGTTTCAGAATGCTGCCAGTCAAATCCACCCGCGACGTTGATACGGTTACCATCAACGCGTTTGCCATCGGACACTTTCTGGTTGAACATACCAAATTCCGCATCAACCCATGCCTTTTTCAGGTTGCGGTTACGATTCCAGATAAATTCGTCAAACATGCGGTCTTCGAATGAACGGAAATTAGTGTGTTCATTCAAGACAATGCTGCCCACGACCTGTTCGATTTCACGTGGCTGAACCAAGCGGCTGAAACGTGACAACGCCGTACCATCGCGATTCGTATTATAATCTTCCATACGCTTGTACAGTTCGTTGCCCAACTGTTCCAGATTTGTGCCACGGAATATCACAGGCAACATTTCCAGCGCATGACGACCATAAAATCCCTTGCCAGCGGCCGCGCCATCCAACATGTCGTCCAACGCGCCTGCGGACATATATTCGCCACTGGTGTGCCCTGGGGTGCGGCCAACAATCGGCTGAATCTTGAACACCTCTACCGGCCCACCAAAGCGTGGATCAAACACCAAATAGATACTGTCGTCAATACCATCACCGTCGGTATCACGCACGGTCAGGTATGCAGAATCCGCATCAACCAGCGCACCGCTGAAATAGTCATAACACATCGTGCCCGTATTGTTGCACACAACAACGTTCAGATTGCGCAGTTTATCGCCCAATTCTGTGATGCCATCGTCTGCATGTACCAGCCAAATTGCATCGCCCACCGTTGCCAATTCACGCAACGCAACACCAATCTGATCGGTCGCATTTGCAAACCCAGTCGATGGATTACGCGACAGCGTCAAATCAGATGTGAACGCACCATCAACCTGAATCAATGCACCCGCATTGCCGTCTGTGGCGTTTGTGATGCGCCCCAGCGTGTTATCGTCCGCCAAACTGACCGATGACCAGTAATTGCGTGTTGGTGCGGTCAGCACATCACGACGTCTGACATCAACGTACAGGCCACTGTCGTTATCAAACAGATAGTTGCCACCAATCGTCATTTCTTGCAAGCCACCAAAGCGCGCGCCGCCAGAAACATTACCGGTAACGCCCACGGTCAGGCCCGCGTTTGAATACACACGCATGTTTTTGACGTCAATATTACCCGCAACCGTCAGGTCAGTCGTATTGATGTCCAGCGCACCCGATGTTTGCTGAATATTACCGCCCACAATCACATTAGACGCAGACAGTGCATAACTGTCGCCGGTGATATTTGCATCACGCACCGCGATTGTCCCAGCATAATTCTGGTACAAGTTTTTGACTGTAAATGCACCCGCAGATTTCATACCCGCGCCCGACAATGTTGCCGTGCCATTATTGGCAAAGTAATCAACATTTGCCACATCCGCGCCCGATGCAATCGTCAAATCGCCATCATTGTCAACCGCACCCAGTGTCATACCACGTGCCGCATTCAGTGTCAAAGTACCCTTGTTTGAAATGCCCCCAAATGCGATGCTGGAATTTTCAGACGAAATCGACGTTGTCGCGCCCGCCGCAACATTCGCCGCGCCGGTAAATGCGACCGCGTTTTTAACGTCGTATGCAACCGTACCGGTGTCGGCCATCAACGCGCCAGTGGCTGTCAAACTGCCCGCGGTGACGTTTGTGTTGCCAACAATGCTCAGCCCAGATGCCGCCGCACCTGCAACGTCAGATGCGTGTGTTATGTTACCCGCAACAGAAATCAAATCATCAGACGTGATTGTTGGCGCATTGATAACCGCACTGCCCCCCGACACGGTCAGCATCGCCATATTCAATTTTTCCGCCGAAATATTCAGTTTCAGATTTGATTCAATCGCACCCGCGGTAATAGAATCCGCCGCAACCAAATTCAATGTGCCGGTATTGTCAATCTGGCCAATGGTCAGGTCAGACGCACTGTTGATATTGGCGTTACCACTGCTGGCCAATGCGCCCATATCAATGGTTGCGCCGTTGATTGTCAATGTGCCGCCGTTGCTGGTCTGGCCACCGATTTTAGCGGTGCCCACCGCATCAATTTTAACCGTGCCATTGGTCGCCAACGCGCCATCCATTGTGAAATCTTGGTGTGACGTCAATGTCAACGTTTTACCATTGGCGATTGTCACGCTGTCAAAAGACATGCCCCCCACGCTGGTTTCCATGGTGTATTCGTTGCCACTGATAACCATTCCGGTCATCCCCCATGTCGGCGTCGCATCGTTAAACAACAATTCGCCACCAACACTGATATCGCCAGTTGTTGCGGTCAATGATTTCCCAGACAAAACAATCAAACCATTCGTTGTGCCGCGATTCGTCAGTGATGCAACATTTGCATTCGCCGCCGCAATTTCCAGCCATGCGCCATTGGTTGCCGATGCCGCACCCGCAACATTCAGCGTCTGGCCCGCTGCACGCGATGCATCCGCCGAACCAAATATCAAACGCTGGTTTGCATTTGTCGCCAACGCATCACCACCAATGTCCATCAACGACGCGTCCATACGCACCGTACGTGCAGTTGTATCGGTAACGCGAACGTCCCCGCCAATATTGATTATGCCGTTATTTGATTTCAACACAAACGCCGTTGTTCCGTCCGCCGCAACCGACATGTCGCCCGCATTTGCCGCGGCACTGCCACTGGCGATAAAGTTACCATCAATTTGTACCGAATTTTCAACAGTCAGGTTTTTAACCGCACTGCGCAAACTCAATTTACCGCCAGACACAATCATTTTGTCCAGAATTTGAATATTGCCAATCAGTGCGTTCATTTCAACCGAACCGCCCAATACGTTCAAATTCTTGGCCGAAATATTGTCGCTGGCATTGCCCGAACCAATAACCGTCATCGCGCCGGCATTATTTGTCAAATCGCCGCCAATCGTGATATTACGCGCCGTGATGTCCAAGACCCCTTGGTCACCCGCCGACGTGCCGTTCACAACGTTACCATCAACCGTCAGCGCACCACTGGACGACGCAGATGCCGCCACACGTAAATCACCAGTGTTCGTAACACTTGCCACATTTACTGTATTACCGTCGATGCGCATTTTACTGCCATTTGTGTTGGAAACGTCGCCCCCAACAAACGCGCCACCCGCCGCAATCGTTGCATTTGCGTCCGCACCATCACCAGAAATCGCCCCTGTTGTAATACTCAGACCACGAATTTCCAACGTGCCCGTATTGCGAATCGATGTTGATGTGAAATTACCCGCACTGTTCAATGTCAATCCGGCAATACCGCCTTGCGGCAAAATCGACGCATTAGAAATCGCACCAAACGACATATCGCCCAGCGTCGTTTCAATGGTCGCCATACCCTGTTTCAGCAAGATATCGCCCGTCATCTGCAAAGAACCGGTTTTCAACGTGAATTTACCGCTGTCGGTCATATTGCTCCAATCAATATTCTGGGCAATTTTGGTCAGGCCCGAAATATTCGCAACAAACACACCACTGTTGACGATGGACGCGTTCTGGCCGTTACCACCATTGATGGTCAAACTGTCACCATTGATGTTCATTGTCCCAGAAGTATCTTCGTTTGTAATTGCGCCTGCAATCGTAATGTCCTTTGCCGACACAGTAACCGTACCTGCGGCCTTGTTTTCCAAACTGCCCGTGGTGTCGGTATTGGTCAACGTCAAATTGCCACCCACCGTTACGTTCAGCGAACCCGCAGAATTTTGAATTGTGCCCGATGTAATATCGCCACCCGCTGTAATCTTGCCAGTGCTGTTCGCATTCTTGTATGTGAACTGCTTCATAGTAATAGAATCAGTTGCATCCAAATTGACGTCAGCATTTGCCCCCGTGGCATTTACATCAATCGCACCGGTATTGATGGTATTTGCAATGATGCGCAAAGTGTCGTTTGCATTTATCGCACCCGACGTAAATGAATCGATACCACCACCGGCAACACCACTGTTTGCCGCCACGCTCAGCGCGCCCAGCGCATTTATCGTGCCACCAATCGACACATCCATGCCCGCCGCCGTGCCGTTCTGAATGCCCAGCGTCATGCCAGATTTAATTTCCAGATTATTACCAATGACAACATCGCCATCGGACTGGATGGTGAAAGACCCCGTATCGCGCAAAATTGCCAAATCGCCGTTACCGCCCTGACCCGTGCCACCAACATAAACCGCGCCCGCGACATTCAAACCATTTGTCGTTGCCCCATCGCCCAAGACCAAACTGGTGTCCGTTGCGTCAATCGTTTTACTGGCATCGGTTGCGCCGATATTCAGCCCATCTGCAAACGTGGCCGCGCCCGCACCAAAAGGCATCAAGCAACATACAACAGATACTAATTTTTTTGAAAACAGAGACATCTTTCTTTCCATTCCTTGCAATTTGTTATTCCATTATAAAAAAATTTTTGGTATAAGGGCAAGACAAATATTACACAAAGAAATGAAAAGAAAGGAGAAGCAAATATGTATGAGATAAAATCAGTTCATGCACGCCAAATTATGGACAGCCGTGGCAACCCAACCGTTGAATGCGACATTGTGTTATCTGGGGGCGCACGTGGTCGCGCGGCCGTACCGTCGGGTGCATCAACTGGCAGTTTCGAGGCCTTGGAACTGCGTGATGGTGGCGACGCATATATGGGCAAAGGCGTTGCAACCGCCGTCCGCAATGTAAATGAAATCATCGCCCCTGCAATTATTGGCATGGTGGCAAACGACCAGACCGCATTGGACGAAAAAATGCTGGCACTGGACGGCACACAGAACAAGGACAAATTGGGTGCAAACGCAATTCTGGCTGTGTCATTGGCGGCGGCGCATGCGGCGGCCAATCAATCGGGTATGCCATTATATAAGTACATTGCGGGCGTATACGGCAACGCAAATCCATGCGTATTGCCACGCCCAATGATGAACATCATCAACGGCGGCGCACACGCAGATAACGGTCTGGACGCCCAAGAATTTATGATTATTCCAAATGGCGCAAAATCCGAAGCCGACGCAATCCGCATGGGCTCTGAAATATTCCACCATTTGAAAAAGATTCTGAAATCCGGTGGCAATTCCACCAACGTCGGCGACGAAGGCGGCTTTGCACCAAACTTTCATTCTTGCGCACAGGCATTGGATACAATCATCGCCGCAATTCGCGATGCGGGCTATACCCCAGGGGATCAGGTTTCAATCGGTCTGGACGTGGCATCATCTGAATTTTATGCCGACGGCGTATATAATTTCGAAGGCAAAAAATTATCATCCGACCAGATGATTGAATTTTACGAACAGTTGATTGCAACATATCCAATTATCTCTATCGAAGATGCATTGGCCGAAGAAGATTGGGCGGGATGGCGCAAACTGACCGAAACAATCGGCAAAAAGTGCCAGTTGGTTGGCGATGACCTGTTTGTGACCAACCCTGCACGTCTGCGCCGTGGCATTGATGCCGGTGTTGCGAACGCAATTCTGATAAAGGTGAACCAAATCGGCACATTGACCGAAACATTGCGCGCCATCAAAATGGCCCAAGACGCAAATTACGGCGTAATCATTTCGCACCGCAGTGGCGAAACCGAAGACACCACAATCGCGGATTTGGCCGTTGCGACAAACGCGGGTCAAATCAAGACCGGTTCTATGTCACGCACCGACCGTATGGCAAAATACAACCAGTTGTTGCGTATCGAAGAAGAACTGGACAAATCGGCAAAGTATGGTATATAATTTACTAGAAATGTAACAAACGGGGGGCGAAATCGTGCGCCCCCTTTTTTCTGAGGCCCAATGATAACAACGCACCAAATTTTTATTATTGCCAAATACGCAATCGCAGTATTGCTGGCCATTGGCATATTCTTGGCCCCCGCATGGATTGCGCGCCAAACGGCACGGGGCAAGCAAGATATGATTCTGGTTCGCTTGGGCAGTTGGGTATTCAGTTGGACTGGCATCGGATGGCTGTGGGCATTATTCTGGGCCAGCAAGAAATAATTTTTTCATAATCTATAATCGTATCGCCTGCTGTCTAGCCCCCCCCTTGTCATTGCGAGCGCAGCGTGGCAATCCAGTCAGTAGAGTTGCACCGAATGGCGCACAATATGTATTCTCTATTATCTATGCTCTAAAAAAATGTCCGCGGGTGGCGGCGGACACAACATCACCACAAAATCACGCACCAGTACTACTGCTGGAATCTGGATTAACCGTACGTTCATAACCCTCGCCATTGTCAATATCGCATTCGGCATAACAAACGTCATCAATCATCAAATACCCGTTGGAACATGTGTTGACATCGCAAAGTTCCCAGTCACCATATTTACTACATGTTTGTGTCCCAGAACCCTTTGTAGTTACACAATCCTGGGTATCCCCAGGGGTGCAATCTGGTTTTTTACATTTTCCTGATGTATGATTCAATTCATAACGATGATGCACATCCTCGCTATTAACGTCCAACCACGATTCTTCAACGCATGTAACCTTGTATTGCAACACGGTTGTATCGTCGCAATAACAGTCAACACTAGAAATGTCGGTAATATTTTTTTCTGTTACTGGGGCATCGTACGAATCAATTTTACAATCGTGGGTATACCATGCTGCGCTACCTTGATTGTCATTCAGCGTCGGCCCGCCACACTTCAACCTAATATAACTGCGTGATGCGGCATCGGCATCTTTACTGTGTATAACGCCCACGAATGCCAGCACCGTTGCCCAAAAGCGAAACCAAGATGATTTTATTTTTTGCATTTTATTTTCCCCCTAAATATCAATATTTACAATCACCGCCAGAATATTGCCAATTACCCGTACTATCTTTGAATGTTTGGTAATCATAAGGCGAAATATAACACGCACCTTCCAGCAAAGGTTCATTGGGTGCAACCGGTTTCAGCGTCAGGCCGGTGTGCGGACTGCCGATAACATCGGCTTGCCATGTGCGAACCTTGGCTGTGCCACCACTGGCCAGCATCTTGCCAGGACACTTGGTACATTTGGTGTACATTGTTTCGCCTGACTTATAATCCATAAACCCTTCTGTTGCGAAATAGCCATCAGCGCACTGGCGTACAACACATCGCGTAACGGTACTGGCGTTTGCACCACCTGCCGCCAATAAAATCGCAAAACCACAGACAATGAATTTTTTCATATTTTCCTTTCCCTTTTTTCGTCGGGCACAAAAAACACCCTGCCAAGGCGGGTGGTTGGAGGTTAAGAACTATAATTTACAGAAAATAGCGGGCTTATTCGAATATATCGCCACCCTCCAACCCGAACATAGATTGGAGGTATTTTTTGTCCCCTCGGACACTGTAAATTAGAGGTTCTTACGCCCCGACATGGCCGCTTCGCCTTGTCATAAACACTCTAACACAGATAAAATTCCCACGCAACAGGAAAGTGCACAGAGCACACATAACAATCAAATACTGATTGCAAAAAAGACGTTTCCATTATACAATAATCCTGCCATTGGGTATTCTGATGGTTGGGCTTCACAACCCACAGATGGCGTCAGAGAAGACGAAAAAACTCCAATCATGCACATGGTTGGAGACGGGTGGAATATATTGAATACACTCGGCTATCTATCTGTAGTTGTGAATCTCCAACCGCCAATTCTGGCGGTTTTTCTTAAAAAAGGAGATTACATGAAAAAAATACTAATTTTTGGGTTATCTATTTTGTGGATGCCATGTATGACGCATGCAGCATACGAGCAGGTGAAAATTTGTGCGATTTTCCAATGCAACGACGGTTTTTATGCCGATAGTGTACGAAGCGATACTTATTTTCAAAAGACATATTACACCAGTTGCACCAAATGCCCAAGCAAAACATTGGCGGATGGTGGCACGGCCAAGGTACGCACATGGTCGGTTGATGTTATCGGCAGTCCGCATACCGGCCTGACACTGAAACCGATTGCACCCAATGAACCATTGTTGCGAAGTGCGTGTTATATATCGCCTTATGATTACCAAACGTTCAAAGATAGTACTGGTAATTGGCAATATTCTGGTGGTGATTGCAAATATTGATATGAATTTTTTTTAGGAGGAAGATAAAATGCAAAAAATTAAATCATCTTGGTTTCGTTTTTGGGCAGCGGTGCTGGCGTTCGTGGGCGTTATGCACAGCAAAGATGCCGATGCGGCACGTAAAACAGTAACCGTAACATGTGGCGGCACACAAAGCACCGATCAGATTCATGTAACCAGAACGGAATGTATATTAGAATCGACAACAAATGTCCGTACAAGTTTGGGGGATGGTGACATGATTCAATGTTATTGCGATAACACGACATTGTTGCAATATCGAATGACGTGTTCAAAAAGCACGACCTATAACGAAAAAAGCGAAAGTGTGTACACAAACTGGTCTTTGTCACAGACCCGTGGCACGTGCAAGGCAGAATGCACCGTTGGTGCAACGCGTTCTTGCTCAACATCATCATACACTGGTACACAGACGTGCAACGTATTCGGTACTTGGAATACATGTGATAGAACGTCGTGCAAAAGCGGTTACCTGTTGATTGATGACACGTGTTACCCCGAATGCACGGTTGATGATGGCACAGGGTTTGAAATAACAATTTTTGAGGGCAGCAGCAGTAGTACCGAGGCATAGTTTTTATTATGACAATGTGTCCGCCACCCGCGGACACATTTTTATACTGGATTGTTTTGCATTAAATTCCCCTCTATTGGAGGGGGGGCCGCAGGACGGGGTGGTCGAGAGAACGCGTAATTATAGATGCGTGCTTTCTGACAAAAGACCACCTCCCCGCTACGCGGTACTCCCCCACAAGAGGAGAACTTTGTCCGCAACAAGAATGAGTATTACATTCTAGAAACTTGTCATTCCCGCGCAGGCGGGAATAGGGACTAAGCAGTGCGAACGTAGTGAGCCAAATACAAAAAAGTTGCGGTCTTTATAATTTTCGTAAATTGTACATAAACGAAAATTAGTAATTTCAGAGACCCTATTCCTGCCTGCGCAGGAATGACAAAGAGGCGTGCTGCGCAACATTATCAACTGGATTGCTTCGTTACACTCGCAATGACGTTGTTTTTTGCATGTGTCGCCTGCGGGCTAACGCCCTTGCCGCATCCTGCGCTTCGCTTGGATTCATTGCGAGGAATGAAATGACGAAGCAATCCAGTAAATAAAAAAGTGCGCCGGTGGCGCGGCTCTCTTATTACCTGGATTCCGTGGTCGAGCCACGGAATGACAAAAAGGTAAGTCCGCAGGCGACACATATGCAAAAAATCTATTATCTATTCTCTATTATCTATGCTCTAAAAAAAAACACAGGGGGCAAAAGCCCCCTGTGCAAATAGCGATTTAATCGGCACAGAAATTATTTTTCACTCTGGTTGCCACTGTGTAAATTCACGCCGCGCGCCATAAATTCGGCCGCCAAATTCACCGCAGCAATACCTTTCTTGTACCCTGCCCCAGCATTCTTGTTTGCCAATGCGCTGGACGCGGTATTAAACTTGCTCACATTATCAGTCATATTCAATGCCTCTTGTCAAAACATCTCTCTGACAGTGGTCAGATTAAACTAATAAAACTTTTTTGTCAAGTATTATTGTCAACCCCACTTACTCGTCACAGCCATACATTCCGCATGGTTCATTCGCCGAATATTCTTCGACAACAATCGGTGCGGCCTTGGCTTCTTCGGTATAGTGCGTTTCTTTGACCACACGCACACGACGGTTTGCCGCGTTTGCGACACCATCGGCGGTTGGCACGGCCAAATCTTCCTCGCCGGACGAAACCGCAACAATCTGGCTGGCTGGGATGCCGTATTTAATCAGCATTTTCTGAACCGCCTCTGCACGACGGCCACCCAATGCATAGTTATAATCCTTGCTGCCCATTGTGTCGGTATGACCAACCACGGACACCTTGATATTCTTGTTGTTCTGGGTTGCATCCGCCAATTTACGGATTAAATCCTGATATTCTGGTTTGATTGTCGCCTTGTTAAAATCAAAGCGGATTTCAAACACCTCTTCCATCACGTGCTGTTTTGGTTCCAACGGAATCTGCTGAACCTTGATGATGGTCTTTTCATTTGTCGCCGCCTGAATTTGATCCAAGCGTGAATTGATTGCCGCCAATTCCGCGCGCATCGCCATCATCATGTTGATAAATTCTTCACGTGTGACCAATTCATCACCAATCTGTGGGATTTCTTCGGTGGTCTGCTGTTGCTGTGGTACGCAATCCGCATTATTCACGTTATTGCCACAATCCGCCGCCAAAACCGCGGTGTTGTTGCTGTTAGACATGCTCTTGTCACCGCCGTAAATATTCTGGTTAAACACCACTGGTTGAACCGGCACAGGGTTTATCAAGTGCTGTGGCACATTTACATTGTTCACAATAATAACCCCCTCGCGCGCACGACCCGCGCCATTTACCGCACGCAGTGAACGTGTATCTGGGTAATAATCGGTTGGAACATTGCTGGCGTTTGTGATGCGCGATTTAACCGCAACTGTTTCAGACGCCGTTGTTGTTGCAATGGCAGTGTTCTGTTGTTTCGTATTTACAATCTTCCCCCCCTGACAATCGCGCAATGCGGTCAACGTACGCTGGAAACGATCGCGACATTCACGCGCCGTACCATCCTGACCACTGGCCGCCGCCGACAACCAGCAATCAAATTTTGCCTGTGCTTCGGCCGCCAACTGTGGATTATTTGTGGTTGCATCGTTTTTGAATTGTTCAATCAAATCGTTATACGCCGCCGACAATTCGAACGCGGTCTGTTGATCTTCGACCGGCCAATTATCCAATGTTTCTGGGAATGGCACTTCGCCACTGAATGCCGCCACGGCCTTTTGCGCGAACAGTTCGCCCATTTCAGAATACCCACTGGTGCGCGCATTATAAATAGCATAAGAACGATAATTCATCGCCAACTGATTCAAAAAGGAATCCTGATGTGGTGCGGAATAAACGTCCAACTGTTCCACATAGTCAACCGTCGGTGTGTCAATGGGTGCATAATCGTCATTCTTTTGACCTGCGCACGCCGCCAGTGCAACGACAGACGCCGCCATCATCATGCGTGATATAATCCATGTTGATACACAAGATTTATTTTTCATGAAAAATTCCTTTCTATAATCCAGCATATTATACGATTTTTCGCCATATGAGTAAAGCAAAAAAACAGTCCCGTGCGGGGACTGCTCTTATTTATCTGCAAATTGTGACACGATTGCGCCCAACGACGACATTCCGCCACCACTGCTGAGTCCGCTGACCGTTTCCATAATCGAACTGGTATTTGTTTTCTGGCCCAGACCACCAACTGTGCTGGTTAAAAATTCACCCCACATTGCACGCTTTTTCGCCGACAGACGCGCATTGCTGCAATTTTCAATTTTCGACAGCAATTTTGCCGCCATTGTCGCCTCTGTCTTGGTGTAATCACTTTCAGAAAAATCGATTAAATTAAAGACGTCGTAAATATCAGAAACGGTCTTTTTATTTTTGCACGCCTGTGACCCATCGTCGCAATACGACGCAACCGATGCCTTGGGAAATTGATACCAGACCATGTTTTTATCACTGGACGATGCGAAATTATCATAGCATACCAAATCGCCATCGTCACCATTCAGCGTCGTGCGCACCGCCATTTGATACCCCGTGCCCCCAGGACATGGCGTACGTCCCAATGCACGCTTGGCATCATCAGACGTCATTTCGCCAACCTTGGCCCACTCTTTCATTGTGTTGTTCACAAACGTAATTTCTTGGGATGTTGGAATACATTCTTGGGTCAATTCGCGCTGTTTCGCATTCAACTGTTGAACCCCACTGACCAAGCCCAACACAGTTGGCACTAAACTGGCCCCCGTGTCCTGAACCGACGCGGCCTGTGTTGCGACGGGCGCGGCCTTTTTAATAGTAACCGCCGCCGGCGCAGACGACACCGCGCAGGAAATCATGCACATAAAAATCAGCAGTTTTTTATTCATCTCTCGTGCCTGCATTATAACATAAAAAAATTATTGAATAAATATAAAAATTGCTTTTTGTGTTCGGGCGCGCTAAACTGGACACCGTGCAAGGCGATAGACGTAGTTTTATTATATTTACTAAACACAGACGATTACAGCGTCTGTGGCAGTTTTTCTTTACCGGTTGGGGTCTGGTAATGGTGGCGGCGTTGGTCGCGGGTTCACTGTTTACCAAGCAATTATTATGGACACCCATCACCGCAATCAATATGACCGATATCGTCAGCAATCAATTCAAAATGTCAAACGCGGTATTTGCCGGCACGGACACAAATGGCGAACCGTTCAAGATTCGCGCAGCATCCGGCCGCCAAGAATATGGCAAGCCCGACATTATATTCTTGGAATCCGTATCTGGCACAGTCGTCCGCAAGAGTGGCGACACAAAAATAACCGACAATATTCGCGCCAAGACGGGGAAATACAATCGACGCAACAAGACCGTCACACTGATGGGCAACGTCCGCATTGATTCCAGCAACGGCGACAAAATTTTAACAGACGAATTGGTGGTAAAATTATGAAACAATCCGTATTACGCATTGAACACTTGTCTAAATCATACGGCAAACGTATGGTAATTCGCGACATTTCCATGATTGCGCGTCAGGGCGAATCGGTTGGCTTGCTGGGCCCAAATGGCGCGGGAAAAACCACGGCATTTTACTGCATCACGGGCCAGTTGGCGGCAACCGGCGGGCAGATTTTTCTGAACTCTCAGGACATAACCCACCTGCCGTTTTATCAGCGCGCACGCCTGCACATCGGATATTTGCCTCAGGAAAACAGCGTATTTCGCGGCCTGACGGTTGAACAAAACATTCTGTCTATTTTAGAGGTGGTCGAACCAGATCGCAAAAAACGTCGCCAGAAACTGGACGCATTGTTGGACGAATTTTCCATATCGTCCCTGCGCCACAGTCCGGCAACCGCCCTGTCGGGGGGCGAACGTCGCCGCGTTGAAATTGCGCGTGCACTGGCCAACGATCCTAAATTCATCTTGCTGGACGAACCATTCGCCGGTATTGACCCAATCGCGGTGAATGAAATCCGCACGCTGGTATCCCAACTGAAAAACCGCGGTCTGGGCGTGATTATCACCGACCACAATGTGCGCGAAACACTGGGCATTACCGACCGCAGTTATGTATTGCACGACGGCAAAATCCTGAAACACGGTACAACCGACGAAATTATTCAGGACGAAATGGTTAAAAAAGTATATTTGGGCGAAGATTTCACGATGTAAGATTCGAGAAATAAAAACACCGCCGTTTGGCGGTGTTTTTTTAACTGTCGCGAACCCTATTCCGATTCTTCGTCCATATCTTCGTCATCGTCGTCGTTTTCAACGGCATTCAAATCTATTTCCTTTGGCACGCCCAAAATATCTTCTATCTTGTCAGATGCGGCATCCAAATCAATCTTGTGCAAAACAGCAAATTCCTGTGCCATACGTTCCAAGGCACGCAAATACAACTGGCGCGCCGAAAACGTCATTGTATCCGCCGCCGTACGACGCTGCAGGTCACGTACAACCTCTGCCAATTTCATGGGATCGCCAGAATTGATGTTTTCTTCGTACTGTGCGGCACGACGCGCCCAAATCATACGCTTTGCACCGGCCTTGCCCTTGGCGGATGCGATTGCCTCGTCCATCTTCTTGGCGGTGGTCAGCGGGCGCAATCCAGAAATTTCCGCACGTTCAATCGGCACGCGCAATGTCATATGATTGCGTTCAAATTCGATGACCAACATCTTTATTTTCTGGTCGCCAATCGTTTGTTCTTCGGTACGAACCAATTTGCCAACGCCCTGCGTTGGGTACACAACATATTGACCGGCCTTAAAATCTAATTTCTTACTTGGCATAATAGACCCTTTGCGGTTGCCATTCTCTCTGTCCCACGTATTATATCACAAAAAAACCAGAAAAACAAATAATTGACGAAAAAAATAAACGCCCCACGTGGGGGCGTATTCTTATCGCAGTACACCGCGACGCATTGTTGGCCCGCGTCGTACCGCCGATGCGCGTGTACCCGCCGTCGCATCCACAGACGTTGTGCACACCCATTCGTCGTTCTGCAAAATTGCGGTCTGGCCATCTGGGCAATCCGGTTTTTCCAAACGCCATGCAAAGCAACTGCCCTTTTGATATGATTGATATGTTGCATTGTCCGCACCGTCACGGGTGTACGCACCATATTCAGGATTCCAAACGCCCGCCGCTTCGCCGCCGCACCATTTGCGCGCACCAAAGCAATCTATGCAATTTCCATCTTTGTCACAAATCTGATCCGGCGCAGCGGTCGAAACATATCCACTGTTTGCCGATTTCCCTTCGCCCATCATTTTGCCAGTTTCCAAATCGCGACACCACAATTTTTCACATTCCTGTGTCTTGACGCCATCGGTTGTGGTTGTGCGTGATGATAAAACATAGCCCGCACCACACGACGTGAACTTTGCCGCATCAGCCGCGCAAACCACGCCAACCAGCATAAAAAATGAACAAATCAATTTTTTCATATCTGCATCTCTCTTGTCCCAGACATTTTACACGATTTTATAGCAAAATCCAAATTGTTTTTTACTGTCCCAATCCCGCTGGGGTAAAGCGACCAATATTGTTAAACAATTCTTGCAATGCGTTCAGTTCAATCGCGGCTGGGATTTCTGTTTCGCCATCGGCAATCACAACATCTGGCAAATCGGCATCACGCAAGACCTGTGTTTTAACAACGCGGTCACCACGCACCCACGCCAACAAGACGGTTTTATTATCATACGTTTTTGGCAGCGGCCCGCGATAGTTTTCGTCCGCGCCATAATATACCCACACGTCATCACCATAGATTGTTTTAACCTGTGGCGCACCAATTTTGTCCTGTAACTGGGCGGTGTTTTTAATTTCAGATGCCACCGTGTCCAAATCAGACGGGAAAACATACCCGCGGTGTTTGGTCTGGAACGTGCACCCCGCCAGCGCGATTAAACAAATTGCGATTATTTTTTTCATGTGGATTACCCCTCGCCGTTTTCTTTGGTTTGATTTGCCGCATTCATCATTGCGAAATGCGCGATGTACTTTTTCAGTTCACTCTTGTACCGATTGTTTTCCTTGGCAAATTCAACCAATCTGTCAAAGTTCGGATTTGCCGCGCGCGCCGCGCCAAAACGACTTTCGGTTTTCAAGAAATCTTCCAATGGCGTTGGATTATCAATATTTGAATCCAGCGTCAACGGATTGCGCCCTGCATCAATCAAGCGTGGATCAAAACGATACAACGGCCATGCACCGGTCTGAACCAACTGGGTCTGGTGCTGGACACCGTTTTGCAATGCAAATCCATGCGCAATACATGGCGCGTACGCCAGAATTACCGATGGGCCGGGGAAACTTTCGGCCTCGCGGAATGCGCGAATCGCCTGAACAGGATTCGCCCCCAACGCGATTTGCGCGACATACGCACCCGACATCATCGCCATCATGCCCAAATCTTTCTTGGCGTGTTCTTTGCCCCCGATGGCAAATTTCATACTGGCGGCAAATGGTGTGGATTTGGATTGCTGGCCACCGGTATTCGAATACCCTTCGGTGTCCAGAACCAAAACATTTACGTTTTCACCACTGTGCAAAATATGATCCAACCCGCCATAGCCAATATCGTACGCCCAACCGTCACCGCCAACAATCCATACAGATTTGGTCACCATTTCGCCCAGCAAACTTTCCGCCAAGCGGGCACGCGGCCCATCTGTGCCGGCCAATTTTTTGCGCAGCATTTCAACATTCGCGCGCTGGTGCGTGACATCGGTTTCGGCAAACATTTCTTCGACATTTGGAATATTCAATTCAAACAGCAGGCCACGCAACGTGTCGCGCTTTTGATTCAATGCCAACCGCATACCCAAACCGTATTCTGCATTATCTTCGAACAAAGAATTAGACCACGCCGGCCCGCGACCATTCGCGTCGCGTGTCCATGGCGTTGTTGGCAAATTCGCACCATAAATCGACGAACAACCCGTTGCATTTGCAACCACCATACGGTCACCAAACAGGTGCGCCATCATCTTGACATACGGCGTTTCGCCACAGCCCGCACACGCCCCCGGAAATTCAAAATAATGTGGCAACAGTTCAACATGCTTTGGAATATTCAAATTCAACTGTTCACGCGCGACATCCGGCAATTTTACAACCGCGTCAAACGCACGCTGGTTTTCCGCCGCAACATCGCGCGCCGGTTTCATCGCCAATGCCGCAACCGGACAATTTTTAACGCACACACCGCACCCCGTGCAGTCCGCCGCCGAAATCGCCAGCGTGTAATACATGTCGGGCCCCAGTTCTGGCGTCTTCATCGGCACAACAATAATGCCCGCCGCACGCGCCGCATCAACCTGTGCGGCATTCAATGCCTTGATACGAATCGCCGCATGTGGGCACAGCATTGAACATTTTCCACACTGAATACATTTTTCCAAATCGCACGTTGCAACCCGATCGGACACCGCACGCTTTTCATACTTTGATGTTCCAACCGGATATTGACCCGCGCCAAATTCACCACCCACACGGAAACGCGATACGGGAATCGCATCGCCACGCTGCGCCGCCATTTCACCCAACGTACCCGCAATTTCCGCCGGCGCATCCGCCGTCATAGATGGCACAAAATCAGGTGCGAAATTCGACACAGACGACGGCAATACGTACTGGTGCAAGTACTCGGCTGCCTTGTCTACCGCGGCCCAGTTTGCCTGAACGATTTCCATGCCCTTTTTCTTGTACGTTTTTTCAATCGCAACCTTGGCTGATTTTGCCGCAACGGCTGGATCAATAATCTGGGTCAGGTTAAAGAAGTTCAACATGATAAACGTGTTGATACGATTCCCCAATCCCAATTCCGCCGCCGCACCATTCGCGTCCAAGAAATACACATTCGCGCGCAGGCGCAACAAATGTTCCTGTGTTTCACGTGGCAGATTTGCAAATGCAACATCGGGCGACATTGACGTGTTTATCATAACCGTACCGCCCGCACGCAGACCGCGGAACACATCAAAGCGTTGCGCAATCATAAAGTTTGAAACACTGATAAAATCGGCAACTTCTATCAAATACTGACTTTTAATCGGCGCGTCCGAAAAACGAACATGCGACGCAGTCAGCCCGCCCGATTTTTTCGAATCATATACAGCATACGACTGTGGATACAGGTCTGAATTTTCACCAACAATTTTCACAATGTTTTTAACCGCACCAACCGTACCATCCGAACCAATACCGTACAGAATTGCGGTCTTGAAATTTTCCGCCTGAACCGCGAACGCCGGATCTGTTTTCAAGGACAATCCCGACAAATCATCATCAATACCAACCGTGAAATTATGATGCAATGTGTCACGCATCAGGTTTTCATACACGGCCTTGACATCACGGGGCTTAAACTCTTTTGATCCCAAGCCATATCGGCCACCAAACACGGCCGCCGCATCACCGACAACGGTTTTAACATCTTGGTACAACGGTTCGCCAATCGCACCGGGTTCTTTTGTTCTGTCCAGAACCGCAATGCGACGAGCCGTTTTTGGCAATGCCGCGCGAAATGCATCGGTCGGGAATGGGCGATACAAATGCACCTTGACCAGACCCAAACCACGTGGCAAGAATGGCAACGTTTCTTCTATCGTTTCGCACGCACTGCCCATTGCAACAATGACATTTTCGGCATTTGGATCGCCAACATAGTCCACCAAATGATACGCGCGCCCCGTCAATTTTGCGAACTTGTCCATGCATTCCTGAACAATTTCAGGCGTCGCCGCGTACAGCGGATTGGCGGCCTCGCGTCCCTGAAAGTACACATCGGGATTCTGGGCCGTGCCACGAATCGTTGGCGCATCAGGCGTCATACCACGCGCACGATTTTCCAAAACCAAATCGTCCGGAATCATTTCACGCAACACATCGTCGCTGATTCTGTCCAAACGGGATTCTTCGTGACTGGTACGGAAACCATCAAAGAAATGCAAGAACGGCACACGTGAACGCAACGTTGCTGCATGCGCGATTGCCGCCATATCAGACGCCTGTTGCACATTATGGCTGGACAACAACGCGAACCCCGTACTGCGCACAGACATAACGTCACTGTGGTCGCCAAAGATTGACAATGCATGTGTTGCCAGCGCGCGCGCCGCCACATGCATAACAAACGGGGTCTGTTCACCGGCGATTTTGTACATATTTGGAATCATCAGCAACAATCCCTGTGACGCGGTAAATGTCGTCGCCAGCGCGCCCATCTGCAACGCACCATGCATTGCACCGGCCGCCCCGCCCTCGGACTGCATTTCAATAATCTGTGGAATTGCACCCCATATGTTTTTCTTGTGCTGGAACGACCATTCGTCCGCCAATTCGCCCATAGTGCTGCTGGGGGTGATGGGGTAAATCGCGGCAAAGTCCACGCATCTGTATGCGACGTCGGCCGCTGCCCAGTTTCCATCAACAATTAAATTCGCCATGATACCTTTCCCTTGTGTACGTTTTTTGTTTTATTTCTGGCGAAATCATACCGCGATTTTTAATCCAAGGCAAGATTATACTTACTTTTAATATTGACAAAATTTACATTTTGTATTATACTATGTTCCCCAATATGAAGTTCAGAGAGGTATCGATTATGAAAAACGGAAATATTATAGAGATTTGCCCAGGGGCATTTTTGGACATGGCGGTTGCCAGTATTCAACCCGCCAAAACGGTGAACCCACTCGCGCGCCATGACAATTTTGTCCGTGGCACTGACATTTATATGTTGGATTCATTTGCCAGCAAAACAAAAATGAAAAACGCCGCATTCGTACGTCGTATCAAAGACGCCATCACAGAGGCGCGTGACATTTTAAGTGGTGGGTTTATGGACGTAATTCCAACAAATTGGAAAATTGCACGCGATTGGAATCGCCCACGCATCGACGTCTATGTAAATTGCCCAGATGCCACATTGTCCGACAATGCGCGCGCGGCATTGGCCGAATTGGCACGCGCGGCCGCCGCAGGCGTAAAAATCACAGCGCACATCACCGGCAACCAGACCGGCGCGATTGCACGCGCATTATTGGCGATGGAACAATTCAGTGCCGACCGCACATTCCGCAACACAACAACAAAACAGCGGTAATAAAAAACGGGGCAACGCCCCGTTTTTTATTTCTTTTTATTTTCTAACTTTTTCAATGTATCCGTCGCATCCGTGGGCTTTTCATCCGATGTACCGTCACACGTTGCCGCGCGCGTTTTTAACTTTGACATCGCACGCACCATGTCCATACCGCGTTGCAACTGGTAATCTTGGGCATCTTTTTCTTCATCAGACAATTCAACCTCTTCGTCATCATCGGACTTCTTGTCTGCTTTCTTTTTTGCATTTTCATTCTTTAATGCGTTTTTGAAAGACGCCTCTGAATACAAACTTTCGCGACGTTCAATGGTTTCAATCTTGCTCTGCAAAACCTCTACGTCTGGGGTAATCCCCTCGTTCTGGATTGAACGACCGCTGGGGGTGTAATAGCGCGCGATAGTGATATGAATCGCCGTCCCATCACCCAGTGGTTTCTGCTGCTGCACACTGCCCTTGCCGAAACTCTGTGATCCCATGACCAACGCGCGGCCATTGTCCTGTAATGCGCCCGCGACAATTTCAGACGCCGATGCCGACCCGTGGTTTATCAGCACAACGATTGGTTTGCCATTCGTCATATCACCAGATTTCGCCATGGCGCGTTCAATGTCCGCCGCATCTTTGCCACGCGTCGACACAATTTCGCCACCATCCAAAACAGCATCCGCAATATCAATCGCCGCCGTCAAATAGCCCCCTGGGTTATTACGCACGTCAATCACATAGCCAATGACGTTTTTCTTTTCCAATTTTTCAATCGCATTGCGAAATTCCTTGGCGGTCGTTGCCCCAAAATCAGAAATACGAATATAGCCGATTTTTTCGTTCGAATCTTCGTCCGCATCGGCAATCGTCTTGTCATCAAATTTGACCGATTTCACCTTGATAATCGCGCGCTTTAACGTGACATCACGCGCATCTTTGCCATCGGACAAAATGGTCAGTTTCACCTTTGTCCCTGGGCGACCTTTCATCTTTTTTACCGCCTGATTCAATGTCATATCAAACACCAATTCGCCATCAATGCTGGTGATATAATCGCCGGCCTTGATGCCCGCCTTGGCCGCGGGGGTATCATCAATCGGCGAAATAACGCGAATTGCGCCACGGTCACTGGTAACCTGAATGCCCAAACCGCCAAATTCACCGTACGATTTGTCGTTAAATTCTTTCAAATCGTCCGCCGACAGATACGATGAATGCGGGTCAAGTGCGCCCAACATACCGTTCATTGCGGCCTCTAACATCTTTTTTTCATCGGCCTCTTCGACGAAACTGTCGCGTGCGACATCGAACACCAGCGCAAACTTTTGCAACTGTTCATAAATCTGTTCATCCGTCAGGTGTACAACTGGTTCTTCTTTCTTTGCCTTGCCCGCGGCGATGGCCGTCATTGGCACAGATAACGCAACCAAGACCAAAAATTTCTTTAACATTTTTGCTTTTCCCCTTGCCTTTGATACAACAGGCATACCATAAACCAAAAAGGCCGCACTCGCAACACGATTTTTTGACTTTTTTGCACAGATTTTGCCCAACCCCCTACGCCGCAAACACTTGACAAAATATTTTTCTGGGCTATATTATCAGTACGGGTGATTACATGACAAAGACACAAAATTATAAAATTCGTATTGAAGAGAACCGGCAACAGATAACCAACATGTTATCCGGCGCGGACACGCACAAACGGTTGAATAACATCAACTGGCTGCGTCACGAATTGTCGTACACCGAACCGCGCACATTGTTTTACGTGCCGTCGCGGGAACAGTTGCCCTATCTGGATTACAACAGTATGAAAAATCTGGGCACGGCATACGATTACATCATCGACAACCCCGACACAATTATCGACATTCCTGAAATTTGCAAATTGCACAGTATGTTATGCGCTGGCACGCCGATTCAGGGCGGCTTGTTCCGCAACACGTCCAAGGTTTTGGAACTGTACGTTGACGGCAACCGCATTCATGCACCCGAAGCGTCGGAAATTCCATCAAAACTGAACGAAATCGTATTCAGATTCAATGACCGTAACACAAAAACACTGACGCGCGCGTTTAATGCGCATTATGACCTGATTATGTTACAGCCATTTGATGACTTTAACAAACGCACGGCGCGCCTGATTATGAATTGGTTGCTGATTCAGGGCGGCTATCGTCCCGTTGTATTTAACCAGCATTCGGACAAGCAGAAATACAAAGACGCCATCGCCGCCAAGGCCGCTGGCAATCACAAAGAATACATACAATATATGTCCGCATGCCTGTTGCGCACACAAAAAGAAATAATCGACCTGTTAAAGAAATCGCGGGTGCTGTGATGGTCAAGATAAAATCATTAAATCATGGTCGGGAAACATATGCGGTGTATTACGGCAAAGATTTCGTGCTGAAACGCCCACTGCCCAACATGGGTCAGGCCGCGATGGACGCATGGTTGGTCAAACAGCATAAAACCCAGACCGCCATTGACCGCATTCGCGCCGTCGGCAACCCACTGTACAACGTGCCCGAAATGCGATTCATCAACGACGACGAATACCAAATTCTGGAAGAACGCGCCCCGGGACAACCACTGGGCCGCGACCTGTATCGCAAATTATCGCGCCGCCAGCGTTTTGAAATCATCAACAGTTTGGGCAGTTTTCTGGTCGACATGAACGAATCCATGCCGATTGGCGACACCCAAATGCACAAAATTGCCGAAGAATTAAAGTTCAACCGCTTGGACAACTTTATCGAAACCAAGATGTCAAATTGGTTCACCAAAAACGAAGTAATCCAAATGGCGCGCATTCGCGACCAAATCGGCACATTTGAATACCCAACGCGTATGGCGTGGTCACATTGCGACCTGAACGCGGGCAATGTCTTGTACGACCCCGACACCAGCAAATTATCATTCATTGATTTTGCAGAGGCCGGATACCGTTTTATCTATCGCGACATATTCGCGTCGTTACAGATTGAATTAGGCATATTCAAACAGGTCTATGACGTGTACACCAAAATGCATGCCAAGAACCTGTGGTCTATGCCCAGCGCAAAGAACGACACCCTGCGCGACATTATGAAATACCGCATTATGGTTGTGTGGCTGAAACGCTTTATCAAGGCGGCCGATGACCTGCGCACGACGCCCCAGAACGCCAAGAGCGAGAATAACAATCTGGAAAAACTGGCATTTATGCGCGAACAAATGATAAATTTCCAAAATCTGGAACGCCAGTTTCAAAAGTAAAAGTTCCCCCGCATTGAAAGGGTGGCGCACACCTGTGCGACGGGGTGGTCGAGAAAGCCCGTAATTATAGATTGAGGTTTTCAGGACAAAAGACCACCTCCCCCTATCGGGTACTCCTCCACAGGAGGAGAACTCAGTCCACAACAAGAACGTAGCAAGTTCCCCTCCGGTGGAGGGGTGGCGCGAACGCGACGGGGTGGTCTTTTATTTTGCTCGCGTTGCTCGCACTGCTTAGTCCCTATTCCTGCCTGCGCAGGAATGACAAGGGTGCTTTGTAAAGAAAATACGCAGTCCGCAGGCGACACACGTGCTAGAAACTCTGTCATTGCGAGGAATGAAATGACGAAGCAATCCAGTAAATAAAAAAGTGCGCCAACGGCGGACACACTCATTGCTCTCTGCTCTCTGCGCTTTGCTCTCTGTCACAGCGTCAGCGGAGACGGTTCACTTTATCACTAATAGTGTTATTCTTCTTTGAACAATCGGGCGGGATCAACCGCGGCATCGCCACGGCGAACCTCCAAATACATTTCTGGCTTGTCGGGATTCATGCGACCAATCGGTTCGCCCGCCAGAACATCTTGGCCAACCATAACGTCGATATCGCCCAAATTCGTCATAACCGTGTTATACCCATTCTTGTGCGACATAATCACAACACGCCCGAATCCGCGAAAACTGTCGGCAAATTTAACCGTGCCGTCCGCCGGCGCAAGCACCAGTGCATCGCCACGCGTGCGAATGCGCCAACCATCTGATTTCAGCCCCAGTGCGGTCTTTTCGCCAAAGTGCACCACCACGCGGCCGCGCACCGGCTGGTTCAATTTACGATATGAAAAACGTGCATCACCGGACATTTGCGAACTCCCCACGCCGGCGGACAATTCCGAAATACTTTTTGCGCGCGCCGACAATTCACGCAACTTTTTTTGCAGGGCTGCCTGCTCGCTCTTTAACTGCTCGTTCTGGGCGGCGCGCGTACGCAACAATTTGTCCAACTGATTCTTTTCCGCGGCGTATTTTTTCGCGGTGCGGTCTAACTTTTCCTTTTCAATCGCGCGCGCATCACGGATTTTCGCCAATTCTTGGATTTGCTTGGTGGCGTTTTGAATTTCGTCATCGAATCGCATTGCCGCCCCAGACAACACCGCCGACGTCAAGACATACTCGCGCATATTGTCGGTATCAAAACTGGGGTGCGATGCCACGAACAATATACTGGCCGCCGCATCAGAAATACGCGTCTGGTTTGCATCCAACGATTTCTGCAACTTGTCACGCTGGGCATCCAAATCCGCAATTTTGCGCGCGACCGCGCCGCGTTGCTCTTCCAAATTGCTGACCTGTTCACCGGCGCGCACCAGTTTCTTTTTGGTGGACGCAACCTCGCGCTCCGATGTCTGAACCCGCTGGGTCAGTTTTTTGTTTTGCGCCTTGGTCTGCTCGATCTGGGCATTGATGCGTGACAGTTCACTGGTGGCGCGCACAGGGCACGTCGCCAATGCAACCATCAAAAACAGCACCAATTTTTTCATTATTTTTTCACAACGCGCAAGAATGTTTTTTTACCCTTTTGCACGATGATTTCGTCCGCCGGCGCAACCATGTGTTTCGGGTCTATGATTTTTTCACCATCCAGTTGAATACCACCCTGTTCCACGTTACGACGGGCCTCGGACTTGGACGTGAATAATCCCGCCGCGCACAAGAAATCCAAGATACCCATTGCCGCATCAAATTCAATTTGTGCCTGTGGCATATTTTCGGATTTTGCGCCGCCACCAAATAACGCGTCCGCCGCATCTTGGGCTGCAACCGCCGCATCGTGACCGTGCGCGATTTCCGTCGCAGCAAACGCCAACACGCGCTTTACCGCGTTCAGCTCCGCCCCGCGCGCCGCGGCCAGACGCGCAATTTCGTCCAATGGAATTTCGGTGAAAATCTTCAAGAATTTTTCAACCAAATCATCCGGCGTATTGCGGAAATACTGATAGTATTCATATGGCGACGTTTTTTCTTCGTTCACCCAAACGGCGTTGCCGGCGGATTTACCAATCTTGTTACCATTGGCGTCCGTAATCAACTGGGTCGACAGGACAAAAACCTCTTTGCCACATTTTTTACGCACCAGTTCAACACCCATAACACAGTTGCCCCACTGGTCTGCGCCACACAGTTGCACCGTGCATCCGTATTTTTTGTACAAGGTCAGGAAATCGACCGCTTGGAATGTCATATAATTAAATTCCAAGAATGTCATACCATTTTCCAATCTGCGGCGAACACTTTCCATACCCAGCATACGTGGCACGGTAAAGTCCGTTCCAAATTCGCGCAGGAAATCCATATGGCTGTACCCAGACATCCATTCGTTGTTATCAACCATCACCGCGCCAGTCGGCGTGCCATCAAAATGAATAAACTTTTCGATTGAATGGCGCAACCCCGCACAGTTATGTTCAATTTGTTCGTCGGTCAACATCGGACGCCCCTTGTCGCGACCCGATGGGTCACCAATGCGCCCCGTTGCACCACCAACCAACGCGATTGGACGATGACCATATTTTTGAAACCAACGCATCAGCATCAGCGACGCCAAATGCCCAACATGCAAAGAATCCCCCGTTGGATCAGTTCCCCAATATGCCGTCACATGACCCGCATTTAACGCATCATTCAGCGCATCCATATTAGACGCCTGATTGATAAAACCGCGCGCCTCTAATTCCTGTAATAATTCGTTTTTCATTTGCAAATTCCTTATGTCCACAATGCTAGCAGAGTTTCGTCCCCCGCGCAAATGTTTTATATCGCGACGGAGCGTAAACAACAGTGCTACGCAACACTATTTACTGGATTGCTTCGTTACACTCGCAATGACAGTGGTTCTAGTTCTTTTGTCATTGCGAGCAAGCGTAGCGACGCGTGGCAATCCAGTTGATAAAAGCACGAATTGTCTTCATAAAAAATACCGCCGAACGGCGGTATTTTTTTGTTTTCCAAATGTTGTATTATGCCAACATTTTTGCGACTTCGTCCGCCAAGTTATCTTCGCGTTTCTGGATACCTTCGCCCAGTACGTAATATGCATAACCGGCCAGTTTGCCACCGTGTTCGGCGACAACTTCTTTGACTGTCTTGGACGGATCCATAACGAATGGCTGTTCTTCCAGAACAGTTTCCGCATAGTATTTGTGGATACGACCCTGAACCATCTTTTCAACAACGGCCTCTGGCTTGCCAGCGGTTGCACCGGATTCAATGAACACTTTCTTTTCGCGTTCAACGGCGGCTGGATCAACATCAGCGATTGTCATAAATTCTGGTTTATTCGCTGCAATGTGCATTGCAATCTTGTTACCGATTTCATCGATTTTTTCAGAATCACCATCGATTGCAACCGCAACACCAATCTGGCCCATACCTGGAACCAAGGCGTTGTGAATGTATGTGTAGATGTGCTGACCTGAAACCTTGGCAATACGGCGCAAGTTCATATTTTCACCGATTGTGGAAATAGTCGCTGCGATATCGTCTTTGACTGCGGACAATGTGGCGTCGAAATCACCACCCAGTTCCAATGCCTTGGCCGCAACGTCGGCAACCAATTTCTGGAACTTGTCATTTTTCGCGACAAAGTCAGTTTCGGCGTTCAATTCAACAACACAGCCCATATTATCGCATTTTACAACGGTAACCAAGCCCGATGCCGCAACACGGCCGGCTTTGGACGCTGCTTTGACAATACCTTTCTGACGCAGCCAGTCAGCCGCGGCTTCGATATCGCCATTTGATTCAACCAAGGCCTTTTTGCAGTCCATCATACCTGCGGCTGTTTTTTCGCGCAGTTCCTGAATCATTTTTGCTGTTATTTCTGCCATAGTTTTCCCCCTAGGATATAGTTTTTGATTTTAAGTAATTTCTGGTACTTGGCCACGCGTGCGACACAGCGCGCACGCTGAATTGCACTGCTGGCGTCGCGTGCCAATGGGCCATACACCCCACGCACACGCGCCACATATCCCATGCATTGACCAGTGGTTCTGTCGACGCACATATATGCAACGGCATCACCCTGATAAAACATGTCTGTGGCAAAATAGCGAACGCCCGCCGACGATGTTACGTATTCACCACGTTCATTCAATATTTTTCTGATTGAATCCAGTGATGGGGCGTCGCTATATTTGCTCATTCTGTAATGACCTTATTTGTCGGCTTTGTCGGCCAATTTGCCACGGCGTTCTGCGCGTGCTTCTGATGTTTTGGATTTCTGACGTGCTTCTTTGTCTTTTACGCCCGCTTCGAAATCATCGGCCTCAGACATGTCTGCTTCGACCTTTTTACCAGCCGCACCGCCCAGACGTTTTTCAATACCGGACAGGATTGCGTCAACGAACAGGTCACAGTACAACTGGGTTGCACGTGCCGCGTCGTCGTTACCTGGTACTGGGTAATCAACCAATTCTGGATTCGCGTTTGTATCGCAGATAGCGATTGTCGGAATGTCCAGATTGCGCGCTTCGCGGACTGCATTGATTTCACGTGGAACATCAATGACAATCATCGCCTGTGGTGTGCCATGCATTTCCAAAATACCACCAAAGATTTCACGCAGTTTTTCAACTTCTTTGGTCATAACGCCAACTTCTTTCTTGGTCAAGCCCAATTTGTCAGCATTTTCGATATCGGATTCCATCTTTTTCAGACGGCGAATTGACTGCGAAACCGTTGTCCAGTTTGTCAACATACCACCCAACCAGCGGTTATTGACATAGTATTGACCGCAACGTTCAGCCGCATCTTTGACGATGTCTTTGGCCTGATGTTTGGTCGCAACAAACAGAACCTTGCCGCCGGCGGCTGTGATTGCTTCCAATGCAACCAACGCGCGATACAGCAACGGTGCAGTTTTGTTCAAATTGATGATGTGAATTTTATCTTTGACCCCATAAACATACGGTGTCATCAACGGATTCCAGCGACGTGTGTGGTGACCAAAATGGACGCCCGCTTCCATCAACTGTTTCATAGTAAATGTAGGCAATGCCATGATTTTTTCCTTTTTCTGTTGTTATCCTCGTCGTGGACGCCATACCAGATTTTATTGCAAACCCAGACAGAAAATAGCCCAACGACTGTGTTCTTCACGCTTGCACGTGTACCCCGATACTAAACCAAACACCCATAAAAATCAAGCACAAATTGACAAAAATGAATAAATTCAAATATAAAATCACAGGTTGACAAAAATATTTTATGTGTCTACAATTTGCATATGAATTTATGGCGACGCATTTTGACCGCAACCGTAATTATTGGAATATCAACTGGAAATTCCATGGCGGCACGCGATTGCACCAATCCGACATATCGCCACAATAATCCCGATGAATGCAGTATGTTTTTTGGCGGCGGTGTTGCACTGATTGGCACATCCACAATCGCGGCCAGTGCCGTTGCGCTGGTTGGTCTGTCGTTGGGTGGCGGCGGTGGTTCTGTGCACAGCAGCACCCCAAACGCAACATACGTCCAGCCCACACGCAGCATATATAATTATGTCGGTGGCGACATTGATGCAGCGCATCTGGCCGGTATTCGCCAAGAAACCGTATACCAGCGCAATCTGGATCAGTACAACACCATTCGTCTGGCATGGTCATTGGCACGCGGTTTTACCGGTCGTGGCACAGAAATTGCCGTACTGGACGCCGGCCCCGACACATGGCACGGCAAAACGGTTGCATCATTCGCATCTGGCGCGGTTGCACCAAACGCCACCGTCCGCGAATATAAAATCACAGACGCCAATATGGACTTTATACCATTTTCAGAAATTGGTGATGTTATTGCCCATGCCCACACCGCGGATGTATATAATGCCAGTTGGTCTGTTGAAATGCGCGCAACCCAGTTGAAATCGCGCCATCAACTGATGCAACTGACCGATGCCAATTTTGTAAATCAAATATCAGATGCCGCAACCCAGCGCGACGCGATTTTCGTATGGGCGGCGGGCAATGACGGCAGCAGTCAATCCAGTGCGCTGTCCGCCCTGCCCGTTGTTATGCCGGAATTGGACGGTCACTTTATAAATGTTGTTGCATATGATGATGCGACCGGCGCATTGGCCGATTACAGTAATGCATGCGGCATCACGATGAATTGGTGCATAACCGCCCCTGGGACACTCAGTACCGGCAAAACCATTGCCGCGGGGACAAGTTTCGCCGCCCCAATCGTATCGGCGGCAATCGCCGTATTGCGCGAGGCATTTCCATACATGACCGCATCGCAAATTACGTCGCTGTTGTTTGAAACCGCGCGTGATTTGGGCGCAGATGGCGTCGACCCAATCTATGGCCACGGCATGTTGGATTTGGAACGCGCAACCCGCCCTGTGGGCGCGGAATTGATTCCGTTGGACAATGGCGCAACGCAACCTCTGTCCACCGCGCGCGCATCGGGCCAGATTGCCCATAAAATCAAAAGTGCAAATCCGAAATTCGCATTTGTTGACGCATACGGGCGCGCATTTAACACCGATTTAGGCAAAAATATATCTGTTCAAAACCCATCAATCGGTTGGCAACACCTGCGCAGCAATAATATTGCGGCATTTCGTACCGGCAATATTGAATTTGGACTGCGCGAAATGGACATTTTACCAACAGATGGCGCACTGGGTACAAACAACCGCAATTTAATCAGTTTTATTGGTACAACCAACACGTGGGATTGGAATAATATCGAACTGTTCCAGACGTCCACAATCGGTTTTGCCCGCGCCCAGACGAATGAAAATTCACTGATGACCGCGACATCCGACATCACAACCGCATCGGTTGCATTTGGCGCAAATATTGGCGAATTTACATTTGCCGCCGCAATCCCAGACACCGTGATTGGCGGGAATATGACATTGCGCCTGCCGACGGGACGCGCGGCGGGTGGCGAAATAATCTTTAATGATTACACCATTGATTTGGTAGCGCGCCCATCGGTTGAATTTACAGGAAAATACAAGTTCCTGACCGTTGGTTTTGTCGATAACCCATACGGCACAGACGAACTGTTTGTCGTAGGCAAATGGAAACTGGAATTTTAACCCACCACAGTCCCAGAAAATTTTAACATATTTACTTGTCTTTTCACTATTTGCCATCTAAAATACACCTGCAATACAGGAAGGGGATTTTTACACCATGGCAACAAAGCAGAACCGCAAAAGTACCAAGAATCCAAAACGTAAATTATTTTCCGTACGCAAAATTGCGCTGGTTGTGTGCACTATCGTGCTCATTGCCGGCATCGTCGGCGTTATCGCACTGCGTCGTGGGAACGATGCGGCGACAAAAATGCATACGACATTTAACACCCCAACCGCGGCAACATTTACCGACACAAACAATGTAATGTTCACGTCCGACAATATTCCCGACGTGAATAATGCCCGCACACTGTCGCACATTCAACCATTGGTTATTTCGTATAATTGGACGTCCGGCCCATATAATCAGGCCGTGCGCCCCGACGCAACCAGCAACGACATCACAGCCGGCATTAAAATCAGCCCATTTGTGCGTGGCACATGGGCACGCCAAGGGGGCGGTGACGAATTATCATTCACGCCCGATACCGACTGGCCCGCTGACACGCGATTCACCGTACGCGTTGCGGACAATCTGATAAATTCAGACGTTGCGATTGACGACAAAACAATTTCATTCACAACCCCGCGCGTCACCGCCACGGTGGACAGTTTTAACCTGTACCCCGCACCAAATGCCAAGAAATCCGTAATTGGTGTTGCCGTAATATCTTTTAACTATCCAATCATTACATCGGAATTTAACGATAAATTGACCGTTAAATTGGACGGGACTAAATTGGACTTTACGGTAAAATTTGATAAATTTCGCCGCACGGCTGTAATCACAACCGCGCCGGTACAAATCACAAATGACGACCAAATTATTCGTCTGAAATTAAACCGCGTTTCGCCCGCCGCCGGCAATGGCGCGACCCAGAAATTGACCGCGCACGCAACCGTTGCCGCCGCCGATAATATATTCAAGGTGTCCGAAATCACAACCATCGCAGCCGATGACACAAACGGCAATGCGCAACAGTTGGTTCTGGTAAATATGACAGCCACCGCCGCTACAAATACCGATTGGGGCAAATATGTTGAAATTTACCTGTTACCAGAATATAAAACTGATGACGAAAAATCAGACGAAAACCCACACCAATGGGCGGACGACGAAATCACGCCAGATGTGATTGCACACGCAAAAAAAATTCAAACAAAACTTGTTCCATTTGTAAATCCAACGGGCGTGTACCAATACGCTTTTTCATATGATGTGTCCGCCGCAAACAGATTTATTTTCGTGCGCGTCGCGTCCGGATTTGAATCTGCATCTGGATTTTATGTTAAAGACGGCGCATCACGCGTTTTGTCCGTCGCATACCCCACGCGTACGGTAAAAATCGCCGGCAGTGGCGCATTATTATCACTGGCGGGCGATAAAAAGTTGGGCATTATGGCACGTGGTGGTGCAACCGCAGCACACGTGAATCTGTCAAAGGTTAAATCATCTGAAATCAATCACTTGATTTCCCAGACATACAACATTTTTTCTGAAAACATAGAATTCAAGGGCTGGTCATTTGGCGTTGACGATATGGCTGTTGTATTCCGCAAAACAATTCCATTTTCAGACCCATCGATGACCAAAACCAATTATGCATCGATTGATTTGGGCGCATATCTGGACAGAACAGGTGGCGACAAAACCGGCATATTTGTAATTCAGGTCGCCCCCGACGCCACCGCTGCGCAGTACAGCGACCGCCGTCTGATTCTGCTGACCAATTTGGGAATTATTCGCAAAGAAAATCAAAACAATTCGTCCACACTGTTTGTGGTAAATTTGTCTGACGGCACACCCGCCGCCGACACGGAAATAAACGTATTGGGGCGCAATGGCAACGCCGTATGGGCGGGTCGCACCGACGATGACGGTCATGCCGATATTCCAGAACTGTCATGGAATGAATATCGCGATGCGCGTGAACCCGTTGCGATTGTTGCACGCCGCGGCGACGATGTTTCATTTATTCCATACAACGCAACCGCCCCGATGGTTGATTATTCTAAATTTGATGTCGATGGCGAATATTATTATGGTGCAACCCCGCTGAATGCATTTGTCTTTACAGACCGCGGCATTTACCGCGCAGGCGAAGATATGGTTGCCGCCGGCATTGTAAAAAACAAATCGTTCAAGGCACTGGCGGGGATTCCCGTACGCGCCGAAATCACCGACCCACGCGGGCGCGACGCATTGACAAAAACATTCACACTGGCGGGCGACGGAATGTTTGACATTAAATATACAATTCCCGCAACCGCCGCAACCGGCGAATGGCAGGTTCGCCTGTATTCACTGGACAGTCGCGGTCGCATTGACACATCACTGGGGGTTGCAACATTCCGTGTTGCGGACTTTGTCCCAGACAACATGAAAATCACCACCACCGTCGCTGGTGGCGACACAGACGGTTGGATTGGGGTCGATGGTATGCGGGCAAACGTGTCCCTGCGTAATTTGTTCGGAACCGCGGCAACAGACAAACGTATTACCGCGTCTGCAACGCTGACACCAACGAATTTTACATTTGATGCGTTCCCAGATTACGTATTCACACCGAACTTTATTTCGGGCACGGGTCTGGCCGATGGGACGGCGCGCGCATCACAGACATTCACGGCAAATATGCCCGACGCGCACACCGACGAAAACGGCGGCGCAACAATCGCCATCAATTTTGACGATGTAATCCCAGACGGCACATATATGTTGAAATTGACGACCGCGGGATTTGAATCCGCATCGGGACGCAGTGTTCGCACAACCACAACCGCGCGCGTATCAAATGCAAAATATCTGGTTGGCTATCACGCCGATGGCGATTTGAAATACATCGCACGTGGGGCGTCACGCAATGTCAAACTGGTTGCGGTTGACCACACGGGCGCGGCCGCGGCGGCAAACAACCTGACCATGCGGACGGTTCATCGCGAAAACCTGACCAGTTTGGTCAAGGATTACAGTGGCTACTATAAATACCAGACCGTCACCCGCGATAAAGTAATCAGTCAGAACGCGCTGGACATCACGACGGACGGTAAAACAATCACCATTGACACCGCAAACGCCGGCACATATTTTGTCCAGATTCTGGATTCTGCGGAACGCGTATTGGCAAACATAGAATACTTTGTCGCTGGCAATGAAAACAGCGAACTGAAATCAGACACCAACGCCGAACTGAAAATCAAATTGTCATCAAACGCATTTGCCGCGGGCGACAAAATCGACGTCAGCATTACCGCCCCATACACCGGCGCGGGTCTGATTACGATTGAACGTGACCGCGTGTACGCATACAAATGGTTCAACGCCAACACCACAACATCGGTTCAGCAAATCACCCTGCCCGCTGGCTTCGAAGGGACTGGTTACGTCAACGTATCATTTGTGCGTAATATCACCAGCCGTGATATATTCACAACACCATACGCATACGCCGTTGCGCCATTTTCGGTTAAAAACGATGCACGCAAAATTGGCGTCAAACTGACCACGCCAGACATCGTTCGCGACCACAAATTGCCCATTAAATATGAATCAAATCGCGACGCGCGCCTGATGATATTCGCCATCAATACCGGCATTTTACAGGTTGCGAAATACGACCTGCCCCGTCCGTTGGCATACTTTTTCAAAAAGGCCGCATTACAGGTTTCCACATACCAGACATTGTCGCTGTTGTTACCTGAATACAAAATCCTGCGTGAATTTGCAAAAACCGGCGGTGGCGATTTCGAACCAGATATCGATGCTGGCATGACGCTCAGCAACCCATTTGGCCGCCGCACATTGCCACCGGTTGCGTTCTATTCGGGTATTATTGATGCCCAGGCCGGCAAATCAGGCGAAATTACTTTTGATTTGCCAGAATACTTTAATGGCGCGGTGCGCGTATTTGCGGTTGCTGCAAACAACACCGCCGTGGGCAGTGCGGACACCAGTGTTCGTGTGCAATCGCCGGTTATGATTACATTATCCGCCCCGCTGATGGCGGCACCAAACGACACGTTCGACATTGGCGCGGTTGTATCAAATCAGGTCGCGCACAGTGGCGCCGCCGCCACCGCGGACATTTCACTGTCGACGTCGGACGGGTTGACTGCGGCGGTGGTGGCCGGCAAAATCGCCGTACCTGAAAATAACGAAAATGTTTTCACAACATCTGTTCGCGTTGGCGACGTGTTGGGCAATGCTGACATTAAATTAAATGCCACAATCACCGGCGCAGACAATGCGTCTGGGGCTGCATCCGCCACGGTGGCCCTGTCCGTGCGTCCAATAACAACGTTTGAAACACGCGTGCACAGTGGCACAATAAATGCCCATACCGCAAAAATCCGCGGATTCCATATCGATATGTATCCGGAATTTTCTGCGCACACATTGTACGTGTCGCCACGCGCAACCGTACTGGCACACCCATTGGTTCAGTATCTGGCACACTATGAATTTCCATGCACAGAACAACTGGTATCACGCGCGTTACCATATGTGATTGCACCAAACGATGACACGTTGGGAACAAATTTTGATGAATCAAGTGCACAAATTGCCGACACAATTCGCCAGTTACAATCGCGCCAGAATGTAAACGGTGCATTTGAATTGTGGGCGACAACCGATAATTTCCCAACGCCTGCGTCCCCCACAACCGTCCAGACAACCGCATACGTTGCCCAGTTCCTGACACTGGCGCGCGACGCGGGTTTCAATGTTCCAAAGGATATGCTGGGGCGTGCGATTGGATTCTTGCGCGATTTTGCCGGCACACCGATTGAAAACGCCGACGATGCCGCAGCGGCGGCGCACGCAATATTTGTCATAACGCAAAACGATTACATCACAACGAACTATATCAATTTGTTCCAAGAATATGCGGACAAAAACATCAAGAATTGGCAGCGTACGATTTCCGGCGCATATATTGCCGCCGCATATAAAATGATGAAACAAGATGATGCGGCCGACAAACTGATTGCGCAATATCGCACCACATCGTCAAAATTTGAATATGTGTCAATGTACGACAATAATGTTGCGAATGACGCGATGTATAACTTTATCAATCGTCGGTATTTTGATGCCGCGGCGGCGACGCCCGACAGCGTTGTGAACTATGTTGCGACTGGCGACTATTCGTCATATACATCGGCAATGGCAACATTGGCATTGATTGGCGGCGGTGCCGCAACCGATGCGCCAGCGGTCACAATTTCAGCAAATGACGCAACCATTACGGGCACGACATCGGGCGACACATTAGGTTTTGACATTCCGGCGGATGCCACAGCGATTGATATCAAGTGCGAAAAATGCGACCGCACGAATGGCCTGTATTACGCATTGGTTCAGACCGGTTACCCACGCGTGGCATCCGAATCCAGCAATGGTATTTCCGTATCACGCGAATATTACAACGAAAATGGCGAACGCATCACGTCCGCAAACATCGGCGACAGAATCACGGTTCGCATTTTTGCGCGCGCACGCGGTGGTGACGTAATCCCAAGCGTTGCCATTACTGATTTGTTGCCGGCGGGATTTTCTGTTGATGGCGCGGTCACAGGCGACCAGAATTTTGCCCAGATTCGCGAAGATCGCGTTGTGATATTCACCGACCTGACGCGCGCATCGGCAACATTTGAATACACTGCCGACGTCACAGCCGCTGGCACGTTTGCCACGCCGCCAATTCATGCCGAATCCATGTATAATCCATCGGTAAATGCAACCGGTGCGGTGGGCACATTCACGGTTTCAAATGGCGAAAAATAACAGATGGTTTAACCGCATTACGCAACATATACGTCGTCACAAAACGACGTATATTTGCATATTCGGGCTGGTTGTGGTGTATTGGGCCGTCCGCCTGTTTTTTATTCCGCCACTGTTATCAGACACACATTTTTCCCGCGCATACTATGACCGTAATGGCACGCTGATGCGCATGACACTGACGGCGGACGATAAATACCGCCTGTTCACACCACTGGACGAAATCAGTCCGGACGTCATCCGCGCCACTGTTTTATACGAAGATAAATATTTCTGGTATCACCCAGGGTTAAATCCCGTATCATTGGCGACCGCCACAATAAATTGGGCACGTGGCGTGCCCCACCCCGCCGGCGCATCCACCATCACGATGCAGGTTGCGCGCATGCTGTACGGATTGGACACACGGCGCGCAGGCGGAAAACTGGTACAAATTGCCGCAGCAATTTATATCGACGCGTTTCATTCCAAACGCGAAATCTTGCAAGCGTATTTGAATTTAGCACCCTATGGCGGAAATATAGAGGGCATCGGTGCCGCATCAATAATTTACTTCACGCGCCCGCCCCGCGATATCAGCACTATCGAGGCAATCACCCTGTCCACCATTCCCCAGAACCCAGCAAAGCGCGGTTTGAACACTGAAACAGGTCTGCGCAACATCATGAAAATGCGTGCGGATTTGGTTCGGCGTTGGATTGCGGCAAACGGTGATGATGGTGACAACCTGATGACATTGGCGGCAATGCCACTGAACGTGCGTGGTGTGCGCGACTTACCATTCCGCGCCCCACATTTTACCCAACGCGAAATCGCCCGTCACAGTAATTATTGGTCGGACATCGGCCCACGCAATTCATACGTTGCAACAACATTGGACATCAATTTACAGAAGCAAATGGAACGGACACTGGCCGCACAAATTGATGCGCGACGCAGCCGCGGCGTGACGAATGCCGCCGCAATATTGGTCAATTACAAGACGATGGAAATATTGTCCTATATTGGATCGGCGAATTATTTTGATAAATCAATTTATGGCGAAAATGATGGGGTGCTGGCACGACGCAGTCCGGGGTCAACACTGAAACCATTGATATATGCCGCCGCCGCCGACCGTGGGCTGATTCATGGCATGACGCTGTTGCGTGATGCAAAAATCAACTTTGGCGTGTATGCACCCGAAAATTCAGACAGCGAATTTTACGGCCCAGTGTTGGCGCACACGGCCCTGACGCATTCGCGCAATATTCCCGCAATAAATCTGGTGCGGGGAATTGGCGTACGAAATTTCTATGATTTGTTGGCCAAATACGGTGTCGACAATCTGAAATCCCCAGACCATTATGGCATATCTATCGCACTGGGCGGGGCCGAGGTTTCGATGTTTGAACTGGCACAAATATATACTGGGATTGCCAATCTGGGCGGCAAATACGACATTCGTTCAGAGTTGTCCGCCCCAATGCAACGCGACGCGCAAATCCTGTCGCCAGAGGCAAATTTTCTGGTTCTGGACATGCTGGCACGTGGGCCCGCACCAACAGCGCACATTCCGTTTACAAAGCGCACAACATCGCCCATACGGCACTATTGGAAAACAGGTACATCATCGTCATTCCGTGATGCGTGGACGGCGGGCATATTTGGCGACTATGTTTTAATCGTATGGGTTGGGAATTTTGACGGCACGCCAAATAACGCGTTTTCAGGCGCGCGCGTTGCCGCCCCAATTTATTTTGCATTGGCGGACACCGTCATAAAATACGATGCCGCACGCGGGCAACCGGTTCAGAATAATAATTTCCTGCGCTCTGACATGAACATTGCCCAAATCGATATGTGCGATGGCGTCGGTGGCATCGCCGGCCCGTATTGCCCACATGTCGTAAAATCATACTTTATCCCTGGGGTATCCCCCATCGACACATCCAGTGTATATCGCGCGGTTCCGATTGATAACCGCACAGGTCTGCGCGCGTGCAGTACAAATCCCGAAACGACACACATGGCGGTGTATGAATTTTGGGATTCTGAATTTTTGGACATGTTTGCGCGCGCCGGCATTCGCCGCAACACCCCGCCCCCATACATGCCAAATTGCAATCTGGACGATATTGCGGACGACGCATCCCCAACAATCGTCAGCCCAGCCGACGCAACAAACATCGTGATTACCGACGGCAAAAATGCAACACAAATCACGTTTCAGGCAATCGCACCGGCGCGCGATGCAAAAATATTCTGGTTCTTGGACGATGAAATTATCGGCACAACCACATCCGGTGCACCAATGACGCGCCCTGTTTCAATGGGCGAACACATCGTGCGCATTGCCACCAGTGACGGCGGCGGCAGTTCCGCGAAATTCACAGTTATTCAGTAAATGCGCTGTTACATATTGCCGCGGCCGCAACACATTACATCAGATTAAATTTGTTGATATAGTTAAACGAAACACCCATCATAAAATTGCTGCCATAGACGTCTGCACCGCGTGCCTTGGCCAGACGGTATTTCACATATGGGCCCATGGTCAGATTTCCCCACAGGTTTGTATCCAACCGCACCACCGCCGACAAATCGCGGCGCAAATCGGTTGGTACATAATCAGAATATTCAAAGTATTCACGATAATACCCATTGGTGGTGAACTTTACCCCTTCGCGAATTTCATATTCTGCCCGCCAGCCCGCTTCTATACCGTCCTTGCTGGTTTGTGCACCCGCATATGTAAAGTCATATTCATACAGGCCCGTTATATACAGTGTCTTCAAAATCTTGTGATCAAACAATGAAATACCGGCACTGGTACGAATAATATTCTGGCGCGGGGCATCTGAATTATCACGAAATTGCGTATCATATGCGCCACGAACCGTTGGGCCCAGTTTCAACCCAACAAAGTCCCAACATGCATATGACAGGTCACTGGACAGCGTGATTTTATCGGCATTTTGGTCGGTTGTGGTTGGCCCATTGTAAGGCCGCAATGTTGTGCGACCATATTCGGCAAACAGACCGTTGTCCCATTTGAATTTGTTCTTGTTATATTCCAAAACCGTGTCCAATACGCCCTTGATATAATCCTGACTGGACGCATTCAGGGCCGACACCGGTGAATCCGCATATTCGCGCGCATTAGAAACCGTTGTTTTGGACAATTCCAAACCAATACGACGCACGTCCAGTTTTAACGTCTGATTTGACGCCTGTGCATCATCGGCAAACGCCATACACGGCATGATAAACAGCCCCAACAAAACAGCAGATAATTTTTTCACCTCATCACCTTTTGATATTTAATAATTATTTCCAAATGCGCAAAACGCCATCATTATCAGAATAACGCCATCCCGCCCCGCGTACCGCCGCTGTAAATTCACCACGACGCGCCACGGGCAATTCAATCGTAACCTGACCATTATTCATATACTTGGTCGATAAATCCAGTTTTTCATTGCGGGCAATTTCCTGTAACCCAACCCAATCTGCAATCGGGTCAGACACATACGCCACAACGATAAATTTGTCCCCAGACGCATCGTCCGGCAACCAATTCTGAACCCCCGCCGCATTCAGCCATGTACGCGCCAACCCGCGGTCAATCGTCATTGTGATATTTGCCGAATACGTCGTATCCGATTGCCGTTCCCCCGAAATTTCAGACGACGCAATCAGATTGGTCAAGTCGCTGCTTTTGGCGTCCGCCACTGCGGCACGCAACTGGTCTGGCATGGAATAGTGTGACAAACTGTCGACAATGATTTGACGACGCGCCTCGTCCATGGCGATGTTTTTCGCCGACGCGGACGTGTCACTGGTAATACTGACCGATGCCGTCCCCGACAATTCGGCGGCATGCACCGAAATTCCCGACAACGCCAACACAGCCCCAGCAAAAATAATCCCCAGTTTTTTCATATCACACTACCATTTTCAATCAGAACTTTGCATTGACACCAACGCGAATACCCATTGATTTATAGAACGATTTAATCTCGCTCTTGACACTGCATGTCCAACCTGGGCAACTTTCTTTTAATGCCACAATCGAACGTGCGGCGGCACTGCCTGCCAGCATTTCTTCGTCCGACGAGAAACCTGTACCATAATTTACCTCGTACCCATTGACGGTGTACGTGCCACCGTTTTTGATACGCGACAATTCGGTTTCATAATAGTTTGCATTCAGGTACGTTTTCGCATCCGCGTCACTGACACTGTAATAATCATATGTCAGTCCCAGCGTCAAGAATACAGTATCTGTCAACGCTGTCAACCAATTTGCACCCAGTCCAAGGTGATACGCACTGCCCATGCTGGCCTTGTCTTCGACACTCTTTGGGTGCGCCCAGTCATAACGATACGGCTGGTCACCGGTCGATGTGTACCCCGGCAATCCCAGTTCGAAACGACCGTTGACGGCGTTCTTGTTATTGATTTGATAATCCATATCCATCGCCAAATATGGGCCCGACCATTCAACCTCGTACGAATGACTGACCGACGGTTGAGAATAATAGAATGTCCCCGCGGTATTCACCATCGTTGCCCCCGCAGGCACTTGGATATAGTTATATGGATTATCGCGTGTTGGCACAGAACTGATATTGCCAATCGGGAAAATCAGAACCGGATCACACTGCGTTTCACCATTGATATTGAAACACGTATAAGAATCCACCGCCAAACCGTGATTATTCTTGGTTTCCAACTTGTATTTCAAATAGCGATACCCAATCGATGGTGTGAATTTTACCGACCCCAGCTGAAAGAAATCCGTCAGGCCAAATCCGGCGTTAAACCCGTACATATTGCCGCCGTCGCTCTTGCCCACAGACAGTGCATGACCGTCCTGTGTCCCCGTGATTTCTTCGCCATCATCGTATTGACCATTGCCGTTTGCATCGACAAAGAATATGTCCGAAATATACCCACCATTGGTGATATCGTCGTCAACCATGGTGCTTTCACCGGACTGCATTCCGTACTTGAATCCGGCATCAATTTGCATCTTGGTCTTGCCGGCGTTAAATGCATACCCACCACGCACATCCAGAACGTTCCAACCAATATTGTCATAGTGCAAAATTGACTTGGATTCTTTCATTTCGAATTGCCATTGGGCAACCTCGTGCGAGATACCAGCATCCAGCCAGAATCCCTGCTTTTTTGTACCGCTGGTGGCAACCTGAGATGAATTTTGTGTCTGGCCACGTGCCACGGTTGTTTGTGTTGTACGCGTACCAACCGTTGGACGCGACGAAGAATACGATGCATAGGATGAATTGCCCGTATTGTAATTTCTGGTCTGCGTTGTGTTGTTATAGCGTGACGCATACGATTGCGTGGAATAGCGCGTCTGAGGCGACTGATAGTTACCAGTATAGTATGTTCCGGCGGCATTTGCCGCAACAGGCACAGCGGCCACAACCGCCGCGCGCAACAAAAACGATGGAAACTTTGCCATATAAAAATCCTTACCTTTATTACTTTCACGCATATAATATCACAAAAACTGTTGAAAAACAAACCACTTGTTGATAAGAATATGGGTGATTTTCAGCGGGCATGGCGGAATTGGTATACGCGCAGCACTAAGGATGCTGTGGTGCAAACCTTGGGGGTTCAAGTCCCCCTGCCCGCACCAGAAAAGCTCAAACACCAAAATTCAAATTTTGTGCGCTGCGCGCAACATTGTAAAAAACTGGATTGCCGCGCGTCGCTTGCGCTCTGCTCGCAATGAATCCAAGCGAAGCGCAGGATGCGGCAAGGACGCAGTCCGCATACTAATTTCCTAGAAACATTGTCATTGCGAGTGTAACGAAGCAATCCAGTAAATAAACCAGTGCGCCATTTGGTGCACACATTATTTGAACTCTGAACTTTGAACTCTGAACTTTAATAAAAACCTGTTTTTTCACTTGCCCGCAATTTCATTATTTTGCTAAGATTATTGACAAGAATGAAAGGGATTAAACTGTTTTTCGCTGTGTGTCTGGGCATTGGCGCGGTCTTTGGCGCAAATGCCACGGATTCTGACGCCACCGCGCGCGCGGCGACGCGTCGCACATCGGGCACTGTTTCGACCCGTGGCGCGCAATCGGCGGCCACCGCACGTGGCACAGCGGCCGGCACGCAAACATCACAGAAGGTGTCCAAAAATCCGCGTAATCGCGCATCAACAAATTCCCGCGACACCGCAACCAACGCATCGGCAATCACATCGGGGCGCAGTGCAATTTCCGCGTTGTCGCCGCGCACCACATCAACCGTTCAATCACGTGCAACCACGCCGGCCCCCACGACCAAGGGGGTAATTACCCGCGCCGCGACCACACCAACGCGGGCCACCACATCGCGCACCGCAACCGTGGCGACAACACCCACACGCACGGCGCGCACCGCGGGCGTCCGCACCACCATCGCACGTGCCGCCACGGATACAGAAACCCAAAAATTGACCGCATCGGACATTATCAATCGCGATTATAAAAAGTGTCGCGAGGTGTACTATAACTGCATGGACGAATTTTGCGCGAACAAGGACAGCCAACTGAAACGTTGCGCATGTTCATCACGCATCAACGAATTTGACAGTACCAAGAAGAACCTGAGCACGGTCGAAGAAAAAATGTTGGATTTCAACCAACGTCTGCTGACCGTCAACATGGACAAGGAAGATGCCGCCGCATTAAACAAGGCGACCGAGGGCGAAACCGCATTCCAACAGAAAGATACGTCTAAATCCAAACAGATGCTGGACGAGATTGCCAAGAAATTAAACACCAGTTTCAACGACAGCAATTTCAACCAATCGTTGGGCGCAATATCATTGTCATTGAACGCGGACGCGGCATTTGACACGGTGGATTCTCTGTCGGGCGCGTCCACCACGGCCAAGACCGGCACCGCCCTGTATTCTGCGGCATTGCCAATTTGCCGCGAAATGGCGGCAGAGGTTTGCACCGACGACGAATTACCCATCGTCGAAAGTGGCTATCAAATGACAATCGAGCAAGATTGCAACACGGTCGCAAAATCATACGAAACCCAGAATGATCAGGCGCGCGAAAAATTGCGCGAGGGCAGCGCGCTGCTGGACATGTCACGTTTGGACATTTATCAGAAACGCAATTCCGACGACATTTTGACATGCAAGCAAAAGATGCTGACCATGCTGACGGATTCAACCGTATGCGGCACAAATCTGGACAAATGTTTGGACACCACGGGTCGTTATATCGACCCATCAACGGGCGAAGCATTCTTGACATCTGAATTGTCAAACCTCAGCAATTTAATCAGCCGTCCTGACACCGACCAATCGTGGACAAGCGTCCCTGGGAATCAGGTCTTTGTTTCATACCTGAATTCAAAAAAGAAATTCTTGGAACCCGCAATGGAAAATTGCCAGGACATCGCCGACAGCGTATGGGACGCATTTGTCGAAGATGCATTGGCACAAATCAAATTGGCCCAAGACAGCAAATTGGAAGAAGTCCGCCAGAGTTGCACAACACTGACCGCCCAGTGTTTAACAGACACCGCCAAAACGTTGCAGGATTTTGATGCGCGCGCCCTGTCAACATTTGGCGTGGCGGCCGACCGCACCGTCAACGCAATGTGCGCCGATGTCCGCAATGCGTGCACCGCACTGTTAAAGACAACAGGCGGTGATGTTGATTGGGATACTGGCGTTACCGACATCACCACGGACAAGACATTTGACACCGTAATGCAAACGTGCCGCGAAATCGGTCGCGCGTGCATTATTCAGTCGTGCAAGTCGATTTCTGGTAATTTTGGTCTGTGCGAAAACATCCAGACATCGGTCAACCGCAAATCCATCATCAACCGTACGGCCTGTTGGGACGAGGTCAAAGAATGCGTGGCCAGCGCAGGCAGCGAATCGGTTGAAAACATTTGGGCACGTTTAACCAGTGATGGAACAATTCAAAACAGCACATTCTATAATATGATGTACGGTTATGATTACAAAATTAATCAAGACCCACCTATTTACGATATTTGCACAATCGATAAAGAATGTAATTTGGAGCAAACGATCGAAGGAACCTGCACTCCACGCTGTGAGAACGAGCCAGACGAAACCGCAAACAAAAAATGCATGAATGAATGCCTGAACGAAAACGTCAGTGCAGAATGCAAGGTTTGCCGTATATCTGAACGTCTGTGGGGTAATTGCGAATACAGCCCTGTCACCCTGTTGCAAGAAGACGATTCGCACAACAAGATTATTATGGACGGCGACACGGAAACATTGCTGAAATGGTTTGCAAAAAATACCGGCACATCACAAAAGGCCGACAGTTGCCGCGACACATCATGCGCAATCGGATTTATTCCACTGGAAGATAACGGGACAATTTCATGCCTGCCCAGCAGCAGTATGTCTTCTGATGGCAAGGCGTGTGCCGACAAAAAATTTTCTGTCGGAACAAAAAATGATGGTACAGATTTCACCAACTGTTGCCAGACGAACATAAAAGATGCATTTGGCAACTGCTGCGCCAGTGATACGGTAACCATAAACGGCAGAGAATTATGCCTGCCAGCCAGTTCTGCAAATGGCGTATCAACCGAAACATTCACTTTTGGGCCAGGTGCAACATATTACGCGCCGAACACCAGTTATAAACTGATTTGCACCAACGGGGAAACAACCGCTGGTGGCACACCAAAAGACGGTTTTCCAAATGGCGATACAATATCTTGCAATGATGGTCACTTTGTAATGTTACCAACCTCCGGCACTGCCCCATATTATGTGACGCCACAATACACTGATAAAGGTACATATTCACCATACCCCGCCGCATCATATGATGCCAACAATGATACAAAGTGCACTATGAGCTGCACAGAAGCGGATGGTTGCAAGTTTGAAGAAGGCGTTGCCACAAAAGCAGACCCAGCAAAATGTCTGCCCTCCCAACCAACCCACTGGTTGGTGACACCGTAATATGATTTTTGTCCTAGGGTATTGTTTTGCGTAATTATTACTTGACAAACAAACACGTTTTGGCTACATTTTACTATGACTAAGAGCAGAAAACACACACAACCAAACGAGTTGCCAGATGTTCTATTCATGTCGCATTACCGAATTTTGCCCCATTGGGGTGGGTGGCGGTGCGCCCTGCGTGGCATCTGCGACAAGTGGGGGCGTCGTGTGTTTTTATCACCAATAATTGCGAGAGAGTCCGTAAGTTTTTACGGGCTCTTTTGCTTTATAGGCCATATTGGGAATAAATCCCCAGTGGCCCAAGACCAAAAAAGGGGGTTCTTGAAATGATGACAGTCAAAAAAACAATTCCATATAAATTACGTACCGGCATACCTGCGCTGATGCTGGCGGGCGCAACATTGTTTGGCGGATGCAACAAAGAAGACATTGAAAAACACGATGTCGACCTCCCTTGGTCTTGTGGTTATTACGAACAGATTACATCTGCAAATGTTCAACGCCATTTGGACGACCCATCGGTGGGTAATGTATATTTGCACCTGTATCAAGTAGACCCAGATTATGCTTCAAAAGAATGGACAAAATGGACAGCCGAAGATATTCATCATAAATTGTACGGTCGAACATTGGCCCCATTAGTTGGCAAAGACCCCAATCGTGTATTTGGGCGCGGCAACTTTGAATTTGCCCGCGGCGTATGCCCCCGCGCCGACAGTTTATGGTTTACCCAGCATGGCTGGACAGTGAACCAGAACCAACGATAATCCCAACCCGAAACCGCAGGAGTTTTATTATGAAATTCACAAAGAAAATCCCATATGCATTAAAATGCGCCGTTCCAACCGCGATGATGGCGGCCGCGACAGTGTTTGGCGGATGCCAGAAAGAAGAAAACCCAAAGCATGATGTGGAATTAAAATTCGGTGCAAATTATTGTTATGAAATCAGCATCGAAAATATCAAAAATAAATTGGCCGACCCAACTGTCAACAAGATTTATCTGCGTACACTTGATGACGGCTCTTTATGGTATAACCAAGGTGACGGTTGGGTTTACCCCGATGACCTGCGCGAATATTTGGAACAATATGTAAATATGGCACCAGATCGTATATTCGGACGCGGTAATTTTGTATTTGAGGTCGGCATGTGTTCCCGCGAAGACAGTTTATGGTTTGTTCGACGCGGCTGGACAGTCAATCGTCAAAACCAAATTCCGCAAAAACAACGTTAAAAAACGCGCCATTTTGGCGCGTTTTTTATTGATTTGCCCGCCATAATCTTCTAGTATTACCCTGAGATGAGAAAACTGATACCGCTTTTTTTATCATTGATTATATCCACGCATGCATTCGCCACCGCCGTTTGTAGTGGCACTACGGAAAAACAAAGCTGCGAGGCAATTCCGGGTTGCAAATGGAACGGTGGAGTAAAAAAAGAATGTCTACAATGCGACGCTAACACGTATGGAGATAATGGCGACTGCAAATCGTGCAGTAAATTATCTGGTACAGTCAATGGGGAAACAATCACAGGTTACTGGAACACCAGCGAGGCGGGCTCTGCGCAACGTGAATGTTATGCCGACTGCAAGGCAATAGCCGACAGTAAAACAGACGGCAAATGGGTGGTCAGTGACGGCGTAGACAAAGTGTATTACGGCACAGCAGAAACGAAAACAACATGTAATATTTCGTGCTATGAAGACTATGACAAGGAAAATCAACTTCTTAACATATGCAATTCATATTATGACACAACAGGCAAAAAGAACAGTTGCACACCAACATGGAAACTGTTAGACGGTGATAGTATGGATGCCGGCGACACCAGCGGATTCGAGGTTTATGAATGTGACAATGCAACCAAGGGCATTGCGTATTATTTCTTTGACAATAACTATTCCAATGGTTTTTGTTTCGCACGTGAATGCGCAAATGGCTACCATCTGGCCGATGCGACATACAACGAACTGCCATCTTATGGCATCTACCCAGAAGAATATTCTTGCACATTCGCCGACGGGACAAGCATTCCAAACGACAAAATGTTCCAAACATGCGAACCAAATATAATCAGTTGTACGGTTTCTTTGGGCAAAACATGCAAGGTCGAAATTGATGAGGTAGAGAAAGAAGGTACGGTTGGTGGTAACGCGGTATGGAATGGCGTCAACGCATACAACAAAGACCAATGCACATGCACGGTTTCCGACGTTGTGACCACGGGCACATATAAACATGTATGCAAACGTTCAACCACATCTGATACTTGGGACGGTAACAGTTGTGAAACAACAATAGCAACCTGCAATTCGGGCTATTGCGTTGTTGGTTACGACGCCAATAACAAACACCAAACATGCGCCACCGCCCCCAAAGGGTATTACAGTGATGGTCGTGGTGTTCTGGAATGTGACAAATGTCCCGCTGGAAAAACCACTGCGAGCACGGGCCGCACATCCGTCGCCGAATGCACGTACAGCACATCCACACAATTCTGTGACAGTGTCGGTTGTTTCAACCTGAATTATACCAGTTTAAGCAACTAATAAATCGTCCAATTTTAATTCTGAAATCACGGCGGAAATTTTCTGCATCTGGTCGTCTGGGATTTTCCCCAGCACCCAATCCGCCGGCGACATTTGCAATGAAAAATCACGTGGGTGGGCGATGCCAATTCTGATACGGCGATAATCACGACCAACCGCGGCATCTATGGACTTTATGCCATTGTGCCCTGCACTGCCGCCACCAATTTTGGTGCGCGTTGCGCCAACCGGCAAATCCATATCATCGTGAATCACAACCAGATTTTCCAGTGGCACGTCATAGAATTTCATCAGTGGCCGTACCGCATCCCCCGACAGGTTCATAAACGTTTGTGGCATTGCGAATATAACGCGGCGTCCACCGATATTCTGCGTTGAAACCAGCGCATTTTTCTGATTCTTCCACGCGGCATCATCCCCCGCCAAATGCGACACCGCCATGAATCCAACATTGTGGCGCGTGCGCGCATATTCAGCCCCTGGGTTGCCCAATCCAACAATCAAAACAGGTTTATTTTCTTGCATATTGACATCTCTTTTTTCTATTATGATATCACACAAAGGAGAAAAATATGAATATAAAAACAATCGGCGCATTTGGTCTGGCGTCTGTTTTGTTTACTGGCGCGGCAAACGCGGGCAATATGTTGTTCGATTTCTATGCTGGCGCGACGGTTGGTGCGGGTGCGGCATCATTCTTGGCCGACGATTCCGAAACCAAAAATTCCCAGTCATATGGTCTGGTTGCGGGGTTGGACATTCCGGCACTGCGCTTTGAATTGGAATACAATTACATCAACAATGACATCGCGAAAACCAACATCGGTATGGTCAACGCATATTTCAAGATGCCATCAACGGTTGTTCACCCATACTTGGGCGTTGGCGTTGGCGCGGTATTCGGCGGCAGCGTTGACATCTCTGGCGTTGATATCGACAACGGCGCGGCATATCAGGGTATGCTGGGTCTGACATTCGACATTCCGGCATTGCCAATCAAGATTGATACCGAAGGTCGCGTTCTGTACGCACCCGATGTATTTCAGGTTGCCGACCAGAAACCAGACCTGTTGCAATACGACGCGCGTATCAAATTACGCTATATATTCTAAAGGTCAACAACGGGGGCGCGACGCGCCCCCGCAATGGCTAATGGGGAATGGGAAAAGATGCTGACACTGATTGACGGAAATTCATTATTATTTCGTGCGTATTATGGCGTGCACAGCCGCCTGACGCGCAGCGATGGCACACCCACGGGTGCGGTCTATGGATTTCTGAATATGGTGTTGCCCATATTGGCGGCGGCACACGCAGACGACGCATTTGTATGCGTATTCGACGCGTCCCGTACCACTTTCCGTCAAGATATTTACCCCGCGTACAAGGCAAACCGCAGCGAGACACCCGCCGATTTGGTCACCCAATCATACATGGTTCGCGATGCCGTTGCGGCAATGGGCGTGCCCGTCCTGTGCATACCAATGGTAGAGGCCGACGATGTCATCGCCACATTGGCACGCAAAAACTGCAATACCGCCCGCGCCACCCGCATCATCACCAGCGACAAGGATTTAATGCAACTGGTGTCCGAATGCGTATTTTTATACGACGGCATGAAACAGCGCGAAATTCACGCAGACGGCGTGATGGAAAAGTTTGGCGTTACACCCGATCGCGTGGTTGACGTGCAATCGCTGATGGGCGATTCGTCTGATAATGTCCCCGGCGTTGCTGGCATTGGGCCAAAGCGCGCGGCAGAACTGATAAACCGATTCGGAACACTGGATGGATTGTACGAACATCTGGACGATGTGGAAAACGCGCGCATTCGCGAACTGTTACGTGCGAATCGCGACATGGCATATATCTCGCGCAAATTGGTCACATTAAAAGATGACGTGGATTTGTCAGGTCTGACCATCACACCATTTGTATTTAATACGCCCGCGGCATTGGAATATGTGCGCACTAAATTGGAAAGCAATTCATTGGCGGCCAAGATTGAAAAACTGTTTCCGATGGACAAATTCAATCCCGACGCGGTGCATGATTTTTCGTATGCCGCATCCGCGTGTCCAACCGAAATTGTGCCCGCCCACGCCACGACAAACGCACCCACGCCCGCGCCCCAGATGACATATGAAACAATTACAACTGTGGCAGCATTGGACGAATTTTTGGGGCGCATAAAAAATATTGTCGCCATTGATACCGAAACAACCGGTCTGAACCACACATCGGCCCAGATGGTCGGCCTGTCGCTGGCGGCGGACGCATCGCACGGCGCGTACATTCCACTGCGCCACATGACGGCTGGCGGTGACCTGTTTGCGACATCACAAATCGCCCCGAACCAGTTACCGATTGATACGGTCTATGCGCGCCTGCGCCCAATACTGGAAAATTCCAATATTACCAAGGTTGGACATAACCTGAAATTTGACCTGCATATGATGGCAAACGCGGGTTGGGACACCGAAAAAATCGCCCCGATTGATGACACAATGTTGCTGTCTTATGCGCTGTTTGGATCGCTGCACGGGCATAGCTTGGACGAATTGGCACTGAAATATCTGGGCCACGAAAACATTCATTTTGCCGCCCTGTTCCCCGCCGGCACGCGCGATGCCGAAATGCACTTTGACGCATTGCCGATTGACACCGCAACCCCATATGCGGCCGAAGATGCCACGGTGTGCATGGCACTGTACGAATACCTGCGCCCGAAATTAGACGCAAATGCAAAACTGCGCGAATTATATGAAACGTGCGATTTGCCATTGATGCCGGTATTGCTGAAAATGGAACGCGCGGGCGTACTGGTCAATCGGGACGGACTGCGCCAACTGTCGGGTGCATTTCACGACACACTGGAAAAAACAGAACAAGAAATTTACGCATTGGCCGGTCACGAATTTAACATCGCCAGTCCAAAGCAACTGGGGGCGGTGCTGTTTGATGAACTGAACCTGCCGGCGAATAAAAAGCGTTCGACCGATGCCGAAACACTGAATGAAATGGCGGACGCCCATCCGATTATCGAAAAGATTCTGGCATGGCGGTCTGTGGCCAAGTTGGCGGGCACATACGCGGACGCATTGCCGCGTCAAATTGCACCCGATGGTCGCATTCACACCACTTACTTACAGACCAGCACGAACACCGGCCGCCTGTCCAGTCGCGATCCGAACCTGCAAAATATTCCAATTAAAACCGAACTGGGCGAACAGATACGCAAATGCTTTGTCGCACCCGCGGGCCGCACACTGATTTCGGTCGATTATTCCCAGATTCAACTGCGCCTGTTGGCGGACGTGGCGAACGTCAAAACATTCAAAGAAACGTTTTTGGCGGGCACGGACATTCACGAACAGACCGCCCGTAAAATATTCGGGATTGCATCTGACGCGCCCGTCCCACGCGAAATGCGCCGCGCGGCAAAGACCGTGAACTTTTCAATCATATATGGAATATCATCGTTCGGACTGTCGGGGCAACTGGGCATATCACGTGCCGCCGCCGCCGAATTGATAAACACGTATATGGCGGGCCTGCCGGAAATTGGGGAATATATTGAAAAAACGCGCGATTTTGCAATGGCAAACTCATGCGTGTACACCCCGTGGGGTCGCCGCATCGAATTGCCAGAGGTTCGCAATCCCCGCCTGCGCGCATATGCAATGCGTGCCGCGGTCAACGCACCAATTCAGGGGTTCGAGGCCGACCTGATGCGGCGCGCAATGGTCGAAATTGATAAAACATTGATGCAACCAAACGCCGACAAAATCAAAATGATTATGCAGGTTCACGACGAAATGGTATTTGAATGCGACGTGGCGGTGGCCGAACAATTTGCCAAACAAATTGAATCCGCAATGGAAAACGTTGCGAAAATATCTGTTCCATTGGCCGCCGAATACACAATCAGCCAACAATGGGGAAAATAAACGCCCACGCACAACATTTTGCACTTGATTTCAGGTGCGACATTCTGTACAATCGCCCATGCAACCACGCGGAGCGTTGCCAGAGTGGTAATGGAGCGGATTGCTAATCCGTCATGGGGTTAAACTCATGCATAGGTTCGAGTCCTATACGCTCCGCCAGAATTGCATTATTCTGATATGACAATTAAATTTATGAATTTTTGTTGTTGTCGCTAAAAATTCGCCACGCAAGCGGGCATTATTTCGTTTGCAAAAAATCCAACTATTTACTAACATTTTTTTGACATAAACAGCAAAGGAAGCGCACTATGACACTGAAAATTTATAACGTTATGACACGCCAGAAACAAGAATTTGTCCCATTGACCCCCGGGGCGGTAAAAATGTATGCGTGCGGTATTACTGTGTCGGCCGACGCGCATATCGGGCATGCATACCAGTCCGTGGTCTTTGATGTTATTACACGCTATTTCGCATATCTGGGGTATAATGTAAAATACGTTCGTAACTATACCGATGTTGACGACAAGATTATTGCTAACGCAAACAAAATTGGCGAAAACCCAATCACATTTGCCGAACGCTATATGGCCAAGACCGATGCCGAAATGGATGCACTGGGCAACAATCGTCCGACTGTGATGGCTCGCGCAACCCAATGCATTGATGACATTATCGCATTTGTCCAGAAACTGATTGATTCTGGGCACGCATATGTTTCTGAATTTGGCGATGTGTATTTCAAACTGTCGTCTTTCCCAGATTACGGCAAATTGTCACACATTCAAACCAACAAGAACGAAATTGGTGTTCGCAAGGACATTGAACCCGGCAAGTTGGACGAGGCGGATTTTGCCCTGTGGAAATCTGCAAAGCCAGATGAAATTTATTGGGAATCACCATGGGGACATGGCCGCCCCGGTTGGCACATTGAATGCAGTGCGATGAACATGAAATATCTGGGCGAACAGATTGACATTCACGGTGGCGGGCGTGATTTGGTGTTCCCGCACCACGAAAATGAAATTGCCCAGACAGAATCCGTCACCGGCAAAACATTTGCAAATTACTGGGTACACTGCGGCTTGGTCAAAGTCAACGGCCAGAAAATGAGCAAGTCATTGAACAACGGTATATTGTTGCAAGATGTCTTGGCACAATATGATGCCGATGTCATTCGCTTTGCATTGCTGAATAACATGTATTCAAACGACATTGATATCACAGACACGTTCTTTCCAAACGCAATGCGTCATGTGTACAAAATGTATTCGGTTATAAACACGGCACGCGCACGTGATTATGCGGATGCAAATGCGGACAAAACAGCCACAATGACGCAACAAATTACCGATGAATTTCGTGCAGCAATGGACGACAACTTTAACACATACGGTGTGATTGTCGCGGCGTTCAAATGGTTTGATTTCGTGTCCGCCGAATTGGCGAAAAAGCATACAGAATATGATTTGGCCGCCATTGTGAACAAAATCGTCGAATTGTTCGGTGTTCTGAATATATTGCAGCGCGATGCGGCCCAATACATTGCCGACGCCCGCCAACGCGTTTTGACACAAAACAATATCAGCGCGGACGAAATTCAGGCAAAAATTGACGCGCGTGCCGCGGCCAAAGCCGCACGCGATTACGCCACCGCCGACGCAATTCGTGGTGAATTGATGGCGCGCGGCATCGCCCTGATGGATTCGCCAAACGGCACAACATGGGACATCGCGATGTAATTTTTCGCCCTGTTATAAAAAAACGTCCTGTTTGGGACGTTTTTTTATAACACCTGTTTGTTATTATGCGGCCTTTTTGGCATCGCGCAAGATTTGCACTGGTTGCTTTTTGCCCAGCACAACATTTTTATCAATCACGATTTCCGCCAGTTCCGGATTATCGGGCGCATCAAACATTGGCGTCAACAATATGCGTTCCAGAATACTGCGCAGACCACGCGCACCCGTCTTGCGCGCAACCGCTAATTTTGCAATTTCACGCAATCCGTCATCGGTGATATTCAATTTCACATTGTCCATTTCCAGCATCGCGCTGTATTGCTTTACAATCGCGTTCTTTGGTTCGGTCAGGATTTTTACCAATGCATTTTCGTCCAAGTCCTGCAATGTGGTAATCACCGGCAAACGGCCGACCAGTTCCGGAATAATACCAAATTTAACCAAATCTTCGGGCTGAACATCGTCCAAGTAATTTTTGGATTCGCGTTCCTTTTTCGATTGAACATTCGCGCCAAAACCGATACCCGCACGTTCCGATTTGCGACCACCAATAATCTTGTTCAGGCCATCAAACGCACCACCACAGATAAACAAGATTTTCGATGTGTCCAGTTGGACTGTGGCCTCGCCCGGATGCTTGCGCCCCGCGCCACCCGCGGGAACATTTGCAACCGTACCTTCGACCAATTTCAACAAGGCCTGTTGCACACCTTCGCCGGAAACATCACGTGTCAGCGATGGATTTTCGGATTTACGTGCAATTTTATCGATTTCGTCAATATAGATAATACCACGACCCGCACGTTCCACATCAAAATTCGCATTCTGTAACAGACGCGTCAAAACACTTTCCACGTCGTCGCCGACATAACCGGCCTCGGTCAGCGTGGTTGCATCTGCGATTGCAAACGGTACATCCAAAATGCGCGCCAGCGTTTGCGCAAACAACGTTTTACCAGTACCCGTTGGCCCAATCAGCAAAACATTGGACTTTTGAATTTCGACATTTGACGACATCGCCACACTGTGACGTTTATAATGGTTATAGACCGCCACCGCCAGTGTGCGTTTTGCCATATCTTGCCCGATGATATATTCGTTCAAGAAATTATAAATCTGGGACGGCGTTGGCAACTTGGCGGCTTCCTTGCTGACCTCGCCCCGCAGGTCGTCTGCCATAATATCATTGCACAGGTTGATACATTCGTCACAGATGCAAACGTTGCGTCCACGAACCAGTTTTTTAACCTCGTACACGGATTTACCACAAAAACTGCAAAACTGCTGTGCGCCCTGCGCTGCATCAGTTGGTGGTGTGGTGGTGTTTTTATCGTCACTCATTACAAACAATCCCTTGGGTGTGAAAAATTATTTACGTTCCAAAATGCCATCAATCAGGCCGAAATCTTTGGCCTCGGTCGGGTTCATCCAGTTATCACGTTCCATCGCATCAAACAATTCTTGTTCACTGCGACCGGTGAACGACGCCATTTGTTTAATCAACGTCTGTTTGTTCTTTTGATACTGGGTCATGCGGATTTCCATATCGGTAATCTGGCCCTCGGCCCCAGCCAATGGCTGGTGAATCATAATCTGGGTGTTGGGCAAAACGAAACGTTTCCCATGTGCCCCCGCCGCCAGCAAGACAGAACCCATCGACGCGACCAACCCCATACCGATGGTTGATACCGGCGATTTAATATACTGCATCGTGTCCATAATTGCCCACCCCGCGGAAACATCGCCACCAGGGCTGTTGATATAGACAGAAATTTCTGCATTTGGATTTTCGGATTCCAAGAACAACAACTGCGCCACAATGCTGTTCGCCATTGTCGGTTCAATTTGGCCGTTTATCATAACAATACGATCACGCAACAGGCGCGAATAAATATCAAACGAACGTTCACCACGTGGTGACTCTTCGATAACCATTGGTATCAGTGCCATAAAATATCCTTTTAATTTCTCTGAATTATACCACAAAAAATCCGATTCGCGAATTTATACATCTGATATATAGGTAAATATGTCCAAAATACAACCAAACAGCAACTTATTGACAAAAACCATTTTGTGTACTATATTATCAGAAAACAAAGGCACATATTATGCACACAAATGGATTTTATTTAATTGAACGCGCCCGTCACGAATACAAAATCGCGACACTGAACACTATTATGAAACGCATAACCGACGATTTGGTTCAGACCCAGAAAATCAAGAAATTGATAGAAGAACGCAGCCGCATCGTCAAAACAGAAAATCTGGAACAGCGTATGCAAATGCGCCGCGAACAATTACAGGAACTGATTGCCGCACGTCGCGCACACTATGATGAACGCTATGACGCGATGGAGGCCGCAACCACCGGCGCAATGTTTGACATTGACTGGGCCGAAGAATTGGCATACAAAGCATTGGAATACGAACGCACACATTCACGTTAAACAGCAAAGCCGCCAAAACATCAGGCGGCTTTTTTCATATCACGTTTTACATCACGCACATATTTGCGCAATTCATCAATAGGAACCAGTGACCCGTCGCGCTTTTCCGCCGACCAGTAATCCCAGCCATTGAAACTGACGCTGTGTTGCAGACGCGCCGCCATAACATGAATTGATGCCTTGCCATACAGGGTATGCACCAACTGGGCATCACGCGTAATCATAACACGTTCGCCACGCGGGCTGACCAATGTCTGACCAACGTACAGCAGTCCCGCATCCAGCAATTCTTTGAACGCAACGCGAACCTCTGCACGTTTGGGGGCGGCGACCTCTATATCCGTCAAATCAATCGGTTTAACCGCGGCAACACGTTCCCGTGCAGCGGCCACATACGCCTCTTCACGGTCGATTCCAATAAAATTACGTCCCAATTCCTTGGCCGCGGCGGCGGTTGTACCACTGCCCACAAATGGGTCAAGAATTACATCGCCCTGCTTGGTCGACGCCAATATCACACGGCGCAATAAATCCATCGGCTTTTGCGTGTTATGCAAACTCTTGCCATCTGCGCCCTTGACACGTTCTTCGCCCAGACAAATATTGATATTCCAATCCGAACGCATCTGTTTGCCGCCGTTCAATTTCTTCATCGTTTCGTAATTGAACGTGTACTTGCCGGTCTTGCGTGGGGTGGCCCAAATCAGTGTTTCGTGCGCATTTGTAAAGCGTGTGCCGCGGAAATTCGGCATAGGATTGGTTTTCACCCAAACAATATCATTCAGAATCCAGAACCCCAAATCCTGTAAAATTGCACCAACGCGGAAAATATTATGATAACTGCCAATAACCCACATTGCGCCATCTGGTTTCAAAATACGTTTGCATTCCGTCATCCATGCGCGTGTAAATTCGTCGTATGCCGCAGGACTGTCAAACGCATCCCACGCATCGCGCACCGCACGCGCAGCCGTTTGGTCTTCGGGGCGATACAATGTCTTTGCCCCCAGTTGCAGATTATACGGACAATCGGCAAAGATGGCATCAACCGACGCATCAGGCATGCGGCGCATAACCTCTATGCAATCACCAGACAAAATCTGATTCAGGTATTTTTCCATCTCTCCGTCTCTCGGCATCTATTTTATCACAAATCGCCCCCTAATTTTTCGCCCACAAGCATTGTTTTCTAAAAAAACGTCTTGATTTTTCCGAAAAGACGATTTTTTGCCCCACGCAAATATTACTTGCGGGCATCAAAATAGATTGCTATTCTTTATCAGTATGAGATGTCCATATTGTAATTCAACCGACAGCCGCGTGACTGATTCACGTCCCGACACCGAAGATGCAATTATTCGGCGTCGTCGCGTATGCAATCAATGCGGGGCGAAATTCACAACCGTTGAACGCGTCCAGATGCGCGACCTGATGGTACGCAAGAACAGTGGCAAGTTAGAGGCATTTGACCGTGAAAAATTGCGTCGCAGCATTAAACTGGCGTGCCGCAATCGTGATGTCGGCGACGAACAAATTGAAAAACTGGTAACATCTATTCACCGCCGTCTGGAAACAGAAACCGCTGACGATACAGTGCCCAGCACGATGGTCGGACAAATGGTGGCGGATTCATTACTGAACCTTGATCCAATCGCATTTGTGCGATTTGTTTCCGTGTATCGCAAGTTTTCACGTATATCTGACTTCAAAAAAATTATCGACCAGATACCAGAGGCCGCCGATGATGCAGTGGTTTGCCACCTGCCAAAGACATCGCTGTTCTGACATAATAATATGAAAAAAATCCTTGTATTTTTAACAGCGTTTTTACTGTCAGTGCCCGTGCGCGCCGCAGATTTGCCAAACATCCTGACCGATGCCGACGCCAGTTTGTACGAACAAATTTTCATGCTGCAATCCAAAGAGAAAATCACCACCGCACAAAAGTTGGAAAAACAACTGACCGATCCCCTGTTGATGAACGAGGTTTTATATCAACGCTATACATCCAAAACGTATCGCACGCGTGGGGTGGAACTGAACACGTGGATGAAAAAGTACTATGATATGCCGGGGGCGGTTCGTATTTCCAAGATTGCAAAAATCAAACAGGCCACCGTACGCAAACCCGTTGTTCCAAATATGATTAGTGGCGGCGCATCAATCGAAACGGCCCAGTCCGAAACATGGACGGCAAAAAAATATACTGGTTGGGTCGACACAAAAATCACCAAATTCAAACGCGCAATCCGCAGTGGCAGCAGCAAAACCGCACGTCAAATCCTGTCTGACCCGCTGTTCAAACGCAAACTGACCGAATCTGATTACGGACGTCTGGCGGGACGTTTGTCATACCTGTATTACACAAACGGCGAATTTGAATTGGCGAAAAAGTGGGGATTTGTCGCATCCGACGCAAATTCTGAATACGGCCTGTGGGCGATGGGGTTGCTGTATTTCAAAGAAGAAAAATTCAAAGAAAGCGCGAAATATTTCAGCCAGATTTTGAAACTGGAACAAATCAATAACGCCCGCAAGACCGAGGCCGCATTCTGGGCGGGTCGCGCGGCGGACGCAAATGGTGATCGCACCACGGCGCGCAATTTCTGGCGCGTGGCGGCGGCGCACCCGATGGCGTTCTATGGCGCACTGTCGGCGGTTATGCTGGGCGACACACCCGAATATGAATTTTTCGAACAGGACTTTACCGACGACGACATCGACGCATTGACCGAAACAAAATACGGTCGTATGGCATTGGCATTGTTACAGGTCGGACAAAAAGACCGCGCCGAAGAATACCTGAAATACCTGATTACTGCGCGCGCATCCGATCGCACATTGCACGCGGTAAATTCGATTGCGACGGCGTATGGACTGCCCCGTGTGTCGATTCAATCGGCGGGTGTGGTGCGTGATCGTGGCATTCTGGAAATTGACGACGACATTATTTATTCGGCGCAGTACCCCCTGCCCGATTGGGAACCCATGGGGGGCTGGTCAATCGACCGCGCATTGCTGCTGGCCATTACAAAACAGGAAAGTGGATTCAAAACAAATGCAAAATCAAACGCGGGCGCAAATGGTCTGATGCAAATTATGCCCAGCACCGCACGTCGCGTCGCCCGCCGTAACAACGTCGCAATGTCTGATATTGATATGAACAACCCTGAACATAACATGTTCTTGGGCCAGCAATATATCGTTGACCTGTTGGCGCACCCGAACATCAATAACAACATTATTAAAATGCTGGCGGCATATAACGCCGGTATGGGCACGGTTGTAAAGTTTGAAAAGAGTTTTTCGACATACGACCCCCTGCTCTATATCGAAAGTTTTCCCGCATACGAAACACGCAGTTATATCAAGCGCGTAATGTCCAACATGTGGTTGTATCGCGCACGATTGGGCCAGCCCCTGACATCTATGGAAGAATTGGCGAACGGCATTTGGCCACTGTATAACAGCGAAGACGAATACGTCCAACGCCAGATTGCCGACCGCTTGTCTATCTGATGGGGAAATAATCACTATGCGCACGACACCTGATTTTACATTTGAACGCGAATCGGGATTTGACCTTGTTGCTGGCGTGGACGAGGCCGGTCGTGGCCCACTGTGCGGGCCGGTTGTTGCCGCGGCGGTAATATTTCCCAATCGCGATATTGAAATTCCGGTCATTATTCGTGATTCAAAGCAGATGACCGCACACGCACGCGCCGCCGCATACAATTGGATTACCCGCAACACAATTTGGGCCGTTGGTATGTGCAGTCCCGCCGAAATTGACGAACTGAATATTTTATGGGCGTCCATGCGCGCAATGTCGCGCGCGGTTGAAAATCTGGCGCAAATGCCGCAGTTTTGTCTGATTGACGGGAACAGATTGCCGCAAGATTTACATGGCACGCCGATTGTAAAGGGCGACGCCAAGTCACTATCAATCGCCGCCGCATCCATTATTGCCAAGGAAACGCGGGATAAAATCATGCACGATTTGGCGGCGCAGTACCCGCAATATGCTTGGGACAAGAACGCGGGTTACCCAACCCCCGAACATTTGCAAGCGATTGAAAAATATGGTATAAACGAACATTATCGTAAAAGTTTCAGGCCAGTAAAGGAAAGGATTGAACATGAAATTACGCACGATTGAAAATCTGGACGTCCGTGGCAAGTTTGTGTTACTGCGTGATGACTTTAACGTTCAAATTGTCGATGGCAAAATCACCGACCCATTTCGCATTGAACAGAGTATGCCAACCATCAACGCCCTGCGCGCGGGTGGTGCAAAAATCGCAATTTGCGCCCATTTGGGCCGGCCCAAGGGTACGCGCAACATGGAATTTTCACTGCGCCCAGTTGCCGAATACATGGGCGTGCCATTGATTGCCGATTGTTTGGATCGTGATTTTATGGCGACAATGCATGATGGCGATGTGGTATTGCTGGAAAATGTACGTTTTTACGCCGGCGAAGAAAAAAATGACCCAGAATTTTCCGCCGAATTGGCACGTGGGTTTGACATATTCGTAAATGACGCATTCGCGGTATCGCATCGCGCCCATGCCAGCACAGTTGGCGTGGCGGAAATTCTGCCATCATATGCAGGGAAACTGTTGGCATCTGAAATAGAAAACCTGAGTGCCGTAATGGAGCACCCCGCGCGCCCACTGACCGCGATTGTCGCCGGCAGCAAGGTTTCCACAAAAATCGGCGTGTTAAAGGCATTGGCCAAACTGGCGGACAACCTGATTATCGGTGGCGCGCTGGGCACAACATTTAACTATGCATGCGGCGCGCACGTCGGCAATTCACTGTATGAACCAGACCAGCGCGACACGGCACTGGAAATACTGGCATTTGCGCGTGATAATAATTGCACGGTGCTGTTGCCATTGGACAAGGGGGTTGCCCCAGAATTTGCGCCAAACGCACCGCGCACTGACAAAACGTTTGATGAAATCACGGACGCCGACATCATCATGGACGACGGTGCAAAAACCAGCGCAAACGACATTGAAACAATCACGAAATCTGCAACAGTCATCTGGAACGGCAGCGTCGGCATGGCCGAATGGCAGCCCACATGGTCGGTTGGCACATTCGCATTGGCGCGCGCCATCGCGGAACAGACCCGTGCAGGAAAACTGACCAGTGTGATTGGCGGCGGCGACACGGTCGCGGCATTGGACGCATGCGGGGTCAAGGGCGACATGACATACGTTTCCACCGGCGGCGGCGCATTTCTGGAATTTGTAGAGGGTCGCACCCTGCCTGGGATTGCAATCTTGGAACAAAAATAAAAAATGCGCCGATGGCGCATTTTTTACAAAGTTCAAATACCAAAGTGCAAAGTTCAAATAATGCACGCGCCAAATGGCGCGACATTACCCACTGGATTGCCACGCGTCGCTTGCGCTTGCTCGCAATGACCTTGTTTTTTTGCATGCGTCGCCTGCGGGCTTGCGCCCTTGTCGCAACCTTCGCGTACTGCTCGGTTTTGTTTCACAGCACCTGCGGTGTCATTGCGAGTGAAACGAAGCAATCCAGTAAATTAAAAGTGCGCCGAATGGCGCACTTTCATTGCTCTCTGCGCTTTGCTCTCTAATAAAAAACGGGGCGATGCCCCGTTTTTTATTTTTCCAATGCCTTGATAATCTGGTCATATGGAATTGCACCAGGGAACGCCTGTTCTTCGATAATCAAGAAAGGTGTACCGCTGATTTCAAACTGTTGTGCCAAATCACGAACATTGGCCAATTCACGTGCGACAACTTCGCCGCCCATGTCTTGTTTCAACTGTTTTGTATCCAGACCTGCTTCATCAGCCATTTTCAAAACGTTAGCTTCTACTTTTTCACCCAATTTGGACTGATCTTTCAAATCGTCTTGGGAATAGAAGTTACGTGTCATCATCATGTCAACCAACTTTGCGGCTTTTTCAGGACTCTGCAATTTTGCAGCAATCGCGGCCTTGGCTGGGGCATCTGACAATGCGCCGTGGATAGAGAAGTTTTTAACAACAACGCGAACGTCATCGCGGTTTTTCAGCACACGATCCAATTCACCGTGAACACGGCGGCAGTATGGGCAGCTGAAATCTGTCCAAACATAGATTGTTTTTTTCGCGTCCTGTGTGCCCAAAACAGGGGCATCTGCAATCATCGTGTCGGCGTGGTTACGAACGAATGCACGAACGGCCTTGTTCTTTACTTCGTTCATCTGTTCCTGTGCGCCATTTGCCATTTCCTGAATAATCAACGGATTGACCGATGTCAGGTAATAAGGCACATACAGACGGCAAACACCGCCCGCGATCAAGATGATAGCAACTAATTTAATTGCTTTCTTTGCCAAAATGGATTTTGTGCTGGGTTTCTTGCCATCTTGTGCAATCAGCATACCGCCGAACATGTACAAGGCAATCGCCACGACCAAAACCAAGATTGTCCAAGTCATAGTTTTCTCCTTTCTGTTGAACAGAAACACCATAGAAAAAAATTCGCAAAATCGCAAGAAATAATTCTAGATTTTTTTATGCGCTGCCGCCGACACAATACGCATACGCGACGACGGCACAGTTGTGCCTAACGACGCGCAAATATTTTCAACAAAACGCAACGTCGTATCCAATGTCAACGGCAATTTATACAGCCGCCCAATATACGGTGCAGCGCAATTATCGCACACCGCACGCCCCGTTCGTGGCGACAACCAGTTCAGATTTTCGCGCGCCCCACACCCCGAACAATGCGACAAATCCAATGCATAGCCCAATTCGCGCAACAGCGCAATTTCCCAATTCAGATATGTATCAACCGAATCGCCCGTCGCCATTTGCACCAGCATTTCCAACGTTTCGTCGTACAGGCGGGAATACACCTCGCGTTCTGGCAACAATGTTTGAATCAAATCAAACGCGCAATTCATGCACGACAATTTTTCGCCAGACATCATAATTGGCGCGGCCAGATTCCGCGCACTTTCCCAATGAAACGTCCCCAGTTGTGATTCCAGCCGCGCATTCCACGCCACCGCGCCAATTTGCCCGACCAACGGGCGATTGGTGCGTGCCACCTGTGCCCCGCGCAAGACGCCGCACATAACGCCAAAATCGCGCGTAAAAATACGCGCAACCGAATCGCGTTCACCCATCGGGCGCATACCAATTAAAATCCCCACTGATTCCAATTTCATGGCACGAATTATACCCCGCCCCGCCCCAGATAACAAATACTTTGTTGCAACAAAAAACACGTGCGCCGAATGGCGCAACATTATCAACTGGATTGCTTCACTACGTTCGCAAAGACAATGTTTCTAGAACATACTAAATTCCCCTCCGTTGGAGGGATGGCGCGAATGCGACGGGGTGGTCGAGAGAGTGCGTAATAATAGATTGATGCTTTCAGACAAAAGACCACCTCCCCGCTACGCGGTACTCCTCCACAGGAGGAGAACTTAGACCGCAACAAGAATCATTGTCATTGCGAGGAATGAAATGACGAAGCAATCCAGTAAATAAAAAGTGCGCCGATGGCGCACAATCATTGCTCTCTGCACTCTGCTCTCTATTATCTATTATCTAATAAAAAAACGGGGCATCGCCCCGTTTTTTTATTCAGCGTCTGCCGCTTTTTCTGCTGGCTGTTCAGCTGGTTTTTCGTCCGCTGCCGGTTTTTCTTCGGCAACTTCTTCTTCAACCTTTTTCGTGCCAAATGTCAGAACCTTGCCCGCAACCAATGCGTCAATTTCGTCCTGTGTCTGGGCAACATATACCTTGACTGGAACGACAACGTCTGGGTGCAATGCAATCTTGGTGTCGAACGCGCCAATGGATTTAATTGGGCTGCCCAACAAAACCTGAGAAGATTCAACATTGACGTTTGCAATTTCTTTCAGCATGCGTGCAATATCGCGTGTTGATACAGAACCATACAGTTGACCTGTATCACCCGCCTGACGAATCATGTGCAGTTTCGCGTTCTTGACGGCGTCAACGTGCGCTTCGGCGGCTGCCTTCGCCGCTTCTTGACGTGCGGTCAATTCGGCTTTTTTCGCTTCGAACAACGCAACGTTTTCACGTGTCCAACGCATTGCCTTGCCGTTTGGCAACAGATAGTTGCGCGCGAAACCCGTTTTCACTTCGACTGTATCGCCGATATTGCCCAAGTGAGTAATTTTTTCTGTCAAAATAATTTTCATTTTATCTGTCCTTTTTCAAGTTAGGGATTCAAATCCCAAATGTTTCACATAAATTGATTAGAATTGTGCAGATGCGCCGTTGTTGGCAAGCGTAGTGTACAAATGTTACATGAGCGCGCCAACAACCAGCAGATGTGCGATTATAATCAATTTTAGCCCAAGTTGTTGCGAACAAATGGCATCAACCCCAAATGACGGGCACGTTTGATGGCGGTTGCCAATTCGCGCTGGTCTTTCTGGGAAACACCACTGATGCGTGATGGGACGATTTTGCCGCGTTCTGTGATATAGTGCGACAGTGTTTTGATATCTTTGTAATCAATAACCTTGCCCTTTAATGGGTTAGATTTTTTACGATAAATTGCTGCACGTACTGCCATTATTCTGCCTCTTCGTTATTCTTTTTCATCATGATAGATGGTTGTTCGGACAATGCTTCGACGCGAACGTTCAAGAAACGGATGACGTCTTCGTCAATGCGGGCACGACGTTCCAGTTCGGCAACCTGGGCCCCTGGCAATTCGATGTTCAGCATGACATAGTGTGCCTTGCGATTTTTACGGATAACATAGGCCAGATTCTTCAAACCCCAAAATTCTGTGGATTTAACATCACCGCCCAATTCCTTGATGATTTCGGTGTATTTTGCCGCTTTTTCTTTTACCTGCGGTTCGGTCAAGTCCTGGCGGAAAACCAAGACGCTTTCATAGTAAGCCATTTATATTTTTCCTATGGTTTAATCAGCCGACACCCCATTGTGCCAGCAGGACATCGCCAATTATGCCGATTTTTTTAATAAAATCAAGTGATTTTTCCGCGCGCATTTTATGAATAATCCCTATTGACATTATTTTGCAAAATTTACTATCATCACATCATAAGAGAGATAGTATGACGAACCAGTTTCACAGAAATCTTAACCGTATGGCGGCACTGACGGCATTGCTGGCGGCGGGCCTGATTATGTTTCACGACGAATTTTTGCGCGTCGCGGCGGCAAATATTTACCTGAACGGCATTATTATTGGGACAACGCTGTTTGGGATTGGGCTGGCGTTCGTGCATATATTCAAATTATTGCCTGAATACCGCTGGTTGCGCGCGTATTTGATGGGGCGTCGCAATGCCCCCCTGCCCCCGACGTTGTTGCGTCCGGTCGCAATGCTGTTGCGCACGCGCCCAACGCGGATTTCCGCCACGTCATTGAATAATATGCTGGATTTGATTCTGTTGCGGTTTGACGACGCACGCGAATCCATTCGGTATATTACAAACACATTGATATTCTTGGGGTTGCTGGGGACATTCTGGGGTCTGATTATGACGGTTGGCGGCTTTGCCGAATTGATTAGCGGCCTGAATTTTGCCGACGACACCGTCCTGACCGCAATGCAGACCGGTCTGTCAAAGCCATTGGCGGGTATGGCAACCGCATTTACCAGTTCGCTGATGGGCTTGGCGGGCAGTTTGGTTATCGGATTTCTGGGCTTGCAGGTTCAGTTGGCACAAAACGCCATCTTTAACGAATTGGAAGATTACTTGGCCGCGCACACGCACGTGCCAACCGTCCCAGATTGCACATTGGACGATAAATAAGGGCAAAAACGCGAGAGAGGGGAAAAATAAACATGTTAAACATTCGTTTCCGCGACAGAACTAACACATGGCCAGCATTTGTGGACTTGTTTTCCAATCTGGTCATTATATTGATTTTCTTGCTGATTGTGTTTGTATTTCTGTGGACAACCACCAGTGTATTTAACACCAAGACCGGTGCGAAAACATTGGCGGACTTGAAACAGACAAACGCCGAACAGTCGCAAAAGATTCAACAGATGACCGCCGACGAAGAAGAGGCAAAACGCCTGTTGATTTTGGCACGCGCACAACTGGAAAATCTGGAAAATAATAACGCCCAACTGTCAAACGAACTGGTTGCGGTTGACACAAATATGAATGAACTGATTGCAGAGTACGAGGCCAAGGTTACCGAACTGCAAACACAGGGCACAGACCTGACCGCGCGCGTTGCCGAATTGTCGCGCCAATTAAATCAGGCGAAATTGGACAAGGAAAAGACCGCCGAACTGGAACAACAGCGTCGCGAATTGCAGACCCAGATGGACGCCCAGCGCGCCGAACTATCTGACCAGTTGGCGAAATTGCAATCTGCACTGGACGCCGCCGAAGAAAAATCGCACGCCCAAGAAATCCAGTACGTGGAAATGTCCGCGCGCCTGAACAAGGCATTGGCAGACAAGGTTGCCGAACTGAACAAGGTTTCGCAATACCAATCCGCATTCTATCGCGCAATCAAGGACGCATTGGGCGACCGTACCACGGTTCAACCAGATGGCGACCGCTTTATCGTGTCCAGTGACATTTTGTTCAGCAGTGGTTCGTACACCCTGTCGCCAGAGGGGAAAAATCAACTGCGCCTGATTGCGAACGTTATCAAGGATTTGGAACACAAGATTCCATCCGATGTAAATTGGATTATTCGTGTTGACGGTCACACCGACAATAAACCGGTTATCGCCGGCACACGCGGGTACAAGAATAATGTTGAATTGTCCCTGTTGCGTGCAACCGCGGTGGCAAACGAATTGGCGCGCGACGGTGTATCAAAACGTCGCCTTGTCCCCAGTGGTTTTGGCGAAATGCATCCTGTGGAATTGGGCTCGGACGCCGCCAGTTTGCAGCAGAACCGCCGCATAGAATTACAACTGACCAACAGATAAAAAAACGGGGCGATGCCCCGTTTTTTATTAGAGAATAGATAGCGCACCATCCGGTGCACTTGTTTATTTACTGGATTGGTGTTGCGCTGCACATATGTGTCGCCCGCGAACTGTCGCCATTACTCTTTTGTCATTCCGGTGCTTGTCTGGGCCCCGCAAAATTGATAAATTTTGTGGGTGGTGTCCACTGGAATCTAGGTAATTGGTGTAGCGAGCGAATGCGAGCACATTCATTGCTCTCTGCACTCTGCTCTTTGCTCTCTTTTATTGCGACCTCCCCCCCCCGTCCTGCGCCCCCGCCAATGGAGGGGAATTTGCTCCCTTGTCATTGCGAGCGTAGCGTGGCAATCCAGTTTGATAATGTTGCGCAGCATGCCTCTTTGTCATTCCTGCGCAGGCAGGAATAGGGTCTTTGAAATTACCGATATTCGTTTATGTACAAAGTTTATAAATTATAAACGATGCAATGTTTTTGTGTCTGGCTCACTGCGTTCGCACTGCTTAGTCCCTATTCCTGCCTGCGCAGGAATGACAATAAGAATGCGCCGGATGGCGCGGCTCTATTTACCTAGATTCCGTGGTCAAGCCACGGAATGAATCCAAGCGAAACGCAGGATGCGGCAAGAACGCAGTCCGCGGGCAACACATATGTGCTACGCAACATTATTCACTGGATTGCCACGCTACGCTCGCAATGACAAGGGTGCTAGAATAAAAGAATAAAAAATTGCTAGCACCAATCTATTATCTATGCTCTATTATCTATTCTCTAAATAAAAACCCGCCCAGATGGGCGGGGGATATATTAGAATCCGAATACCATACGTTGTTTCGACTGACGTTTCTTTTCGTTACGTACGGCCTCTTCTTTCAAACGTTTGCGCTTTGTAGTTGGTTTTTCATAACGCTGACGTTCTTTCATTTCGCGGTACAGACCTTCTTTCTGTGATTTACGTTTTGCAACACGCAATGCCTGTTCAACGTTGTTATCGCGAACCAGAACTTTCACCATAATGTATTCACCCCCTTTCGGCGTAATCTATTTGTATCAATCTTGGTGGAGCCAATCAGACTCGAACTGACGACCCCCTGCTTGCAAAGCAGGTGCTCTACCAACTGAGCTATGACCCCAAAACTTTGCGCCATCAAATTCATGAAAGCGTACGCATTCTATACACTTTTGCGCGCGTTGTCAACGTAAATCTTTCACTGGACAATTTTGGCGTTTGAACTATAATATATGGTATGGAAAAGATGATTACAAATTCTGGGAATTTTAAGTGCACACGGACGAAATCCGGACGCTATACGTTGTACTGCGCCGACGCGATGGGCAAAATGCGTCGCGTGCGCGGTATCGGCTTTGCGTCACAACCGTTCCAGATTGTTGCACAATACCCAAATACGCCATATGTCGCCGTGCGTCGCACGGTTATGACGCCACGTGGCGCGGAAAACAAGTTATATTTGGTCAATACCAAAACCGGCGAAATGCCCGACCAGACCCGCGATGGATTCAAATCCATTGTATTTGACAGTGGCAGCAAAACCTTTTATTTCTCGCAAAGCGAAAATGCGTATTTTGCGCGTTATGCACAATATTTGGCCATGAAAAACAATGGCATGACAAATATTCCGGCAATGCAATATGCAAACGTGACCACGGCCGGCACACCAATTATGGTTGCCCCCATTGTACGTAAACGCCGGCGCAAACGCGTGCGTCGCACGCGTGGTAAATTGCGCGGCCTGCGCCGCCTGCGCGTCGCAGCGCGTAAATTACGTCGCGCGCGCAAACCGCGCACGATTGCAAAAGCCCCCGCCACCAAATCGGCGGCCGCGATGCAGTTGACCGTACCATACGCATTACGCGCCACACCAACATTGGCATATGCAAAACCAGTTATCACCAATTCGGCCGCGCCACGCGCCCCGCAACCACAGCAGCACATTTCACCAGAAATGATGCGCATGCTGATATTGCAGCAACAGCGCGCCGCGATGATGCGCCAACACGTACGTTAAAAAGCACTGATAAAAAAATAAAAAACACACCGCCAAATGGCGGTGTGTTTTTTCGGGTTTTGGGATTTCGTGTGACGTTATTTCACGGTCAATTCCTTGCCATGAACGTCGACGTAAACCGTGCTGCCTTCGCCAACAGTGCCAGACAAAATCAGGTCAGCGATTTTATCTTCGACCGCGGACGTAATCAGACGTTTCAGCGGCCGCGCGCCAAACGCTTCGTCGTAACCATTATCGGCCAACCATTTAATCGCGGCATCTGACACATCCAGTGTGATGCGACGATCGGCCAAGCGGCGTTCCAGATTGCGCAACTGAATCTTGACAATGCCCGCCATCACGTCTTTGCCCAATGGGTTAAAGAACACAATTTCGTCGATACGGTTTATAAATTCCGGACGGAATTGGTGCTTTACCGCGTCCATTGACGGCAAATTGCTGGTCATGATGATAATCGTGTTTGTAAAGTTCACCACGTGCCCTTGGCCATCAGTCAAACGACCATCGTCCAAGATTTGCAGAAATACGTTAAACACGTCTGGGTTTGCTTTTTCGATTTCATCAAACAGCAACACCTGATACGGACGGCGACGCACCGATTCGGTCAGGACGCCACCCTGTTCGTAACCAACGTATCCTGGGGGACTGCCAATCAGGCGCGACACCGAATGCGGTTCCATATATTCGCTCATATCAATTCGGGTCATCGCCGTATCGTCGTTAAACAGGTATTCCGCCAATGCCTTGGCAACCTCTGTTTTACCAACACCAGTTGGGCCCAAGAACATAAAACTGCCCGCGGGACGATGTGGATCGGACAGCCCCGCACGGCTGCGGCGAATTGCGCGTGCGACAACCGTCAACGCATGATCCTGACCGACAACACGTTTGCGCAGTTCGTCTTCGATATTCAGCAATTTGGATTGCTCTTCGGCGTTCAATTTGTCCGCCGGCACACCCGTCCATTTGCTGACAACAGCGGCAATATGTTCCGGTAAAACCGTCTTGTACTCGCGCGCATCGGCGTTCAGTTTGCGAATTTGTTCCTCTAATTCCGGAACTTTGCCATATTGCAATGCCGACGCCTTTTCATAGTCGCCCGCACGCATGGCCGACGCAACCTCTGCCTTGGCCGCATCCAACGCCGCCATCGCATCAGACAGCGCACGCATCTTGCCCTGCTCGGCGCGCCAATCGGCGGTCATCTTGTCCGATTCGGTCTGCAATTCGGCAATCAGTTTGTCCAATTCGCCCAAACGCTTTTTCGAATCCGCGTCTTTTTCTTTCTTTAACGCCTGTTGTTCAATTTTCAGTTGCATCAGGTGACGGTCGACTTCGTCCAACTTCTCGGGCTTTGACGCGATTTCAATACGGACACGCGCGGCGGCCTCGTCAATCAGGTCGATCGCCTTGTCCGGCAAGAATCTGTCTGTGATATAGCGGTTCGACAATTTCACCGCCGCGACCAGCGCAGAATCCGCAATACGGACACCATGATGCCCCTCATATTTTTCTTTCAACCCGCGCAAGATTGAGATTGTGTCATCAACCGTCGGTTCATCAACATAGACCGGCTGGAAACGACGCGCCAACGCGGGGTCTTTTTCAATATACTGGCGATATTCGTCCAATGTTGTTGCGCCCAAGCAGTGTAATTCGCCACGCGCCAACATTGGCTTTAACAAATTGCCGGCGTCCATGCTGCCTTCGCCCTTGCCCGCGCCAACCAGCGTGTGCAATTCATCGATGAACAGAATAATTCCGCCATCGGCATCTTTGACCGCTTTCAAGATTGCCTTGAAACGCGCCTCGAACTGGCCACGAAACATTGCACCCGCCATCAGCGCGCCCATGTCCAGCGACAACAGTTTTTTCTTTAACAAATTTTCCGGCACATCGCCCGAAACGATTCGTTCGGCCAACCCCTCAACTATCGCGGTTTTACCGACACCCGGATTACCAATCAGCACAGGATTGTTCTTTGTCCGGCGCGACAGTACCTGAATGGTACGACGAATTTCTTCGTCACGACCAATCACGGGGTCTAATTTGCCATCAGACGCCAGTTTGGTAAAGTCAGTCGTATATTTCTCAATCGCCTGCTGCGGTGTTTCTTGCATTTCTTCTGGATTCATGTTTGTAAATCCTCCTGTCTTTTATTATTTTCTATGATGTTTATATAGTATCACGACCGCCGTTTTCAAGGGACAGGAATATATTGCGCAATAAATTTTTTTGTACTATTCTGATGCATATACAGCGGGGGTAACAGCAATGACAGAATTTTCCAGCACCGACATCGAACAAATCAAAAATCACGGTTTAACACCAGACACCGTCACCGCGCAAATTGCGGACTTTGCACGCGGTTTTCCATATGCCGACATTACGGCCGCCGCAACAATCGGTAACGGCATTATTAAAATGTCAGACGCTGATATCGCGCGCTATGGCAAAATCTATGCCGATGCCCAATCGCATAAAAAGATTGTAAAATTCGTACCCGCATCCGGCGCGGCAACGCGTATGTTTCGTGACCTGTTTGAATTTATGAATACGGGCACAATGAATGATGTGACGCGTCGCGTACTGGACAACTTGGACAAATTCGCATTCTGGAATGATTTGAAACCGTTCCTGCCAGAAAACGCCAGTGACGCGGACAAAATCGCATGCATTCTGACCAATGCGGGTCTGAATTACGGCAATTTGCCAAAGGGACTGGTTGCGTTTCATAAATATACTGAATACAGTCGCACCGCCGCCGAAGAACATTTGGCAGAGGCCGCCGCATATTCCACCGCCGGTGGCGTGGCACGCATCCACTTTACCGTATCGCCCGAACACATGGCGGGATTTAACGCCGTTCTGGCACGCGCCGTACCAGAATACAGTGCGCGCTATGGCATAAAATACGACATTTCTATGTCGACCCAACGCGCCAGCACCGATACCGTTGCCGTCAACCCAGACAACACACCATTTCGCACAGACGACGGCAAATTGTTGTTCCGCCCCGCGGGTCATGGCGCACTGATTGAAAACCTGAATGATATTGATGCCGACATAGTGTTTATCAAAAACATTGATAACGTCACAACAGACAGCCACCGCGCCGACACGGTGCAATATAAATGTGCGCTGGCGGGATTGCTGACCGAATTGCAGGCGCGCGCGTTTGAATACCTGAATAATTTTGCGGCGCACGACATTGGCGAAATTCGCACATTTATCAGAAACGATTTGTGCGTGCGTGCCGCCCCCGACGCCGATGCAGACACGCTGCGCGCAATTCTGAACCGACCGATGCGTGTATGCGGTGTGGTAAAAAATATCGGCGCACCTGGGGGTGGCCCATTCTGGGTACGCGGTGACGACGGCACGGAATCATTACAGATTGTCGAATCCAGCCAGATTGCCCCCGACGCCCGCGATATTATGAACACATCGTCACACTTTAACCCCGTGGATTTGGTGTGTGGCATACGTGATGCGCACGGCAATAAATTTGATTTAACAAAATTTATTGACCCAAAAACCGGATTTATTTCGGACAAATCGTCTGGTGGCCGTGCACTGCGCGCGATGGAACGCCCCGGACTGTGGAACGGTGCAATGACGCACTGGAACACGATTTTTGTCGAAGTTCCCATCACCACATTCACACCGGTCAAGGTTGTTTGTGACCTGTTATCGCCAATGCATATGGACAAATAAATTAAAACAGAAAACATTACTTGACATTTCCAGAAATTTAGTATAAATTATGCCCCAGTTATTAAAGGATTATTGATATGCCACGTGTATGTACAGTTACAGGTAAGAAAACAGAAGTAGGAATGAACGTTTCCCACTCTATGCGTCATACAAAATGCACGTTCTTGCCAAATTTGCAAAAGTTAAAGTTCCACAGCGATATCTTGGATCGTGATTTTTCGTTGCGTATTTCGACGGCTGGTCTGCGCACATTGACCAAGCACGGCGGTCTGGACGCATATGTTATGGCGAAACCAGTATCACGTTTGACCGATGATATGGCTACGATTAAAAAAGCGATTGAAAAGAAGCAAGGCAAGGCCGCTGCCCCTGCAAAGAAGCCGGCGCACAAACCTGCCCGCAGTGCTCGCTTGGTTAAAAAAGTAGAAGCCAAGAAAGCTGCTGCTGCGAAATAATCGCACGGTTTTGGCCCCGTGGCGGAATTGGTAGACGCGCTTGACTCAAAATCAAGTTCTGCAAGGAGTGTCGGTTCGAGTCCGACCAGGGCCACCAAAAATATAAACCACCATTTTGGTGGTTTTTATTTTTGCCCTGTCGGACGAGAACCGTCGGTTCGTCATGCAAGTTGGCAAGAACAAGTGCATTTTTTGCACGCCGTTCGCGCCTTACGTATGGTACGCGATGTGGCGACCAGCCACGCAGCGTACAATCCGACCACGGGCCACCACCATGACTAGCGGAGCGATGTATCGCGATGCGTCAGGAATGCCGCGCAGGGCTATGCCCGAGCGAAACTGATATAAACCACCATTTTGGTGGTTTTTATTTTTGCCCTGTCGGACGAGAACCGTCGGTTCGGAACAAGCGGCAATTTATTTGCCGCGCAGTGAAAGGGGCCCACCAAAATCACCAAGAGCATCCGCGATTGGTTTGATTTTGGATGGGAATTACAATCCGACCACGGGCCACGCATTCCTACGATTGTCATTGCGAGCGCAGCGTGGCAATCCAGTAAATCAGAGCCGCGCCATCCGGCGCACTTTTATATTTACTGGATTGCTTCGTCACTTCATTCCTCGCAATGACAGAGTTTCTAGCACGTGTGTCGCCTGCGGCCTATAACGTCCTTGCCGCATCCTGCGCTTCGCTTGGATTCATTCCGTGGCTTGTCCTAGCCCCGCAAAATTGATAAATTTTGTGGGTGGCGTCCATCGGAATCCGGGTAATAACAGAGTCGCGCCGAATGGCGCGTGCATTATTTGAACTTTGAACTCTGTACTTGAACTTTTCCACTTGTATTTATTTTCCAAACCGCATATAATTCTGATGTCGTTGGGTGTTCCAACGATGGGGTGTGAGAACCCGTTTAGCAAGCGTCAATGTACGGTTTTGTGGGCGCGCAAGGTTGCGCCATTTTTTGTACTGTGACGAAAAATAATCTCCTGATTTTTGGGTCAGGAGGGTTCGCGGAATATCAAATACGCGACACAATTCTTGCTAATTGTTCTCAACCTCCTGACCACCTGTACAAACTGGTGGTTTTTGTTTTTACAAACGCGGGAGAAAAGAACAAATGAATACAAAATTTATTGCCACCGTTGGCTTTTTTATGTCCATGTGGCTGATACCGCCAATAAACGCGATTGCGGCCCTGCCCTTATCATGCATGGGTGCGCAACAATGCGCCGATTATGCGGCTCTGAATTGCCTAACTTATTGCTGCAAAACGGGGAGGACAGGAACGGTAACCAGCTGTCCCACCGGTTGGACGGCTGATTCGTCTGGCACATGCACGCGCAACAGTGTCAGCGGATCTGACAGCAAGGGTTGGTACACACAAAATTATGGCACATGCGACGCAACAGTTACCGAATACGATTGTCATACCGCCACCGATGATCCATCAGCTTACGCGAAATACAACGATTACGGCGAATGCCCCATGGTGCGCGTGCCGACAACATGCTATTAACTAAGGAGGCATCAATATGAAAAGTAAAATTATTTTTGTAATTGGCATGATGCTGTTGGTAGCGTCCCAGAATGCCGATGCGGCATGTACACAGGGAGACAAGATATACTCATCATGCAAACCGGGGTATTATTTGACAGAAGAAGGTCAACTGGCAGGTTCTAATAGCAATTTCTGCCGAGCATGTCCAAGTTCGGGTACCAGCGCGGATAAAAACGCCACCGGCATCACAGAATGTTACCTGCCGTCAGGCACAACTGGCAGCGATGCCACTGGCACATACGAATACACCAACGATTGTTATTACGGCAAATAAAAGCTAAAAAATTTCGTGGGTGGCATCCACCGGAATCTGTGTGTCATTGTCATTGCGAGCGCAGCGTGGCAATCCAGTAAATTGATGTCGCGCCACCGGCGCACTTCATTGCTCTCTGCACTCTGCTCTTTGCTCTCTTTATCTATTCTCTCTTATCTATGCTCTAAAAAAAAACGCCCCAACGGGGCGTTTTTTATTTCTCAATTTTTTCTATTCTGTCAACGTCGATTTCCGTTTTGAACAGGCCGGAATCAACCTCGCCATACAATTTGACAGTGTCGGTTGCACGGACATCAACACCGCCCCAATCTTCGTCATCGATTTCAACAATCACAGAATCCGTTCCATCGCGGAACAAATATTTTTCATCACCCATGCGCTGGACAATATTGCCCTGAACAATAACAGGCGCGTCATCGCGCATTTTTTTAACCTGTGCCACAGTGACAATCGCATCAGCACTCTGGGACGATGCAACAGGTGCATCCGCAATAAATCCCGCAAACGCCGCGGACGATGTCATCATACCAGCAACCACAAATACAGATACTTTTTTCATATTCCTCCCCTTTGTTTATTTTACCAACGTGCAAATTATAACACACTATTTTGTGATATGCACGTCCATTTGTGGGAATGGGAATTGAACCTTTTTCTTGGGCAATTCATTATAAATCTGTTCCAATGTGTCCGCACTGGCGTCCGCCATATCACCATATTTTGACCAGAACCGCACGGTCAAAACAACCGCACTGTCGCCCAATTCACGCACAAATACAGATGGTGCGGGCGTATCTGCGATTCGCGGATCACGCGCCAATATGTCCAAAATCGCGCGGCGCGCAACCGGCACTCGCGAACCGTACGAAATCCCAACCGTCAAATCAGTACGACGCAGCGACCCACCCGACAAATTTGTTATTTCACCATTGGACAATGCCCCATTTGGCAAGAATATAACCTGATTATCAAACGTGTGTAATTCGGTTGTAAAAATCATAATCTTTTTCACAATACCGGTCTTGCCCGTGGCGGTTAAAATCGTGTCACCGACCTTGAACGGTTTCAGGAACAATATGATAATGCCGCCGGCAAAGTTCTGCATTGTGCCCGACAACGCCATACCAACGGCCAATGCGCCCGCGCCCAAGACCGCAACGATTGACGTCATCTGAACCCCGACCGTCGTCAACGATATTACAATCGCAATTATACGCAGTACGATACTGACAAACGACCCAACAAAGGATTGCAACGACGGGTCAAGATTGCGACGTTCCATTCCCCGTTTAACCGAACGCGATATGCGCCCCGCCAGCCACAATCCCGCAACCAATATAAATACAGACGCGGTCAATTTTATTGCGAAATGCACCGCCGTTTGTCCAAGCGATGTAATCACAGATTCTAAATCAATATCTCTGGCCAATGCACGTGCAACTGTCATGAATAAATTCCCCTTGGGCTAGAATAATCGGGCCACGCGGCCCGATTAGTTGTTTTACATTTCAATGTCTTCACAATTCGGGCCATCTGTCGAAACGTCGCAACTCTTGTTCGCTTTGCGGAACCAGTTGCCGCCCTTGATTGTGCAACTCTGCGTTGTTGTGGTGGTGCACACGTGGCATACGCGCGTATCACGGTTAAACATACTGGTCACCGTGCGGGTAACACCACTGCCCGCGGTGGTGGTGACAGACGTTTCACCATTGCCGCCACGTGTTAAATCCTCGTTCGTCAGACCAGAACCCACGTCGTAACTGATTGCATATGGCGCGGCCAGTGGCGTTGACGCCTGCGCCGATTCCGCAGAACCCGTTCCGCCATTTTCCGCCATTTTTTGGCACATATATTGCGCCAAATCAGCCGATGCGTTTTTGGTTGCCGCCGCGATTTCCGAATTTAATTTCGCGTTATAGTTATCTTGGGCCTGACGCAATGCCGACGCCGCGATTTGCATTTTAACACTGTTCAGCAGGTTCGGGAAACGCGCCGTTGTTTTCTGGTTTGCATTGCCCGTAATCTGGGACAGGTTACGTCCACTGATGCAGTACTGAATTTCAGGATCTTGTTCAATCAGCGAAATCGTGCGATTGATTGTTCCCGCGATGTTATTCAGTTCTTCTTCGATAGACGAAATAATACCATCGGCATTTGCAACATTCGCGTTGCGGCTGCGTACCTGCGCCAAGTATTCATCGACACCGATTTGCCCCGCCCCCAGTTTTGTCGTTGTGCCATCGCCGTTATCAACAACGCGACCTGTCGCATCGCCCATCTTGATACTGCCGAACGAAATCATACCCGTTACGCGATATGTTGTGCCATCTTTCTGGCTGCGCAAAGAACCTGTGCCAATCGTATCGTCAGACGCGAATTTGTTACAGTCGGTGGTGCTGCCGCAAACCTCTGTCATCTTGGTATCAACCAAATCCTGACACTGATCCAATGCGGCATTATCAATATTCAGATACAGCCCCATCAACATAGAATCCAAATCGTCCATCGAGAATGCTGGGTTGTTTGCCTTGCACACGACCAAGGAATCAATCGGACAGATATCGTGGATGAAATCATAATCCATACCGATACAGTTCTGGAACTCTGACCCACAACGTGTATCGGCGGTAAAGCAATCTTTGACCTCTTGGGTACATGCATCAACACGCATCGCCGCCAATTTATCTGTGACATAGCCCCAAATCAGCGGTTCCATACGTTCGCATGGGTCAATTTCCACCTTGCAGAAACTGCGCGCCATATCAGGACGGGACAAGCACGCGTCCATCGTCGCAACGCCCTTGCCCGCGATATCGTCTTTGCACGCGGTCTGGATACAGTTCGAAATATTGGTCAGACATGACTGGCGGAATTTTGATTCAATCTTGGATTCTGCCAATTTGATTGTTGGTGCGGCCTCGCGCAGAAATGCGGGCCAAACCTGATCACGCACGGCAACACAGTTGTCCAAAACCTTTTCACAAATCGTACGTTTAGAATCCAGAATTTCCATTGTGGACGCGGTGATATCATATGTGTTCACCGTCGCAACCTTGGTTGATGCAGTGCTGACCGCGGCATTATTCTGCATATTTTCAGACGCAATCGTCGAAACACAATTTTCCCAATCCTTGCCACATGCATCATCGGTCTGCATACACTTTTTGAATTCAACCATGCACGTGCCCAAATCGTATTTATTGGCGGATTCAAAACTTTCACGCAGGGCATCGCGAACCTCCGCCTGCGCGGCGGCCAAATCTTGTTTGGCGTTTGCCATCTGGGTGGTTAAACTGTTTTCAAACCCCTTGCAGTCCGATACAATTTGACGCGAATATAATTGGGTCAAGAAATTCAAATCTTTTTCACAGTTGTCTGGAATTTGTGCAGTGCATAATTCCTGTGCGGCGGCAAACAATGCCGCGCCGGTCTTGTCGGCAACCGTACTGATTTCGCTGCCAAAAATATCGTCATCGTCGGTGGTGTCGTTTTCAAACAGTGCCATCAAACTCTGGCGGGCTTGCGCTTTCTTTTCCGCCGCGGTCAATTCACCCGCCGACAAGATATTTCCGTTTTCGTCGTATTTACGTGTACCGGTAAAGACAATGTCCGCATCCGCACCCGCCTTGACCTTTTCAACCTCTTCGGTGCGAATACGCGAGGCCTCGTCCATCATTGATTTGATTTCAGATAACTGGGATTCATATTTTGCGTTATCGTCGCTGCATGCGCAACTGCCCCCGTTGGAATTGTCAGTGATACAGAACTGATCCATACAGCCATAGTACGCATCATAGCACGCCTGATCATACAGCCCCGTGGCGGTCAATCGCGTACGCACAGTTGTGCCGTTTTGAATTGCCGATTGCTTGGCAACCTTGGTCGATTTGACCGCGGCCGCCGCACCACCGAAATCAGCAAACGCCACACCACATAACAGATACGCCAAAATATTTTTCAAGTTCATCTCTCTCCGCCCATATTATCTTACATATTTATGTCTTCGCACGATTCGATTTCCTGACAAAATTCTTGTTGGCCACCGGCACTGCGTCCTGCGAACAGACCGCCAACCGCACCAACGACTCCACCAATCGCCGTGCCCCACCCTGGGGATACCATCGTGCCGGCCGCCGCACCCGCGGACAAACCACCCGCCAGACCTTTCAGCCCCGCCGTACCCTTGGATTCACCACCGGTTTCGCAAACCTGTTGCATACGGCAAACATGGCAGTTACGCAATGACGGTTCAAACGACACACTGCGAATATAACTGTAATTCTTGCTGGATTTATCGGGCGATTCAACCTGATATGTCGCCAAGCAATTCTTTTCCGCCGCATCCAAATCTTGCTGACGCGACAGTTCGGCAATCTTGGATTCCAATGCGCGCATCGCACGATTTTCCGCACCAATTTGTGCAATCATTTTCGCACTGTTAAATACGGTGTCACCCAACGACTTGCGTCCTTGTGGCTTCTCACTGTCTTGACATGCCGCAACGGTCTTGTCCTGTTCAAACTGTTTGAAAAATTCATCAACAGACGCGGATACATTACTGCGCACGGTTTCACGCAACGCCGCCAAATCCGTCGAGTTGTCTGGCACAGCCGTCAACGACGCAATCGTCGTATCGGTCGGCAGGCACGACATATCTGTTCCGCACACCGCCCCCAACTGTTCACCGAAATAGTTCAAGCAACCCTGAACCAATTTGTAATCCATCTGTAACAGTACTGATTGAACAATGATGTCAAATTGTGTTTCATTCTTGCACGATGGATACATCGACTGTGGACACAGTGCGGCAATTTCCGTTGGTGTCTTGCCCAAACATTCTGGTGCGGTAAAATTTTCGCCGCATTTATCTTGCAAGCATTTATCAATATCATTCTGGCAGAACTGGGTACGCAGGTAACCCAATTTATCGTTCACACTGCTCTGAATCCCAGGAATCAGTGTTTCGCATTCTGTAATCACCGGACAAATACCCGCCGCCACATTCACATCGGTCAGACATGTCGAATTTGTTTCGGTGCTGCAACTGTCTTCTAAGCAAACTTGGATTCGTGCCAAGCATGTTGCACGCGCATTTTTATCTGCATACTTTGCGGCATCGGCCAAGATACTTTCAGATTCCGCCGCCCAATCTTGGACAACGTAATCACGCACCGCCATGCATTGATCCAATACGTTTTCACACGCATTCGCACGACGTCCCAACAAATCCGCATCCAGACAGTTTTCGAAATTAGTTCCACAACCGCCCTTGTCCGCAATACACGCACGATATGCCAACAGACATTCGCCACGATTGTATTTGTTTGTCGTGTCCAGCATTTCCAAACGCGCCTTGCGCACTGCGGCCTCGGCCGTGCGTTTGTTCGCGGTCGCATTTGTTTTCTGGTCGGTCAAATACGCGTTAAACGATTTGCAATCCGATATAATCTGGCGCGCATACAGGGTTTCTTCCATTTCGGCACTGTCGCCACACGCCGCCAATTTATCGGCACAATATTCAGACGCCATCGCATACAAACCATCGCCGATATCGTTATCGGTATCCAACGCGTCCGTATCGCTGGTGCTGCCGCTGTTTAACCAATCAACAAAACTCATACCCGACGCACGTGAACTCTTTTTGGCATTTTCACTTTCGCCAAATACCAACTTTGCCTTGGCCCCCAGTTGTTCGCGCTCAACCCCCTCGGTATACAAACTGTCTGCCTCTGACTGGATTGATTGAATTTCCTGAATTAAAGTTTTTGACTGTTCGATATTTGATGAACACGCGCAACGACGCCCCTCGGATTCATCCAGCAAGCAAAACTCGTCCATGCATGCACGATACGCCGTACGGCAATCAGTATTCGTATCTTTGGCATCAGACGTTTTGTCCGTCACCACCGGCGTGGTGGACGAATTTGCCGGCAATGTTGCAACCGTGCTATTTGTCGTGCCACCGGTCGCGGTCGCCGGCTTTGTCGTCATGGTTGGCTGCAAATTCGCAACCATATTGGGCGAACGCGCGCCCGCCATCGACATACGCGTTACGCCAACGCGCACAGAATCCGCGTCGCGCGTCGCGCCAAACGCCAACGACGGCACAGCACATAACAACGTAAAAAACGAAACTAATTTCATGTGAATCCACCCTACATTATTATGCCTAATTTTATCAAATGTCGGGGCGTGGCGCAAGCAGATAAAAACATCTTGCAATTTTTTATGCCACGCATTATGATTACAGCCGTAAATTTGCAGAAAAATCCAAGGAATAGATATGGCAAAAGATGATGTAATTGTATTCAGTGGCACGGTCGAAGACAAACTGCCCAACACCATGTTCCGCGTTAAATTGGAAAACGGACACGAAATTCTGGCAACCGTATGTGGCAAAATGCGCAAGGCACGCATTTGGGTCAACATCGGGGAAAAGGTGCGTGTTGAAATGACGCCATACGATTTGGACAAGGGTCGCATTACATTTGTTGAACGTAATCGCCCCACCCCAGATGCAAACAATCAATAAGTAAAAATCCACCACATCGGTGGATTTTTTGTTTGAATTTTATTGAAATACCCCTTGCCCAGAAATGGGCTTTTTTGATATTATATGTCACATATAAAGGAATGAAAAAGATTTTGCTTTTTGCCGCCACATTGTGTGCCGGCATCGGCATGGCCGATGCTGCGGTGCGCAGCGCGTCAAATATCAGCCGAAATCAGGCATCCACAACCAATCAAACGCAATCGGGCGCGTCACGCGGTGGGGCCGCGACGGTCAGTGCACAATCACGCGCCACAACCACGCGCAAGGCCGCCAACGTAACCACATCACGCAGTGCGACCGGCACGTCTGCCCGCGCAACATCAACAAAAACGGTTGCCCGCACCGCATCAACTGCGCCCGCACGCGCAACCGTATCACGTGCCGCAACAGTAACCACAACCGCACGCAGCAGTGCCAGCACCAATGCTGCACGCAGTGCGCGCGTCGCAACCACAACAACCACGGCCACCGGCACGAACACATTCGGCACGGGATACAACGCATGTCGCGATGCATACTTTACATGTATGGATCAATTCTGTGCAAAGCAAAATGATTCTTACCGTCGATGTGTATGTTCATCAAAACTGACTGAAATTCAATCACGCGAACGTGCACTGACCAACGCGTCTGATAATCTGCAAGATTTCAAGAATTTGAATATAGAGGTTATACCCAAAACCGCGGCAGAGGTAAATGCCATGCTGACCGCCAGCGAAGGCGAACTGGCCGCATCGTCGGCGCACGATAATTCCAAATCGGCACAGGCCCTCAGTGGTATTAGCGAGGTTTTAAGTAACGCGAAATCCAAATCACTGTCAACCAGTGGGACACTGGACATTGCGGGCGACATAAACGCAATTTGGTCAACCACCGATTTGGCCGATGGCGCAAACATTTCCAACCTGACGGGTGAACCATTGTACAATGCGGTTCATGCCCAGTGCGCCGAAATGGTATCTGCAAATTGTCCATCCACCACGGTTTTGGGCATGGTCGTGTCCGCATACGGCATGTACATTGAAAATGATTGCAGCGCACTGATAAACGCATTGGACAAGAAACTGAACACCGCAAACAGCACCATTCGCAGCACCGAACGTGAAATGAACACCGCGCGATTGGAAAACTATAACGCACATAATTCAACATCTATCAACGACTGTATTGCCCAGGTACGCAGTGATATCACCGCCGACACCGCCTGCGGCAAGGATTATGTACACTGTCTGGACATATCGGGCAAATACCTGAACCGCGATACGGGCGAACCAATTTACACCACGAATTTTTACCAGTTGGAAAACCAGATATCGTTATCGGGCGACGTGCTGACCAACCCAACAAACCGAATGATTGTTGCCGAGTTAAACAACAAACGTGCATACGCCGCACGCGGGTTGGACACTTGCCGCGACCTGTCGGACGAGGTATGGGATGAATTTATGCGTCAGGCAATCGTTGAAATTTATCAGGGGCAACAGTCACGCGTCCGTGATGTAAAAAACGAATGCTTGGACGTTGTGAACGCATGCTATGATGAACAGAGTAAATCGTTAAAAGATTTTAGTAACGTCAAAGAACAGTTGTTGATTGGTTCACGTCTGGAATTATCCGAAGAATTGTGTCAAGAAAAATTATACGCATGCAGTAATCTGTACGGCGATGGAAATGGTAACGGTCTGGATTTGTTGATAAACGCAATGCGCGACATCACCGACCAGAAAATCGGCAAAGAATGCCTGACCACACTGCAAGAATTCGTCCAAGATACTTGCGCCGTCCCCAGCAACGACAGTTTGCACAGTTACCCATACGCATGCCGTGTCTATGCCCCAGGCAGTCAAAAGTACGCCACGATTTCCACATGTAACCAACGCATATGGAACGACACAGGCAGCGCGGCCACTGGCCCTGACACCAGCAAAGATCAAACTGAGCCAGAAAAAGGTTGGTTTGAAGAAACAGCATATATGTGCGGCCCGAAATCCACATTCTATGAATGCAGCGAGGGGTACTATATGGTTGCCCTGAATGAAAAAGACGAATGGAAATATAATCCAAACGAAGTTGCGGGCAACTATTGTTTCAGATGCCCTGCCGCAGCCACATCATGTCCGGGGGGCAAGGCCGCGCCAATATACGCCGGCGACAGCCAAGACATCTGTGGCACAGATTACGTCGGCAGTTTGTATCAAAAGGTCGTTCGTTACGCAATGCAGGCATGCGTCCGCCCATCGGAATCCAGCAAGGGTGACTATGTATTGCCAACCACAATTATGCAAGACGTCAATGTTGTCATGGATTCTGTACGTGTCGCCATGGCCAAGGAATTGTCGACAGAATGCGACCGCTTGGGTGGCGTGTGGGTTGACACACCATGGGTTGACGTACAACGCGATGCCGATGGTCAACTGGACGGTCTGCACGATTATACGGGTGACGCACAATACAAACTGTTCTATACCGAAACCAGTGCGAATACCCAGTGGGGCTATTGCCGGCCACCCGCCGAAACAGACACTGAAAACAAGGACGAATCTGGAACATCTACTGATACTGGCGATACGGGCGGCGATACGGGCGGTGATACGGGCGGCGACACCGACGGTGGCGATGATTCTGGGTCGGATACCCCAATTCAAGATGTCGCCCAAGACGGCAACCAAGGTTGATTGAAATCAGGTAACTTGCACAATGTGGCAAAATCTGATAGAATACAGGAACAAGCGAGAGATTGAGTATGAGAAAAATATTTATACTTTCAATAATGTCTTTGATTTGCGCGAACGCGGGCGCGGCAACGCCATGGTGGCAACAGCCCACGATTTGCAGATTAGATCCCACCAAATGTTACGCATCAATGGGCGCGGGCTATGACAGTGAAATGTGGGACGCCGACAGCAGTTGTCGCGGCATGAAATGGATTTGTGCCGACGCATTGACCGATAAAAACGCAACCGATGCAAAACTGGTCGGACGCGCCGACATTGCACATGGCACGGGTATCAATTCTGATTTCGATATCAATGTATTAAACGGCGATTGCTTTGGCATGCGTAAAACCAGTGCCGGCGGAACCAAGGTTTTGATTGATGGCAAATACGTCAACGTATGGTGTGCGGGTGTATTGCGTAATGTTGATGAAACATTGGAATTTGGCGAAATCACATACGGCGCGCAACCAACATGTCAAACATTGGCGGACGATGGATTTGTTGCGATTGCACAAAATAAGTGCATGGGTAAATCATTTGACACCGCCGAATACTTTATTGAATGCGATGGTGGTGATGGCACATTACCAAACCGCCTGATTGTGTTAAATGGTGCAGATGCAAACGCATCTGGTGGCATGGACAGTCGTGATGCCGCAAACCAGTTGATGGAAAAAATGTATCAGGTATCACAAACCCAACATAAAAAATACTTTCAATAAAAAATGCGCCACCGGCGCATTTTTTCAATAACAACCAGTCGGTCACAATAAAAAGTGGTACAGAGAAAGTGTCCGCCATTCGGCGGTCGTTTTACTAACTGGATTGCTTCGTTTCACTCGCAATGACAATGTTTCTAGGAAATTAGTATTTGTGTCGCCTGCGGACTGCGTCCTTGCCGCATCCTGCGCTTCGCTTGGATTCATTGCGAGCGAGCGCAAGCGACGCGTGGCAATCCAGTAAATATAAAAATGCGCCACCGGCGCATTTTTTTCACTATATCACTAAAACCCTCTCTACAAAAAACACGTCCCCAAATGGGGACGTGTTTTATCAAAATTCATATCTGAATTTTGCCATGCCGGTTTGCGATGTATAATCCTGATGCAAATCCAAATCATACACCAATGAAATTTCCAGACCCTTGTACTGCGCGGTCAGGCCAATTCCAAATTCACCGCCAAAGCGTGACAGGCGGCCGCCATCGACAATATACGATGCCGCCCCTGGGATTGTAACGGTGGACATTGCTTTGTCAGAAACAAAGTCATATGTCGCTGCCGCGCGCAATTCTGGGGCCCACTGAATGGCCGAACCGTTTTCAATCGCAAAGCGGTATTTCAATCCCGCCGTACCGGTCAAGAAATCTGTATCGTCACTGCTGATATTTACCAGACCGTTATTATACGAATCCTGTGACACGTGCAGGTAACGGACGCCAACCTCTGGCGTCATGCCAGACGCAAAATCGTAACCGGTCGCAACCTGACCACCAAACGCATTGGCGTCATAGTCGGACTTGATACGCGCCACACCGAATACACTGCGTTCACTGCCCGTGTACTGGGACATAGAATAATTCAATGCCGCATTGACGTACCACTGGGTCGGCTTGTATTGCGCATAGGCAAATATGCTGTTCGTGTCAATTTCCGTGTCGCGATCATTTGCATGCACATCGGAATGACCATACGCATACCCCAAACCAAGTGTGTATTGCTTGTCAATCTGGGCATCAAAACCGGCGGCGATGCCACGGGTGTACCCGTTAAACTGGCCATTAAATTTCGAACGGTTAAACATACCCTGTGCCCACACGCCGTATTCCGGATGCGCGTCGCCACCATTGCGGCCCATTGATGTATGCGCCGGCGCGCCCGCCAAACGGTTCGCCGCGATTGTCATAACCTGACCCTGAACGGATTGCGCCACCGATTGCACAACCGGTTTGTCCAGTGGGTTGGTCTTGGCCACTTCGCCCTCTATATAATCAGTATCGCCATCGCGCAGGGCCTGTTGCACCTTTAACGATGCCGCATTGATTTCATCACCATTGCCGTTTGCCAATCCCGCAACAATGTTCGCCGCCTGATTTGTCAGACCGGTGTCCGCCGCGATATCTTCGACTTTCTTGGTTGAAATAATAACCAGCCCCGTACCAAACTCATCTTGGGCAACGTCATAGATTGCGCCCGCATCAACGATGTTGTAATTGACGCCGTCGTTAAATATTTTATACGTACCGGTTGTCGCAACGGTCAACGATACGCGTCCCATTATTGCACTGTCGGCATACGTATTCGCCAACAATTTACCGTAATTATTTGCATCCACAATGGTCAACCCCACCGTGCCGTCCAAATGCACTGTGTCCTGATTCACGGTCGATGTGCCAATATTCAATGTCGCGCCATCTGCAACCGTCAACGTTCCCGTGCCGGTAATTCCACCATCAATGGTCGTTGTACCATCTGTGATATTCAGCGCGCCAACATTGTGAATATCATTTGCCACGCCACCCGCCATATTGCCGGTGAATACATTGTTTCCAGACAATTCAATTGCGCCAGCATTATAAATCGCACCACCCTGGCCTGCGACATTGTCAACAAAATTGGAATCCGCAATCGTTGTATTCATAAACGTATTAAACAATGCGCCACCTTGCAAACCAGCAGTATTCCGTTCAAACACAGAATTTTTAATATCCAACTTTGCCTTGGTATTCTTTACCAAATAATCCTTGCTGGGGTCATAATTTTCTGGGGCATTTGTTTCAAATTGCAAGGCACCCAATTCACTGTTCACCCAATCTGCACGTGTTGCAATCGCCCCACCCGCCGTTGTTGAAGAGTTGTTTTGGAATACTGTTTTATTCAGGCTGGTCGCTGATGCACTGCCCACGAACAATGCGCCACCGCCGTCAACACTGCTGTTCAGGTTTCTGTTGTTCCAACCGTCTTGTTCTATTGCATGGGTTACTTTATTTCCAACAAATTTTGTATTGTCTATATCAATTTTCATGCTGCCATAATTCGCAACAGCACCCGCGCCATATTCCGCTGAATTATTAGTGAACGTTGCACCAGAGATTTCGGAACTGCCGCGCCCAACCCCCGAGTCATTATAACCACTGTACATTGCACCACCAACAATCGCGGTATTATTTGCAAACATAGTTCCTTTCAAAGTCAATTGTCCTTGTGAGCCAACAGCACCACCAAATCCATTTGCAGAATTACCAACAAATACATCTGAATTCAATGTCAACGTACCCGTGTTATAAATTGCACCGCCATCGCCGTTTGCGCTGTTTTCACTGAATACTGAATCAGTTATGGTCATCACACCGCCCAAACCAGTGTCTGTTCCAGTTGCATCAACATTGATAAAATGGTGATTATAAATTGCCCCGCCATTTTTTGCCGTGGTATTTTTAGCAAATGTCGTCCCACCGATTTCAGTCGTTGCAAACGTATTCGCAATCGCGCCGCCGTTACCACCACGGGTTCTGTTGCTGGCGGTGTCAATCATACCACCCAATGCCTGATTTCCAGAAAATACGGAATTTGAAATCTTGATATAATTGCCCAGATTGTCCACCTGTGGGATTTCAGAATCTTCCAATGTTCTGCGTGTTGCAATCGCACCACCATCGAATCGGCTGGTGTTATTATTAAATTCTGCACCATCAACAACCAGTTTGCCATTGATACCCATTGCAATCGCACCGCCACCAATTAAACGCGTGCCGGTCGTTTCGTCGGTTGCATACGCACTGTTGTTATTAAACTTTGTCCCCGATGATACAATCACAGTTCCAAAATCAGCAATCGCCCCCGCCGAATCCTTGGCCATATTGCCATCAAATACGGTGTTTGCACCGATTATCAACATGCCGCCGGTCTGGGGTGCTTTTGGTTTTGCGGTATAGAATATGCCCGATTCAACCAAATTATTTTTGAATACCGAACCCGCACCAACCGTCAACAGACCTTTGTCATTGCCAACGAAAATCAGTGTTTCTGACCAGTCGCCCAAATCCTTGACTTCTTTGTCCTGAATGTCCAAAACCATACCATCTTGGGTTGGGTACAATTCATCTTCGGCAACCAGTGTACGATCCGCTGCCGATGCACCACCAATAACCATCACCGCACCCATCGCGACAATAAACGCATGCTTTAACACGGCGCGATACGCCGCAGTCAATTCTTTGATTGCAGTTCGGGACATTTTCATATGGACTCTCCTTTCTGTTAGTTTTATTTATAGCACATTGCTCTCTGCTCTCTTTATCGCGACAGAGCGTCAGCGGAGACGGATACACTCTGCTCTCTGTCATAAAAAACGGGGCGATGCCCCGTTTTTTATGACAACTTGTGAATAACTAAGCCACTGCGTAACTTTGGTTCAAACCACGTCGTCTTTGGTGGCATGATGTTGCCCGTGTCGGCAATGTCAATAATCTGGCGCATGGTGACGGGATACAACGCGAATGCCGCCGCCATTTCACCGGAATCAACACGCTTCTGCAATTCCGCCAGCCCGCGAATACCACCAACAAAATCAATACGCTTGCTGGTGCGCAGGTCACCCAGATTCAGGATTTTATCAAACACCAAATTTGACAGCACGGTCACATCCAAAACACCAATCGGGTCATTGTCATTATACGTGCCCGCTTTCGCCGTCAAACTGTACCAATGACCGTTCAGGTACATACCAAAGTTGTGCAGTTTCGTTGGCTTGTAAATTTCTGTGCCCATATCGGTAACGTCAAATGATTCTGACAGTTTTGCCAAAAATTCATCCGGCGTCAGCCCATTCAAATCACGCACCACGCGGTTATAGTCAATAACGTGCAACTGTGATTCTGGGAATATCACGGCCAGGAAATAGTTGTATTCTTCGTCCCCCGTGTGGTTTGGATTTTGCGCACGCTTTTCCGCGCCAACGCGTGCCGCCGCCGCCGTGCGGTGATGTCCGTCGGCAACATACATCGCCGGCACATTTTTGAATATTTCGGTAATGCGCGCATTGACCGCATCGTCGGTAATTGCCCAGAATGTGTGACCAAAACCGTCTGGCGCGACAAAGTCATATTCAGGCGCGTGCGCCGCGACCCAATCCGCAACCAATTTGTTCATTTCATCAACATCAGGGTATGCAAAGAACACCGGTTCAATATTCGCGTCCTGAATGCGAACATGAATCATACGGTCGTCTTCCTTGTCCTTGCGCGTCAATTCATGCTTTTTAATTTTGCCCGACATATAGTCATCAACATTTGCCGCCGCAACCAAGCCATACTGCGTGCGCCCGTCCATCGTCTGGGCATAGATGTAATACATTTCTTTTGGGTCTTGAACCAGCCAACCGCGATTCTGCCACAGTTTGAAATTTTCCACCGCTTTGTCATAGACGGCCTGCGAATGTTCATCGGCAATCGGGTCAAAATCAATTTCTGGCTTGATAATATGCAACAATGATTTTTCACCGGCCTCGGCCTTGGCCTCGGCTGAATTTAGAACGTCGTATGGACGCGACGCAACCTGCTCTGCCAATTCTTTTGGTGGACGTACACCTGCAAATGGTTTGATTTTCATATCAGATTTCTCCTTGGGTTATACACCCAAGGATTATATCTGGTTTACCATTAAATAAAAGACAAATATTTTTTTATTCCGTCATTTCGACGACGGTCACGTCTGTTTCAACCATAACCGGCGTCGGTGCATATTCAATCTGCACAGGAACAATCGTCGGACTCTTGCTGGCGTCCAGCGGATGGGTCTGGAACGCAACCGCGCCAAAGTCAATCGCCGACATATCAATGGATCGCACCGTACGGTCATACATAGTGTGATAATAAATCACCATGTTTTTCAAATCGGTCGCGATTGTCCACTGGGTGGCCGATGGCATATTGTTTGGCGCACGCCCAACCGCAAACTGAACACCCGTTGGCACGTCAAAGTTATTCAGAATATGAAACGCCTGCATCGCGGAATCAAACGCGGTCTTTTGCTTTAATGAATAAGATTCCAAGAATGCCGCACGAACGAATCGCGATGGCGGTGTAAAGTCCCCAGGCAGACCGTGGAAACCACTGCCCGAACCAAATGCCGCGAGCTTCACACCATTCATATCAACCGGCCCCGCCGTCCCTGGGGTTAAATTCACGTAATTGTTCAAATTAGACCTGTGCCACGGGAACGATGGTGCATTGGTCAAAACGCCCAATGGATTTTCATAGAAATTGACCTCGCCATCAACAACCTCTACCACGACCTGACGACCAGATGGGTCGGTTATGCGCCAATGCACGGTGTCGGCGCGGGAATCAATATTGATGATGCGAATGTTTTGCATACCCGCACGCAGTTCATCAATGGTGGAAAAATTCGCCAACACCCACGATACGAATTGCAAATCCCCAATGGATTGACCCGCCAATGCCGCATCATACGGCTTGTATTCGCCATACTTTGGAAAATAGAACAACGCCGCGGACAATCCCGCCTCGTTCGTGCCATCAACGATAAATTCGGCCTGTTCCATACCCAGCCCGACATAACCGTACTTTGCGGTATATTGCATACCGCCCGACGCATTATTTGGCAAAATCGCCGTCTGGGTGTAACCACGCGGAATCACAACATATATGTTGTTCATTTCTTCGCGTGACCAATCGATTGTACGTGCGACAACGACACCGCCGTCATCGGATTTCAGCGTGATACCCGTACAGGCATCTGCACTGTTTGCAGCCACCAATGGCATCGCCACCGCCAGCGCATAAAATAATTTTCTCGTCTCCATACCCGCATTATGCGGCGGACACGTTTATAAATCTATGGGTTTGATTTCACAGTTCTAACGCCGGTGTCCAAATCGCACGCACTGCATCATTGTCCACGCGACGCGCCAATTCGGCAATCAGTTCCAAAATAAATTTGCGCTGTGCATCCGACCACGTCAACCGCGACATCACACGGTCATAGAACGCCCGCACCGATTCGTATTCGGTCTGGTTCAGTATCACGGCCTGTTCAAAATTCGCGCTGTGCCAGTCACATACCATTTCGGTCAAAATCTCTTTCGGAATCTGGTGCACGTCGTCCCACGCACCAACATGATGCGGCTGCATATGATGATGTTCGTCATGAACACGCTTGTACAGTTCCTCTTGCTGGGGTAACATTTGCATATTTGGGTGATAGCCCACATAATTCCGATACGCATAGCCCGTTTGATATGGTTCTGTGAATTTATCGCTGTCGTGCATGGGAAATGCCGCACCCAGCAATCCCGCGAAATAATTCAGGCAATCGATATGACAGTGCGTGCGCACCAAATGAAATTTAATGATATCAGATACTGGAATGTTCATAGGGGGCATAATATCACAAAAACACCCGCCCCGCCACCAAAAGCATAAATTTTGATTGCAAAACGAAAAAAGACATTATATAATGCGCACCGCATTGGGGCATAGTTTAACGGTAGAACTCCGGACTCTGACTCCGTCAGTGTTGGTTCGAATCCAGCTGCCCCAACCAAAAATTTAACCGGCCTTGTGCCGGTTTAATTTTTGGTTTTGGGACAATGAGATGAGAATCAACGGTTCGACTATGAGTTGACGTTTGCAAGCGCAGCACCGCGAACGTCATACGAATGCCCCACAGCCCATGCCATCATCTAATTGCACCAATTTATTAGTTTCACAAAAATTTGTCTCAAATACAAAACACCTTTACGTGGGATTCTTATCATGGTAAAATATTCATGACATGGCGGTTGCCGTGTTGGGCGTCGAAACCCTTTAATTTGTGGTGTCCGCGGGGACATAAAACACCCTCAGCCCGTCTGGGTTGGAGGGTGGCGAATATATTGAATAAGCCCGCTATTTTCCACAAATTATAGTTTCGAACCTCCAACCACCCGCCTTACCGGGTGTTTTTTGTTTAATAAAAGGAGTTTTCAATGTTGACTATTTATCGCCGTCCTGGTTGGTGTGGAATACTAACTAGAATAAAAGTTGTGGTTGATGATGAATATGGCTTTCTGATAGGCACAGGGGAAACGAAACAGGTGCCAATTTCGCAAAAGACAAAACAAGTTGTCATAGAATGTCGCTGTCAACTTATGTTTAACAGTCGCTTTATTATTAAAAATCCCAGCAACGTAAAACAAGTTAATCTGAAACTTGGGTTTACTGGCATTATTTGCGACGTTGAGTACAAAGATGGTTCCTGTGTTGATTTAATCAACAAGCATGCAACATCTGGATTTAATTGGCGATAAAGGTGTTTTCCGATGACAAGTGAGCAAGTTTTTGTTTTGCTGAAACAGGCGATACAAAAATTTTATAACCGCGATGCTGCGTATGCACCAGAACGCAACTGCGTGGCCAGAATTGCTGGGTATATGCAGTGTATGCTGGAACATGAAAACAATGATTTACGTGTTGATAGCGAATATTCCAAAGTTACGGTCGACGAAATGGCTGAGTATGTAAAATATTTGGATTCAGATAGTGTGTTCGCTGGTCCACCGATTAAAAATTCAAAGGGTTGCATTTTTCCGGATTTGATTATTCATGAACGTGGCACACATGCAAATAATTTACTGGTTGTTGAATTCAAGGGTTATTGGAATAGAAGCAAGTGGGACAACGATGAAGCAAAATTAAAAGCGTTTACGAAAGAATGTCCGCACACAAATATAAAAAAATATTTCAATTATCAGCGAGGGGTATTTGTTGCCTTGGGGCGTAATAAGGCGCATTTGGTTGAATTTATGAATGGAGAACAAGTATCCCAAAATCAATCTGTTAACCAATTACAACATCAACGAGGAGAATTATGAAAATACAAACAATAGCATTGTCGCTTTGTCTTATTTTGACCGCATGCAGTGGTGGTTCCCGGGGGCCAGAGGGACCAGTAGGTTCACCGGGCCAGGCCGGTGCACCCGGCAAATCGGCATATCAGATATGGCTAGAGCAAGGAAACACTGGCAGTGAACAGGATTTTTTAGATAGCTTGGTCTCTGGTGGCAGTTCATCTGGATCTGACGACGACACATCTGGCACAACACACAACAGGTACTTTGCAAATACCAAGGAATATCACGACTATTTGAAAAACTCCAATTCGTCTTATTCAGATTTTGTTGAACAAGATATTATATGGCCCCAACACAATGGTTATAAACACTATGCGCATAAGTTCCATGCTATCTCAAATACACAGACATTCAACTGGGCATTCACATATAATGAAAAAGAGTTAAATCTGGGTAATTATGGTATTTCAGAAACGTATCTGCAACGCGATTTTGAATCCGTTCCTTCGTCTGTCTCATATAGTGCCTATATTCATAATCGTGAAGGTGTTGGTGCTAATCTTTATACCCCAGACAATGACGCGGTGTTTAAGGGCGGAACATTGGCGTATTTGCACCAAAGCAGCGGTGTAAATAATGAACGTGACAAAACCGAACTTATAAAAGGTGATGCGACCTTTACATATAGTCCAACCAATCCAAAGCTAAATTTGGCATTTGAAAATTATTATAATATAAGTTTTGAAAAAAACAACGCGGGCAAATATGACGTAAGCATTTCCGGAACAAATAACACCGGCAAATCACAATATAATTTACCCACTGGCAATTTCCAAAACAAGGACATAACAACAGAATTTGGCTATGTCAGTAAAAATGGCGTTGAGGAAGCCTTTGGAACATACCAAGAAGGATTTGACGACAATCAATATGGGAAAACGAACACAATAACAGATACTTTTTATTTAACTGGTTCTTTTGGTGGCACGAAAAAATAATGCGTCGTCTGATTGGGTGTTTGATGGGGGTGGTGGCTATGGTTCCAGTGTGTGCTATGGCCACACCATCGACTGCGCAAACGGTTGAACTGACCGACGCGCAGGCATTGGCAGTATCGGATATGATGTTGAGCGCAGGTGACTTGCTGGCGGCTGAATCCCTGTTGAACGATATTTTACAAAGCGACGACGTAGACATTCGCATTGGCGCATTGTTTCAACTGGGGCGCGTTGCCGCAATGCGTGGGAACTATGACACAGCAGAGCGGTATTTCCTGACAATTCTAAAATTCCACCCTGATATGACACCAGTGCGACTGGAGCTGGCCCAAGTTTACATGTTGACGGGGCAATATGGGCTGGCGGACTTTAATCTGCGATTGGTTCTGGCGGATAAGAATTTACTGCCTGGCGTGGCCAATCGCGTGCGTAGTCTGATAAATGCGGCACGCCAGCGCAAAAATTGGTCTGTCAATGCGGGCTTGTCCATTGTGCCAGATTCAAACATAAACAATGCCACCGGTCGGGCACAGGAATGCATCAACTTTGGCTTTGGTATCATGTGCCGCCCATTGGAACAGGAAAATTCCGGCGTTGGCCTGCGCTATAGTTTGGGTGGGGATTATTATTTACGTCTGACAAACCGTTGGGGTATTAAAAATAGCGCGCATTTATCCGCCATTGATTTTGCAACCAGCCGTTATGACGATTATTCCCTGTATCTGGCCAGCGGACCACGTTATTTAATGTCGCGGGGCTATGTTAGCCTGCAACCATTCACCCAAATGCGTTGGTATGCGGGTAAATATTATTCAACTGTACCAGGATTGCGGTTGGATGCGGCATACGATATAACACGGCGCATGTCATTGGCGGGCGGAGTTTCCTATACCCATACCAAATATCATGACGGGCGCATAAACGACATTTATCGCAGTAATGAATACACCGCCTATATTCAGCCGCGCTATTATATAAATAACAAAAGTTTTGTTCTGGCGGGTGTGTCCGGCTTTTACAGCACAGCGACCGAGCCGTCCTATGGCTACACTGGACAGACGTATTCGGTTGGATATTTTGGCGAGTTGCCGTTGACGTTGACCTTATATGCGCGGCTAGATTTAACCCATACCGAATACCACGAACCACAATTCTTTATAATGCGTGACTATTCGCTGGATTCATTCCGACGGCGAGATTGGACGTATCAGGCCTATATTCGCCTGTCCAGCCGTTTATTGGAATACCAACGTATTTACCCGTCTATTTCTTATACGTACACCCGTCGTGATTCCAACGCCCCTGCATTTGAATTTTACAAGCATAGGCTGGAAATTGAACTGAATTATAGATTTTAGTACGACCCCAAAATATGCTGTCATTAAGTGCGCATGTAATGATTGTCATTCAAAAGAAAAATAATCCCGCCCCACCTCGGGGCAGTTTTATTTCGCACACCAGCAATCTGCGCTGTGGCCGTTGATAATGCCGATGGCCTGCAAGTAGGCGTATATGATTGTTGTACCAACGAATCGCATCCCCCGCCGGCGCAGGTCGCGTGAAACCGCGTCCGAAATTTCAGAATGGGTGTGGGCCACCTCTCGAATTACCGCCCCGCCCGTCGCGCGCCAGATGTATGCGTCAAACGAACCAAATTCGCGCACGATTTCCAAAAACACGCGCGCGTTTTGTATTGCGGCGCGGATTTTCAAGCGATTGCGAACAATCCCCGCGTCCGCCATCAATCGACTGACGTCACTGTCCGTATATTCGGCAATGCGACGCGCATCAAATCCATCAAACGCGCGACGAAAGTTTTCACGCTTTGCCAAAATGCATTCCCACGACAACCCCGCCTGAAACGATTCCAGCACCAGCATTTCAAACAGCCGCGCATCATCATGCACGGCGCGCCCCCATTCTGTGTCGTGATATTTTATGTATTCTGGATTATTCGGATTCGCCCACGCGCACCGCGTCCGACCGTCCGCCCACGTTGTCATAATGCCCCCAATAAATTATTTTTCTGTGGCGATGGCAACCGTCCGCGCAACCCCAGATTGCAAATCATAGACGGGCGTCCAACCCGCCTGAATCAACCGATCGGCATTCAGTACAGAATCCGCGCCCACCACCGCGGTCGCATTCGGTGCAATTTGCACCGCGACGCCCCCGCATCGTGCCATGCAATCGGCAAATTCCCGCACAGACGCATCCGCATTTGGATTCGCAATGTTATAAACCGCGCCACGCGCCCCACACAGAACCGCCCGCAAAATCGCCGTTCCTGCATCAGCAACATAACACCACGTGCGCCGCTGTGCGCCATCACTGTTCAGTATAATATCATGCCCAGACATTACCGCACGCAAAAATTGTGCATCGGCGCGATTATTTTCAGGCGCAATCCGCGGCCCATAAACATAGTTCGGACGCACGATGCAAACGTGCCGCCCATACTGCGCTGCGTACGCCATGCACAAACTTTCCGCCGTGCGTTTTGATTCGGGATAGCACGCGCACACGGTTGCGAACTGAACTTCGCCGGCGTCCGTTTCCACAAATGGCACGGTGGTTTTATTGTGACCATAAACCTCGCCACTGGAAACGAACAGGAATCGCGTATCATTTGTGCATACCGCGTCCAGCAACGCCATTGTGCCCAACACATTTGCGCGGATTACATCCACCGGTCGCGCGGTGTACGCCGCGGGGCACGCCGGACTGGCCGCGTGCACGACGAAATCAAATGTGCCATCCGGCGCATTTCCACCCGACAAATCACATTCAATAAAATGCAGGTTTTGCGTCGCGTCACCGAATCGATGCGCCAACTTTTTCACACTGCGCGACACGGCAAAAATATCAACACCCAACCCGTGCACCGCATTCATATGGGTCAGAAAATCAACCAACCAACCACCAATCAGTCCCGTCGCGCCCGTAATCAAAATCCGCCGACCGCGCAGCGCGCCCAATGCATCGCCCACACCCGCACGCGCACGTTCGTATTCATCACGCAATAAATCTGAAATGGTCATTTTGTCACCTGCCCCAGTAAAGCACGAAAGATTTCAAAGTCCGCCGCCGTGGTCAGTTTCAAATTCTGTTCCGCCCCACGCGAAAAGAACACACGCCGCCCCAGCGCAACCATCAATGTACAGCACGCAACCGTATTTGTAATTCCGCGCGCCAGCGCGTCATTTTGCGCCGCCCAAATATCACCCAGATAAAATCCATGTGGCGTCTGCGTCCGGCGCAGCGCATCGCGCGGGATTGATGTCACCGCCGACACGCCACCATCGGTGGTTTGCAAAATCGCCTCTGTACACGGAATTGCGGCAATCGCATTACCATTTGCGCGCACGCACCGAATACAATCAGAAATAATTTCCGCCGACACCATCGGTCGCACACCATCATGCACCAGAACGATATCATCATCGGCATATACGTCATGCAATTCGTCCAAGCCGCACTTTATCGATTCCTGACCCGACGCGCCCCCAACAACAATATGACGCAGTTTTGTAATGCCGTATTGCCGACCGTATTCGGCAACCACGTCCACCCATTCAGGTAACGTTACAACACAGATTACATCAATTTCTGGGTGATGCTGAAACGCACGCATGGTGTGCACAATCACGGGCACGCCGTCCACAGGAATAAACTGCTTTGGCGTTGTGCTGCCAACACGACTGCCACAACCCGCCGCCGTCAGTAACGCAAGGTTCATTTTATTTGCCCATCAATAAATGCGCGAACAATGCCAAGTTCGGCATAGGTAAAACTGCCCGAAACATGCTTGGAAAATTCAGGCGACAAAACACCCCAATCGCCATATCGCGTGGTCAGCCATGCATCAGGATTATTTGGTGCAGAAAACTTTTTCCCACAAAATTCAATTTCGCCATATGGCAATATGTATTCATGATTCCATACCCCATCGTGGAATCGTCCCATAATGCGTTCATTCAGTAATTGCCAGTCAATCGCTTCGAATAAATCGCCATGTGACCAGTCGGGCTGCCGACCATGCAAAATCAAATCAGACACAATGTCATAATATGTTGCGTATGTACCCGCACCCTGTTCCAAATCACGCGCGGCATTCATTGCGGCACGATAATCCATTTTGAACCGTTCCAATTCCTTGGGCGTGCAAATATGCTTGTAATAACAATCCCACGGGAATAAATCCAAACAGATTTTGCCCATAAACAAGACCTTGAATATACCGCCGGCATGCGCCCACACGGTTTGAAAGTGTCCGTGATTGTACCGTGCACTCAGCAATTCAACCGCACGATTAAAATCTGGTCGCATCAGGCCGAAATCGATATCATCGTCCCACGGCACAAATTTACCATTGCGCGCCGCGCCCAGTAAATTACCCGCGGACAGGAAATAGCCAATGCCATTCGCACGCAAATCTGCGGCAACCATTTCCGCCAAATGCAACGCCGCACGCTGTTGCAACGCCAGATGCCCCGTGGCATCAGGCAAATCATCGGCAACGCGCCCCATACCATACAGGCGCGACACATGATTATGTAATTCGCCCAGTTTTTGAATCAACCAGTTTTGTCTGGATTCTATATCAACCAAGCGTCGTTGAATAACGTCAAAGATATCTATCTTGTCATCTGGTTGCATTATCGCCTATGACCCGTGATAACAATTAGTGGAAAATTCATATGTGCCCGTTGGGTCAGAAAACGCGGTTGACGTCGGAACATAACATGTGGCCAATCCCCATATTGTACCGGCCTGTGCACCAGTGGTGGTATCGCCCCCCCTTGATATCGGTAAAGTCAGACCACGTTTTCCCATTCCAACGCGCATTGTCAAACGATGGGCATTGCGCACAATAATCCGTCCCCGCGGTTGGATGATACCAACCAACATTACATGCCGCAGTCGCACGACAAGACCCGCCAGATAATATTTCCCCTGGGCCACAATCACTGCCCGATGTACATGACATTGAACCATTATATTCTGCCATGCAATAGGATGCCCAACTGCTGCCATAAATAGTTGTACAGCAATTAGATGCCGTATCATATGTAATGCAATCTGAAAAACTGTCACTATGTTGACCATACAGTGGGTCATCACAGTACTCAGCAAAACTGGTTGTTGTGCCGCCACCAGTACTTGTACCATTACAATACGTTGACCATTTGTCATAATAATAAATGGCCTGACATATCTGCACCGTCATACCCGACGGCAATGACGACTGGTCACACCCATTATTTTTAACCTTTGTACAATCGCTTTGCGAAAATTTATACGATGGGCAAGAATCGCTGTCCGGCCCCAACATACCGGCACGGTGACAAGCATAATAGTTTGTCGTACCATACTCATACCCCCACAAATCAGTACAACACGCCGTATCCGCTGCGTCATTGTCATCGTCGGTATATTGATTAAAACAATCCACAATATTCACACATTGGCTTTGCGCGAACACCGCCTCGGCCGTGCCGGTTTTTGCCGCCAATAATGCCGCCAGTAACAGATATGATTTATTTATATTTGTCATGGGTTGTGCCCCCTCCACCTAAGAATAACGTACTGTCCAAATCTAGCGATGGCTAAATTTGGACACAAAACCCCTTGACCAAACCGCGGGAAACGTGTACTATTACCCACATAAAAATGCTCAAATTTAGCCATCGCTAGATTTGGACAGTTACCCTTTTGAAAACACAGAAACCTGCACCAGGTTGTGGCGCAATTTTGTTTATTTAGCAACAAGAAAAAACGCCCAGACGGGCGTTTCTTTATTTTGCAAAGAATTTGTCATAAACCTTGTGATTGATTTTGACCGGATACGTCCGAATCAAGAACGAATTATAATCGTCTGTGATTTCGCGCGATTGGGTCGATGCCAATTCTTTGCGTAAATCGCCCATCTTTTTCGTATCAACCGTTGGCGCAACCGCGTCACCCGCGTGCAATACATAGAATGCGTCCGCGGCACTGACGATTGAATTGTCATTGGCATTTGCACGGAATGCCGCAACCAATACGTCGGTTGGTGCGCCCGATGTGCGCGATACCGTCGCCGATTTGGTCGACAATTTTTTACCAACAAATTTGCCATTCTTGTTCAAATCGACCAAGATTTCATTTGCACGGACATACGCCTGTTTGCGTTGGGCATCACGCTGCCAATCGGCAATCAGGTTCTTTTTAACCGACGCAAATTCGGCATTGTGCTGTGGGTCGATTTTATCAACGCGAACAATAACAAACCCTTGCTTGGTTTCGGTCAGCTCACTTTCCAGCCCTGCGTCCATATCAAAGATTTTCGCAACCATTTTGTCGGTCAATATTGCGTCCGCCGGACGGCCATCCGCCGCGAATGATTTCAATGATACGTATTTCGCATTGTGGCGTTTTGCCGCGGTTGCCATGGATTCGCCCGCGATAATGTCATCTTCGACCTTTTGCGCGGTGGCCAACGCCGCGTCATAACTGTCGGGCTTTGACATATCGGCAGGAATCAAGACATACGATACCGTGCGGTGTTCCGGCACAATCTGGGGGTGCGCCGCATAGTATTCTTGCAACTGAGCATCGGTTGGCTGGCCAACCTTGAAATCAGAAAACTTTACCGTTGCGTATTCAATCTTTTTCTGGCCATATCTGGCGTTGTATGCCGCGGTCAGTGCAAATTGTGGCACATTCATCGACACGGCGATTGGGCCCAACACATAACCACGCAAAACCTGATTACGCAGGACGTTCGCAAATGCGGCCTCGCTATACCCTGAATTATTCAGAACCACATCAAACAAGTACGCGGAAAAGCGACCGTTGCTCTGAAATTCTGGAAATTCGCGAATTTCGCGTGCAATGCGACCATCGGTCACGACAAAGCCCAAATCGTTTGCACGATTTTCAACCATACGTTGTGTCGACAGGTCACCCAAAACGCGGGCGGTAAATTGCGCCCCCGTCTGCGCATCGGTATAAACCGCCCGCTGTTGTTCACGGGTCATCTGGGCCAAGGCACGACTGCGTTCGGCATTATATTCTTGCATTGTCACGTCGGCATTGCCAACGCGAACCAGTGTTGTGTCGCCGCGACTGCCGCCGAAAACCCATTCGGCAACGCCCCAACCGACAAACGAGAAAGCCAATATAGCAATCAGAAATTTTGCCAATGGCTTGTCTGCTGCATTACGTAAATATTCTAGCATTTGTTCCCCTTTTGCGTTACCATAGCAAAACGACAAGAGAAAAATCAACGAAAAAAAGGGGAAAAACCATGAAAATTATTGCAGGTAATTGGAAGATGAATGGTACGCGCGCGGCGTTGGAAAATATGCTGCATGCGTTGCGTGACATTGTCACAAATAACCGCGTAATTCTGTGCGTGCCGTTCACAATGCTGGGCGCACGCGCTGAAAACGTCGCCTTGGGCGCACAGGACGTCAGCACCAACGACCATGGCGCATTCACGGGCGAGGTTTCCGCCCCCATGATTGCAGACACGGGCGCAAAATACGTAATTGTTGGCCACAGCGAACGTCGCATGTATCACGGCGAAACAAACGACATTGTCCGTCAAAAGGCCGCCGCCGCAATCGCATCCGGCCTGACCCCTATTATTTGTGTGGGCGAAACAATGGACGAAAAACAGGCCGGCAAAACGATGGCGATTATTGAATCGGGCGTTCGCGAATCTGTACCAACAGACGCGCGTAACGTTATTGTCGCATACGAACCACGCTGGGCGATTGGTGCGGGTCTGACCCCAACCGCCGAAGAAATCGCGGCGGCGCACACACTGATTGCAGATACCCTGACCGATATGGGATTGGACGGCACGCCGGTGTTGTATGGTGCAAGTGTCAAGGGGTCAAATGCCGCCGAAATTATGTCGATTGCGCACGTTGATGGCGTATTGGTTGGTGGAGCATCCTTGAAACCTGACGATTTCATACCTATAATAACCAGTGTGAAATAAGGTTACATTTGCATGGGTGGGCGCGACCCGCCCTGCACTTACAAGTTTACAGGTATAATTATGCAAGACGAAAACAAACCAGAAAAAGAAGTAGAAATCGAAACCGTATCGGTTGACACGGCAAAAAACAGTACCACCGCACCAGCCACCGACGCGCCCGCGGACATAACGCCCGACGCGGCCAACGACGACGAACAAAATAACGCCGCCGCGGAACTGGACGCGTTAAAGGCAGAGTTTAACGAACTGAACGACAAATACTTGCGCAGTGTTGCCGAATTAGAAAACACACGTCGTCGCGCCGCATTAGACGCGGAATCACGTGCCCGCAATCGCGCAATGAACGTGGCCAAGGAATTCTTGCCCGTGATGGACGCCATTGTCGCCGCGCAAAAACACGCACCAGACGATGCCGGTATTCAATCCATGGCACGCGCTATGGAATCTGCGTTTGCGCAAATCGGTATTGTTAAAATCGATTCCGTGGGTCAGGTTTTGAATCCACAATTCCACAATGCGATTCAGGTTGTGCCCGCACCCGCGGACGCAAATCCCGCACCCGCGCCAAACACAATCGTGTCTGAAATGCAGGCGGGTTACATGTTCGGGGACAGTGTCCTGCGCACAGCGATGGTTGTGGTATGTAAATAAAAAAACGCCCGTTTGGGCGTTTTTTTATTTTGTCTTTTGCGCCATTTCGGCACGAATTTGCGCAACCTGTTGCGAATAATCCCAGCCCATATGTTTTTCAAAATTCATACGAACATTTTTCAAAAAATCATTCTTGGCAGCATTACCAACATACGACGTTTTTGGTATGCGCAAAACCAAACCATTTCCCCCCATATAACGGCTGATATGCCGACGGGGCAAAAAGCCATTGCGACGCAACAAGTATTCGCATACATCCACATTTTCTGCATGCCCCATAAAACAATAAAAATACGAAAGCCCATTTTTAGCACGCAAAAATTCCACGTTTGAACATAAACTGGACACCAGCGCAGCATCTGACGTAGACGTCAACGACAATGAACGTGTTGATGTTCTGTTAAAGAAATCCTTGATGTGCTCAACACACGAATAAATTTTCATAACTATATGCCTTTGATTTTCGGGAAACACTACCACACTACGTATTTTTGTCAAGCAAATTATATTCCCAACCGGTGGTTCAATTTCAGCATAAATATGGACTCGTTCCCAAATGCACTGGTGTGATTTGGATTCACGCGATATATAAACCCAAGTGCCCCATCGGTAAATGCGCCCAATGCATGACGATATGTCGCGGTCAGGCGAACCTCTCGATTTTCAGGGGTCAAATCAACATCACGCACGCCGGCATCCGTTATCACAATGTCGTATTTGCCATCGGCAACCTCTGATAAATCATAGTCCGCATATGAATATTGCATTGTGCCCCGATTTACCCCCAGCGGACGCGCCACCGTGAAATTAAAGTTGCCCCAATCCACGCCGGCCGCAATCGCGTCTGAATAAATGTCCGACATCCCCAGAATGACCGCGCCCCCCGCCATATCTGATGTTGTGCGGGCAAACGTTCCGCGCACACGCAGTGTCAGGTTGTCCGTTGGTCGATATGACAATTCGGAATCAATATACATTGTGTCACCCGCACCCAGATTCAATAGTCCCCCCGTCTGGGCCCCCAGCAAAGTATCTGATTCATGCGCATTACCAAACGCGGTTGTAAAACCAAATTTATCGCCATGCCACGCAATGTGCGATTGCGCACCCGAAATCAGACCCAAGCGCGCCGGCGCATACTGTGATGAAATCGTCGGGTCATTTTCCAACAATTCTTCGTCGGTAATCGCACCCGAAAACGCGCGCGCACCAAATGACCAACGACCACTGTTATAAATCGCATCGGTTGTAACCGCATTTGACGCCAGATTCAAAATCGGATTTGACATACCATCAAAGCGCGACGCCCCATCGGTCAGGTGATGCTGATACCCCGCGGCAAAATTCCATGCGCCCCGTGCATAGTCCATCTGCAACGTGTCCAATCCACCCATATTGTCATTATACGCACGTGGCGACGTCGTCATTGAAAATCCAATATTGCCAATCTGCGTGCGTGGCGCGGCGCGATTATCGGCGCGAAATTCGCCCAACACATCACCCATATACAGCCCACGGCGCGATTGCGTGCCAACCGCAAATTCATTTTTCCAAATACGTGGCAACGCCAATTCGCCATCAATACTTTCCAATTTATCAAAGAACGGCGCACTGATTGTTGCCATACGTGGACTGAACGCAGATGACGTACGGAACGTGGTGTTTGTCGCCGCACGCCAGTACGCATTGCCGCTGCTGGAAACAATTTTGCCATCGGTATAGTAATACAATTTCTTGGCCGGCGTGGTCGCACGTGCAACGTTTATCAGACCGTAACCAAACACTTCTTTGAATACGTCCAGATAATTTTCGCCACCCGAACGCCAACGCGCGTCATATTCATTTGGCAATGTGTACATGCTCTTCAAATATGAAATCAACGCATCTTTGGTCATTGATGTACCTGTATCGGTCGAACCCAAGAATGGCCCGTCGGCCGTCAACGCCAACAGCATAAACAACTGCTTGTTATTCATATAATCAAATGCGGATTTTACCGCGCCCGCCGCACCGGCCGCCGCCGCCACCGCCAATTCATCGGTCAAACCCGTTGCCGCAAAGCACCATGGGTCAATACTGGCCGTGCCACGTCCCGCCGCGCCACATGCGCGCGCCTTGTAATATTTATCATCAGACGTATCGTCCGGCGTGCCGTTGTTTGTTGACCATTGACTGAGTGCATATGTGCCACTGGGGGAATAGCCAGCAACGCTGTCCGCTGTGGTTGTGCCCTTGGTTCCCGTCTGGCCAACCGCAACAACCGACATAAACAGATGTTCCAAGTTCGGGAAAACCAATGGCGCAGAATTTTCAAATGTCGCCTCTAACGTTTTGCCAGACCACGCGCTGTCTGTTTCAAATGCACCGGTCGAGAAAATCACCAACGGCGAAAACGTTGATCCCAAACCATTAAAGAATGCAGATGCATCCGTCCCTGGCAACGCGTCCGCACCACCGACGCCATCGGTCGTATTCACATCATAATATTGGTTCACAAATTTTATAAATGCGGCCTGCAACTTGGTACTGTCTGTTCCAACCGACAAAATATCACTGATTGTTTTGGTATCGCGCGAATGCAATGGCGAAATCACAGACGCATTTGCAATGATGTCTGGACGTGAACGCCCACCAACTATATCGCCCTTCGCCCACAACGCGCCAGATTTCAACAGTGCCTTGTAATTAAAGTAATCAATGTCGTCTAACTTTTTAACCTGTGTAATTGTATTGTCCGCCAACGTGTATGCTGCATCATTCATATACAGTGCGCCATCAGCACCAATGTAGCCGTTGTATGTTGTGTCCCCATTCGTCGCCACAATGGCATTCCCCGTACGCGTCACGGTATATGTTTTTCCATCCAATGTCAGTGTATCACCCGTTGCCAACGCATCGCCCGCCATGGTGTATGATCCCGCATTTGTTTCGGTCATACTAACATACCCACGACCACCGCCGGTTCTGAATATCGACATTTGACCATTCGGCATAAATCCCATGTAATCCGCATCGGCATAGCCGGCCTCTTTACCGCCAATAATTTTTGCCAACAGGTTGTCCAACGCCGATGCCGACGTGTTATTGATTGCCGTGCCCGATCCTGATAAATCAAAGTCACCAACAAAAGACGAATCTTCGGCCGCGGTCATGCCCGATAAATCCGTCGCGCCAGCGGCAATCGTAATCTTGTTATTGTAATATTTGCTGGACACCATGTCCGTGCTGGCCTGATTCAGGGACGTACCATTAAACGTTGTCCATGGCAACAATCTGTCACCCAATGATGATGTGTCCGACGCATTTACACCATTTGCCGTAATCAGACCGACATTCACAGGACGCCCACCGGCAACGGCGGTACTGCCCAAATTATATTGTTTCAACGTGTCATTTGTAATTGGTGCGCGCGCAGAATCACGCAACGTGCGCATACCCATATAGCCACGCGCCAGCGCAGAATACCCACGCATCATCAACAGGTAATTGCCACCCGCCATATTGTTCATCAATTTGAAATTCTTGGCCAGAATATTTTCACTGTCAGATGGGCTGTACAAATTCAAGTTATCGGCATAGTTCGCAGATTCCGTTTCTGCGGTTGGCATTGCCGGCCCATATGGAATCGCCAGTTTTTCAGTTGGACTATTCGTATTGCCCTCTGGATTATCCTCGCCACGATTGCCTGTACTGGACGACGAACCGTTGTCGTTCCCAGGGTCAAACACATCGGTCAATAAAAACAGCCCACCAATAACAACGGCGGCACCCGCCGCCGCCAATGTCATGCTCTGGGCGGACGACAGCCCACCGAAAAGCCCACCCGATTCCGTTCGGGTCGTATTCTTGTTCCTGTACTGTTTAATTTGCCGATCACAATTTGATGCATCCGCACCATACATCTGTAAAATCTGGGCCGCACGCACATCATTATTCATCAGTGCCGTGCAGACGATTGACATACCCGTTGAATCCACAAAATTCACATTTGCGCCATTGTTGACCAATGCCTGAACCTGTTGAATATCGGCATTCTTGGCCGCCGACAACAGTTGCGCCGCAACCATAAATTCAGACGACGCCGCGCGTGCCGCAAATGGCAGGACAAACAATGACAGTACTAAAATTCTGATGTATTTCATGCAAATTCTCTCTGTACGCAATATAATAACACAGATTTGTTTTACCTGTCTATAAAAAAAACAGCCCGATGCCGGACTGTTTTCATTTGATGGTGCAAAAATTATTTTGCTTTCACCTTGGAATACCAAATGCGTGTCGCGGTAATGGTATGAACACGCTTTACAGTATCCGCCGCGACCTGTTTAGCATTATTATTTACAACAACGACATTGTTATTATTGCCCACAACAATTGTGCCATTATTCTGGGCATCGTCACGAACAACAACCTTGTTCCCACCACATGGCGCAGGGGCACATTTTTTCTGTTGCTGCGCTGGCTGTGGTTTCACTTGCGACTTTTTCGGCTGTGATTTTTTCTTGGCCGGCGTCTGCGTGCGAACACAACGTTTGCCCTTTTCGCATTCGTTCAATTTGGCCGCCGTGTAATCCAATGAATCACGCAACGCCGCATTTTCATCTGTCAAGCGTTCAACCTGACCATTCAGGTTTTCAACCGAGCTCTTGTAATTATCGCGATCAGCGCGGGCGGATTGCTTGCTGCTGCACTGGGTAATACCAAACGCCAACAGCGCGACCGCCGCGATGCCCGCACCAACGTGCGCCAAAACTTTCTTGTCTAATTTTCCTGTCGCCATTTTTGCACCTTCTTTATTTATATCGCCACTAATATAGGACAAAACATTACTTTTGTCAAGACATTGATTTTTCCAGTACTTTTTTGTTGGCGCGCCCTGCCCTTTTTTGATATAATTTATCAGACAAGAGAGAAATGAAAAACAGCATCTATATTTTTTCGGTGGCAATCGCACTGGGCGCGGCGCATGCAAACACGGCGCACGCGGCATGCAGCGTTGCTGATTTGACACGGTGTTTGGATTCCGTGTGCGCAATCAATGTGTCGTCTAATCCGGCCGCACGTTGTCAATATTGCGGCACAACCGACGCCGGCACACCAACCAATACTATGCGCAGTGTGTCTGTTGGCACATCTGCGAAATACAATTTATCGGCCAAGGAATTACAGAAAGCACCCGGCGCACCATCGGCGCGATATGCGTGGGCAATTCGCCAGTGTATCGCACGTGTTGACGGTTGCACCGCGGAAGACGCATCGGACGCGTACGACAGTTTAATAGAGCAATCATGTCGCGCGGCGGGCATCAGTGCGGAAATGTCTGCATTGGCCATTGCGGCGGCAAAGCCGGCCAGCCAATCCAAATGCACAACCGACATCACCGCATGCATGACTGAAACCAAACATTGCGGCGCAAACTATGCCCAGTGCGCAGACAGCGCGGATTTTGACGCGGCGTTCGCAACGTGCAGCGTTCTGGCCACGGGGTGCGACGAATACACCGCAAATATTCGCAGCACAATGATTACCACCCGCGACAGATTTTTGGCCAACGCACAAAACACAATCAATGGCATTGTTGAATCTTACCAGAATGCCCGCACCCAGAAATTGGCAACGGCGCGCGCAAACTGTACCAACAATGCAGGACGTGACACGTGCATCAATTCGGTATGCGACAACAATATGCCGAACAAATGCGCCGCCGGCGACGCATCGTCTGAAAAATCCATAGCCGCCAATTTGTGCAAATTCTATGAATTGGCGTGCAATGTGCTGAAATAAACAAAGACAATATAAATGACGCAAGTAACAGTGGATTTTTATAAACGGATTAAAATCAGCGCAATCGCACTGGCGTGCGCCATCGCATGTGCGGACGCATTTGCCGCACCCGCCGTGGTTCAGCGTAACACGGTGACAACGCGCACCGCCCCACGTGTCAGCATTGCATCACGCATGCCAACAATGTCTGCAAATATTACCAGTTCGGCAAACGCAAATAATAACACCACCGCATCTGATGCCAAGGCGGACGACGACACCACCGCGCCATCCGAACCCGAACAGTCAGATACAGCGGACACTACAACCGACGACGTCGTCATTACGGACAAGAGTGAACAATTCGCATCCGCGGTCAGTTCATCTGGCACGGTTGCACCCAGCGATTCATCTGATACAGAATTGGCGGAACAAATCCGTCGCCAGCGTGCCGCCTTGGACGCCGCCGACACAACAAACACCGCAAATGCATCGGCGACCAAATCGTCGGCCAGTGGTCAAAATGCGTGCGACGCAACATTGCGTGCGTGCATGAAAAACAAATGCGGTAACGATTTCACAAAATGCAGTGGCGACACCGACACGACATGGGGCACAAAAATGGACGCGTGCCGTCGCGACACAGAATGCACCGGCAACGAATACAAATTGTTTGCCACAGAAATCAAGGCCGACCGTGACCTGAACGCACTGTTGGCATCGTACAATAAAATCTTGGATTGCGGTAATCGTTACAACAAGTGCATAACCAATCAATGCGGAAATACATATTCAAAATGTCTGGGCAAATCGGCGGGCGATAACGCCATCAGCGCATGCGCCAGCATCGCCGACGAATGCCGCGCAGCCGACAGTGGTCTGGCCAGCCGCACAATGGGCGCATTTGCAACCCTGCGCCAAGTGGCCGAGGTTCAAGTTCAATCCGACGAAAAACGCCTGTATGCATTACGCGACCAAATGGCAACGGTATGCAAACGTTTGGGCGCAATGTTTGACGAACGCAGTTTGGATTGCGTTTATACCGTCAATTTCTGGGCGGGTGACAGCGACGTTCCATACGCGTCCAAGAAAGCATATGCCGGTTCAACATTTGATTGCGACCAGAACTGGTTCGGCATTGACATCACAACATTCAAAGAAAATGCGTATCGCCTGACACGCAGCCAAAAATCCGCAACAACTGGTATGCTGGGGGCTGGCGTTGGTGTGGCAACGGGTGCAATTACATCGGGCGCAATCGGTCGTGCAATCGACACGCAAAAGGCCAAGAATGCCCTGAAAGACGCCGAAAAAGAACAAGCCGAAATAAACGACAAGGCCGCATCGTCATCAGACGCATCATCAAAATCTGAAACAGCATCGGACACGAAAACAGATGCGACATCGGACAAAAAATCTAATACAGAATCAGTCACCACATCTGACAGCAAGACCGACACCACACGCGCCGTGTCCGACAGAAAACTGAACCGCACATTGCGCAAGGCAGAACGTCAGGCATCAAAAGATATTGATAAAGAAATCGCCGACGCAGAAAAAGCGGACATCGCCGCAATCGAAAACGAAAAAATGGATTTGTCGTCCGACACACTGAACGTGCAAAAAATGGAAACGCCACAACAGAAATATAATAACTGTGCAGAAAGCGTCCGTTCCAAGAATTGGAATTTTGCAAACGATGCCGAATTTGCCGGATTACTGCAACGTGAAATGGCCGCCGCATCCGCCACCGATGCCGAAGGGGTCATCGACAGCAACGATGCATTTGATCGCGCACAAACAGAATTTATGAATAAAAAAATCGAACAAGAATGCGGGCAATATAAATAATGAAAAAATTTTTAACTGGAATCTTTGTCGTTTTATTTTCTGTGCCGGCATTCGCCGCCATGACCAGTGTATCTGGTTCGATTGTGGACGAACGTGGCGAACCACTGACCGGCGCAACGGTATTGAGCAAAAACGCAACAAACAAATATGCGATTGCAGACGTTGACGGCGCGTTTTCATTATCTGACGTCGACAGCAACGACACACTGGAAATCAGTTTTACCGGTTGCACATCAAAAACAGTTTCTGCATCAAGCGCAAATTCCAAGATTGTACTGAATTGCGAAAATGTCTTGGACGAGGTTGTCACCACCGCCCAGTGGGTCAGCCGCGCCTGCACCGCCGATGAGTTGAGCCCCCTGCACGCCACTGCCGGTAACACCGCACGAAATTCTGATGGCACGGGTGTTCATTGTGTACCGACCGCGTGCGTTGCTGAATATAAATTGTCAAATGGTGCGTGCGAACAAATCATCTGCAACGGCCCGCGCTATGTTATGAACGCGGCAAAAAATGGCTGTGACGATATGGTTGGGCGTGATTGCCAATCGGGCGATGCAAATGCCAAATCCGCAAAGTACGAAATGAATGGTTCGTCGTTGGAATGCACAATTAAAAAGTGCAATTCCAAATATATGTTGGACGGCGGCAAATGTGTCCCCAGTGATGGCCCATGCAGTGCCGAACAAATCGCGGCAATTCCGCATGCAGCCGCGGGTGAATTAAAGCGTGGCACATGCAACGCAACCGAATGCAATGGTGGTTACGAGGTATCTGGTGGCAAATGCGTTGAAATCAGTGGCGGTTGCAAACCGATGCCCGCCAACGCAAAAACGGCACACCGCGAATGGAACACTGAAACAAATTCTGAACAGTGCATAATTGACGAATGCGCCAGCGATTATAACGTCAGTGCCGACAAATTATCATGCACCGAAAAACCAAAGCCAACATTGACCGCCGAACAATCCGCGGCCAAGACCCAAGAACTGCGTGAAAATTACAACACGCAAAAGGCCAAGGAGCAGTCCACCGCCAACAAACTGATTGGTGCGGCGGGTATTGGCGCAACCGGTATTGGTGCACAGATGGCGGCATCTGCATTGGCGGAACGCCGTGCCGACGACGCGGCCGAAGCCGACATGACCGCATATCTGGCCACATTCAAATGTGACTATGGCATGGGCCGCAATATCAGCGGTGGTGATAAAGAGGTTGAATTGCCTGGGGGCAACGACCTGTTGGCATTGTACAACGAATACAAAACATTGGCTGATGATTTGAAGACCCGCAAAGAGGCCTTGGGGCTGACCGCTGGCATTGAATCACAGGTCATTTTGGACAAGGCATCAACCGGTCTGTATGACGACGAATCCACAGGCATCACCAACGGCACATACGCCAGTTTGTCACGCGCACTGGCCGACCCAACGGGCGCAGATGCACAAAAATGGAACGCACAAAAAAGTGAAACTACCCAGAAATTAAAGACCGGCGCAATCACGGCGGGTGTTGGTGCCGCCGCCAGTTTGGTTGCCGATGTCGCGGTAAATTCTGGGGCAAAAAAGCAAAATCGCAGTGATGAAATTGTCGCGAAATATGCCCCACTGTATAAATTACAGAACGACGTTGCAAAATTGCCCGACAGCGAGGCCAGCATAACATGCCCATCTGATACCACCGGCACATATCCAAATTGCGAATGCAAGAACAAGGACACGATGGTATTCAACACCAATTCCAATATGTGCGAGGCCTGCCCATCTGACCGCGTTGTCCAAGATGGCAAATGCGTTGTTCCCGCACCAAACGCGAAATGCGACACGTCCGACCCGAACATAGCGGTCGCGGACGACGGCACATGTTCATGCCAAAACGGCTTTCATCTGTCCGCCGATGGCCAAACATGCGAATGCCCAACAACCGGTTTCGCCATAGAGGGCGGTCAATGCGTACACAATAATCCGACATTGGCCGCGCTACCCCAGATAACGCAACAATCAACGGGCCTGATTGCACAGGTCGCCACCAGCATAACACCCGTACAACACATCGTATTGCCGGCCAAGAACCTGTTTGCGTTGGGCAAATCAACACTGACGCCGGCGGCAAAAAATACGATTACGTCGTTTGCGTCACAGGTAAAAACATCTGTTGCCATGGGTGACGGTTCTGATTACTGCATCACTGTTGTCGGTCACACTGATAAAACCGGTAATGCAAAGTTGAATGATAACCTGTCGGTGAATCGCGCCAATGCGGTCAAGGCGGCGTTGATATCGGCCGGCCTGTCGGTACAGAACATTCAGGCCAGTGGGCGCGGCCAAACCGAATGCACGCTGAATGGCGCACAAGAATCGTGTCGCAAGGTTGACATAACATACAGCGACAGCAAATGCTAAAAAAACGCCCCACGGGGCGTTTTTTTAGAGCATAGATAATAGAGCATAGATAATAGATTTTGTGCGCCATTCGGCGCACATCTTTGTCATTCCTGCGCAGGCAGGAATAGGGACTAAGCAGTGCGAACGCAGTGAGCCAGATACAAAAACATTGCGGTCTTAATTTACGTAAATTGTACATAAACGAATACTGGTAATTTCAAAGACCATATTCCTGCCTGCGCAGGAATGACAATGGTGCTAGTAGTGCATAAAATACGCAGTCCACAGGCGACACAGGTGCTAGAATCTCTGTCATTGCGAGGAATGAAATGACGAAGCAATCCAGTGAATTGGTGTCGCGCCATTGGCGCACATATTACTCACTGGATTGCCACGCGTCGCTGCGCTTGCTCGCAATGACAAAGAGGACTAAGTTTCTAGAATGTGCATTCCTTGAATACCAAAAGACCACCTCCCCCTTCGGGTACTCCTCCACAGGAGGAGAACTTGCTATATTCTAGAATCTCTGTCATTGCGAGGAATGAAATGACGAAGCAATCCAGTGAATAACAAAAGTGTGCGCCGTCCGGCGCAAGTCAATAACCTAGATTCCGGTGGACACCACCCACAAAATTTATCAATTTTGCGGGGCCCTGACAAGCACCGGAATGACAAGAAAGAAGTAATACGCCAGACGGCGCGCCATCTATTATCTATGCTCTATTATCTATGCTCTAAAAAATCCCCCGCGGTGGCGGGGGTGGGAGAACACAAACTGTCTTTATCTCGCGCCTATTGCTTGCATGCGCCCTGTGATACAGCAACCGCATGGTTTTCGATACATACACTGCCCGATGGGGTGCATGCAGAATTTACCAACGTGATTGTATTCGCATCGGCGGGCTTGTAATTCACCTGTGCGGCGGCACACTGATTCAAATCGGTCAGTGTCGCACACGCGGCCTTCCATGTTTCGCAATTCGTCACGTTTGCCGTTGGCATAATTGTATCAGGCAAACGCAGATTCCATTTAACATAGAAATCTTTCAATGTGCCAATCGAATACGATTTGCCGAAACCAACCTGATCCAATCCGTCACCGACATGGCAACTGATGTTGCTGCGTTCAACAAATGCGGTAATTGCCGTGGCCAAACCACCCGCGCCAGCACCCGTCGCCGCACCGATACCGATGCTCTTGGCCATGTTGGATTTTTCACCCGCCAAAATGTCCAAGCCCGACAGCGCACGTCCCAAGCGATCAACATCTGTACGAATATCTGTCGCACTCTGGCAACCACGTTCGGTTGATGCGCAGTAAATCAGTTCACCGTTTTCCTTGGCAATATTGATTGGACGGAACGAACATTTGCCAACCAATTCTGATGTTGTGCTGACATTGATATCAAACTTTGCCGATGCATCAGTGCCAACGTAACCAGAACTCTGCAAATATGATATGCAATCATCAGCATGCGTGGCACAAGCATTTGTCAAAACCTGCATACACGCATCCAGCGATTTGCCGCGGCACTGTGGGAAACTGCTGTCGATAATATCTTGTGCAACACTGGCCGCCTCTGCATCAGACGCCATATATCTTATTTTTACCTTCAACACGTCCTCTTGGGTGTATTCAGACACATCGCGGCAGTCGTCCAACGCTGTATCCAACTGCTTGTACACAGAATACAGATTCACAATTTCCTGACACTGGGCACGCGTCAAATTCTTGGCATTTGGCGTAACACGATTTTCCAGTTCCATAAATTCATTCAGAATTCCGATGTTGCCGCTCTGCGTCAACTGTTCGGCCAACTTTTTAACCTGTGAATTATTGGTGCAATCAAAGTTACGCGCACCGTGGCCCGCAATCGCGCCAACACCCGCGCCAACCAACGTACCACCACCAACGCCAACAACGGCGGCCGTGCTGGTATCATTCAGCAAAGAGAATCCAAACAAGTCCTTGTTGCACGTAAATGTGTCACCGGCCAGTTTCCAGACCTCTGCCAATTTATCATCACCGGCGGCACCAAACAACCAACTGTTTTTAATCTGTTCATCTTTGTTATACGCGGCAACGCGAACCCAACATTCGGCCTTGGTCGCATCCCAACGTGCATAGTGCCCACGCTGGCCATCAACACCAGTGTTACCATCGTTCACCTGCACACCCTGTGGATTATTTTTGACCAAAACATTACCCTGTTGGCTGTTGTATGCACCAACCTTGTTATTATATTCCGCAGTTACCGTACCGTCATTTGCCACCGCGTTAAACGATGTGCCATATGTATTTTTGTCCAGCAACCAGCACGTATTTTCCGCCTGATTTGGTGTCAATCCGGTCTTGCGCAGGACAAAGTTATAATATTCCGGCTGAATCACACGGGAATTAAAGTCCAACCAAACGTCCGCCGTTGTGCGATATACATTTTCGCAATCGCGACGAACCGTGGTGATGCACTTTTCAACCTGAACCGCACACAGGTTCATGCCGTTCATAATCGCATTACGCAAATCTTCGTTAAACAAATCATTCAAACCATTTGGCAACGCCCCATGATTCACACACGACAACACGTCATTCATACAATTCGTGACGGTATAGTCAGAATTTTTCACCCCGCCATCGGGGCATTCCGGCTCTGGTTCTGGGTCGGGTTTGGGATCTGGCTTTGGATCGTCAGGTTTCGGTGTCGGTGTGGTCGGCACATCTGGCGACAAATTGCCCACAGAATTTATCGGCAATGTTGGCATTGTCGGCATACGCGCAGACGATGTCGATGATGTCGCGCGCACCGTATCATACGCCGCACGCCCAGTTGCCGCGGCATTTGCATCAAACGCGCCCGTCACAACCAAGCCCAAAACAGCGGTCGACAAACCAAAAATTTTCAGAAAATTCTGCATAAAAAATCTCCCTTTCTATCTGTGATATTATGCCATAAAAAACACCTAAAAAAAAGCGTTTTTTAGACAATATTCACGTGCGCACAACGTGCCTTGACAAAATTTATTTATTGTCTATAATTTATAGCATGCAACGCATACGTGATTTCTTGAAAAAACAAAAATACACCATCATTTGGACGGTGTGTTATTTCTGCGTGGCATACGCCCTGTTCCGTATTTTATTTGGGTTTGATATGCTGTCGTACGCGCAATGGGCACGTTTGGCAAACGCACAACTGCGCGGGTTCGCGGGTTTTGTCTTTGGCATAATGATTTTAACATTGTTGCCATTGTACGCATCAACAACCGCGATTATCGTACGCACGGGCGCGCCACTGTTCACAATCCCGCTGCCCACTTTTTTACGTCGTGCGCCGGCCGCCACGCCGGCCACAACCGATGCGCCCGCACCCGCCGACGACGCGCCAGCGGCGCGTCCCCTGCCCGACGGGTTGCCAATGGAATTACGCGCGGCATATTTGCGCGCACGCAGCAACGCCGGCCGCGAACAAATATCATCTGTGGACACACGCAGCGTCGACACCGCATCAAACATTCCACCGGCAATCGATACAAAATCCGCCATTGCGGAAATTATTGCGCCCACCGCACAACCCGCTGCACCCACACAACCAGACACCATCGCGTCCGACAACGGCGCATTGCCATTGCCAACCGACTTTGATTTAGGCGACGAATTCGACGATATGGACACCGGAAACATTGCCGACATGGCCGCACCGGTATTTACAGAAATCAATTTTGATGATGTGCCCGCCACACCGGCCGCCACCGCGCCCGCCCAAAACGCATCAATTACCGAATACATGCACGACCACGATATAAAGATTGTTGCAACCGATGGCGACATACTGATTACAGACAAATTGGCAATCGCCGTTCACGACGATCCGAATTTCTGGGTTGCCGAAGATGAAAATTGGTTTGCCGCCGGCAGTCAAAAAACATCACCAATTTTGGAACTGGTGCGCGCCGCCGAAAAACATAATGTCAAACCGGTTCTGTACATGGGCGCAACGAATATTATGGACTTTGACCAGATGCGCGAAAAATGGACGGACGCCGGCATCACGGTTATCACCAGCCCAGACGAATTACCAGAATAAAAAACGCCCAAACGGGCGTTTTTTATTTATTCATCAGAACTGCGTATCAGTACATGTTTCAACTGGTTCATCCCATGTCTGACAATACTTATTGCCAATCCATGGGCGACGTGTCTTGGTACAATTCTGAACACGCGTGCATTTATGACAATTCAGCGTATCCCATTCGAATGTTGCGGTTATCACCTCTTTGTAATTCCATTGGTTCACCTGTTTTGTTCCAATCAGTTCACGCGAAACCGCGCCACCCGCATCACCGTTTGCATTACCAGACCCCGAACTGATACTCACCCCAGCAACTGCCATGCCAACAGAACCAACAACACCAGTGAACGGCATTGCAACCGCAGCCGCCGCGATGGTGCTGGCCGTCAATATTTTTCCAAACGCGCCCGTTGGCGGATTTGCACTGCGTGGCAACGCCGCGCCTTCGGCAAAACTGATACAGGCAACACGCGCAATTTCACGACGCGAATCCAATGAATTTTCGTTTTGCATTTCTGCAATACGTTCACCAATCGTTGCATAGTCCTGCAACATCTTGGTATTCAATTCATCATATTTGGCATAGTAATTTGCCTTGGCCTTCTTTAACGCGGACGCCGCAATTTTCATACGCATCTGTTGTGTCAGACCGGTAAAGCGCCCCTCGTCCGAACCAAACGACGTACGATTGCGAATTACCCCATCGTCCGTCTTGGTTGTGCGTGTCAAGCCCTGAACACGACGCCCCGTCATGCAATATTGAACGGTTGGGTCAGCCTCGATAGTGGCAATCGCATTATTGATGCCACGTTGCAAAACCGCCAGCTCAGATTTAACCTTATCTTTCTGGGCATCCGACATACCGGTTGTATCAATTTTTGCCAGATAATCATCCAACGACGACAATTTGCCATCATCATCAAAGTCGATATTTTCCCAATAAATCGTTCCATCCAAAACACCCGCCAGTGGTGTCACCGCACCCAGTTCGCCTGTTGTCGAACCGGCAACGCGTCCCAATTCATTATCACGAATTTGCGACACATCTGTGCGGCAATTTGAATAGTCAATATTCATACTGTCGTCCGATGTGCTGTACTGGCAAATCTTGTATTCCAGCGAACGGCCACCCAGTCCGTCATCCAATGCCAGACCGTCACAATTTTCTGTATCACCACAAACCTTGACCATGGCTTCGTCTGCCGCGTTTTGGCATTGGGTCAACATGCTGTTATCAATATCCAACATGATACCTTGGGCAACACTGGACAGGTATTCATCCAAGTCAGATGTTTTGCCGTTATACTTTTCAACGCACGCCGTCAACTTTTCCGTTGGGCACATACGCACGATGGTATCTGTGTCCAGACCAACGCACTGCGCGTAATCCTTGCCGCAACGATCCGTTGATTGCAGGCACTCTTTTACCTCCGTCGTGCAGGCGTCCGCACGCATTGATGCCAAACGTGCAACTACGTATTGCCATATCTGGGATTCTTCGGCCTTGGCCGCAGACGACGCATCAATACCGCATGCATTCAATGGTATCTTGCACACGTTTAACATTGCCTCTGGCCGCGACAGGCACATATCATACGAACCGTCTGGATCATTTGGATCAATGGTATCTTTACATGCCTTTTGAAAGCATTCTGATATTGTGCCAATGCAGTTCTGGCGAATGTTGTTTTCTGCTATCAGTTCCGCACTCTTGACCTGGGGCGCAACCTCGCGCAAGAATGTGTCCCATACCTGGTCAGCAACCGCAACGCACTGTTTGGTAACGTTTTCGCACAATGGCTTTTTCGCATACAGTGTGTCATACGTTGACGACGATATTTCTATCGTTGTTGTTGCACCCTTGATGGAATATGTTGTGGATTTACCACGGCGGCTCTTGTTCACGTTGGTATTATCAGACGCCGCAACAGATGCACAGTTGGCAAAGTCACTGCCGCAACCACCGGTGTTTATCATACACTTCTTGAACTCGGTCGTGCATTGACCCAAATCGTATTTGTTCGCATTGCGATATTGTTCCAATGCCGCTTCGCGCATTGCCTGTTGCGCCGATGCCAGTTTGTTCGCACTGGCGTTTTTCTGCTGCTTCAAACTGTTTTCATACGCACTGCAATCTGACTTTATCCGCTGCGAATACATCAGTTGCAACATCGACAATTCACTGCCACATTCAGGCATCTGGGCAACACAAATACTGTTCGCCGCGCGATACAGGGCGTCACCCGTCTTGCCATCAATGGAACTGGCCATGCTGTCCACCGACGACCAGATATCATCATCAGAATCATCAATCGTCGTATTCCACAAATCCAAGTTCAATGACCGGCGCGCACTGGTTTTATTATTTTCTTTGTCCAACGCGTCAACCACAGAATTTACATTCGCCATTACCGCATCGGCGTCCGCACCCATTTCAATCTTTTCAACACCGACCGTCGCCATCTGGTACGATTGCTGGTCTAATTTTTCAATTTCCGCCAATACAGAATCCAATTCGGCATTTCTGTCACTGCAAATGCAACGTCCACCGTTGTCATTATCAATCATACAGAATGAATCCATGCATCCGTCGTATTTCTGCTGGCATGCCTCGCTGACCACGACGTTCTTGGTCGCCGATGTAACCTTGGTTCCGCTACCTATAACCTTTTGCGTTGTGCCCGCACGTGCAACCACGGACGCTGTACCACTGGATGCAGACGTGCCACGCGAAACGGTTGTACGCCCCGTCGCCCCCGTGCGGCCCGATGATGTGCTGGTGGTTGCGGCCGCTGGCGTTGCACTGCGCGCAGATACCGCACTGCGTGCCGTGCTGGTCACCGTTTGGGTTGTGCCGGTCGTACCGGTGCGCGTGCCACGTGGGTTCGGTGCTTGCGCCGCATCAGCATTAGCAAACAATCCCAACAAAACCGCAGAAAAAACAAAAACTCTCTTCATTACAGAAAACCCCTTCCTATTCATGCAATTTTAACACATAACGGCGTCTAAAAAAAGAGCATTTTTCCAACAGATATGAAAAAATTGCACCCCAAACATTGACAATTTTATTTTTTGTATTATATAATAATGGGTAAAAGACAAACAGAGGGAATCTATCACATGAACAAAGAATTTTTATCCGCATACACAATCACGAATGAAAATTGGCGTTGGGCACGCGCCCAGACCGCCGGTGCGCAAAACGTTCTGACCGTCGCAGGCAGTGGTGACCAAGCACTGACATACAAATTGACCGGCGCGCAAAATGTCGACACATACGATATCACAAAATGCGCACATATGATTCAGGACATCAAGACAACCGCAATTCAAATGATGCCACGCGACCAGTACACGCAACTGATGCGCGAATTGCACTATGCATACAAACCAATCGGCTTGGTCAGCTTGTCGCACATTATGGAAAATATGCCCGCCGCGACCGTCACCGAAATGCGTGCCAATGCGGACAAGGTTGATTTTGGCGCGGGTTGTCCGATTGATTCTTACCCCGAAAATCAGTTCACGGATGCAGAATACGCAAAACTGAAAACACTGGTGACCCAGCCATTTAATTTCATCAACAGCGATATTGCAAACCTGCACGCGAAATTGACCACAGAATACGACCTGATTGACATATCAAACATATTTGACTATGGCATGGACGGCACAACACAGGCAAACATTCTGGGCAGCCTGATAAAGCATGTCCGCATTGGTGGGCGTATTGTGTACCTGCCCCAGATGCCACGTTACAAATACGACGGCGTCCGTATTCATACACACGGCATGACACTGGAGCACGAAAAGACACTTGAACCAGCGCACGGCATCGACATGGTTATGTTCCAGCGCACACGATAAAAAACGCCCACATGGGCGTTTTTTTAGAGCATAGATAATAGAGAATAGATAATAGATCTTGTGCGCCAATGGCGCAAGTTATTTACTGGATTGCCACGCTACGCTCGCAATGACAAGGGTGCTAGTAGTTGGTAAAAACGAATTGCTTTTTTATAAAGGGTATTCTAGCTCTTTTGCCATTGCGAGGAATGAAATGACGAAGCAATCCAGTAGATAATAATGTTGCGCAGCACATCTGTGTCGCCTGCGATGCGGCTCTGCTTACAATAAAAACTATATCACTTTATCACTCTCTCACTTTATCACTAAAAACCCGCCCATTGGGCGGGTATAAAATAAATTGTGTGTGGTTATTGGAAGTGATTGACGGTTCGCAGTGTAGTTGACCTACATAAGAACCGGCAATCGCGACAAGAGCCCACAGAATTTATTTTAGAAAATTATCAGAACATGCCAGATGGTGCTGTTTAGTGGTGTCGTAGTGTAGTTGACCTACATGAGACACCATCTAAACGCACCAGATGGCGTGCTATGGTAATTTTATTTGCCGGTTGCGCGGCGTTTCACTGCAACAGTTTTCGTCGCTGTCGATGCTTTCGCGGCCTTTGGGGCTTCTTTTGGGGCCTTGACGGCTGTTTTTTCGGCCTTGGCCTTTTTTGCAGGTTCTGCGTCTGTTGCTGTTTTTTCCGCGGCGTCGGCTGGTTTTACAACCTTTTTCGCGTTTTCATCACGATCAACCAATTCGATAATCGCCATTGGTGCAGCATCACCATAACGGAAACCCGCCTTTAATACGCGAGTATAGCCGCCTGGGCGTTTGGCATAGCGTGGGCCCAAAACTGTGAACAGTTTTTTAACTGTGACATCGGACGCATTGCCCAATTCTGCTGCGGTCAAACGACGGTTGGCAACCGTGTCATTCTTTGCGCGAGTAATCAGTTTTTCAACAACACTGCGCAAATCTTTTGCCTTTGGCAAAGTAGTTTTAATTTGTTCTTTTTCAATCAAGTTCTTCGCCAAGCCAGCCATCAGTGCTTTGCGTGCGTTTGTGTCGCGATTGAATGTGCGACCTGCTTTTGCGTGTCTCATCAGATTACTCCTTTATTTTTGCTTCTGCCCCAGAACACTGGGGATTGTTGAGACGCCACACCCTGATTTTCACCAGCAATGTGGGATTTGCACCAAGAGAAAAAACAATTCTCCTAGCATATCGAGAAAATAAATTGTGTGAGGCGCATGGCAGCGTTCATTTCAGTTCCGACGTGTATTAGACATACACGAGGAACTGTGAACGCCACAGGCGTCCACAGAATTTATTTTATTTGTAGGGGTCTTCGTACTTTTTGGCCAACTCCGCAATATTTTCAGGTGGCCAACCCGGTACTTCCATACCCAAGCCCAGACCCATGGCTTCCAACTGAACCTTGATTTCGTTCAAGGACTTGCGGCCAAAGTTCGGGGTTTTCAACATGTCGGCTTCGGTCTTTTGAACCAATTCGCCCAACCAGTTGATTTTGTCGTTCTTCAAACAGTTGTTTGCACGAACAGACAATTCCAATTCGTCAACATGCTTTAACAATTTTGGATCAAATGGCAATGCATCCTTGGCCTTTTCTTCTTCGGCTGGGGCATTGACCTGTGCTGGATCTTCGAAATTGATAAAGACAACCAGTTGGTCTGTCAAAATACGCGCAGCAAATGCGATTGCATCTTCGGGCGAAACAGAACCGTTGGTTTTGACGGTCATTTCCAATTTGTCGTAATCTGTTGACTGACCAACACGTGTTTCAGAAACAGCAGTCGCGACATTCAAAATTGGCGAAAAGATGGAATCAACAGGAATCACGCCCAGTGGCAGTCCGTCTGCGTGTGCAGATGCCGGAACATAACCACGGCCGGTCGCCAATGTGATTTCCATATCCAAATTTGCATTCTTGTCCAGTGTGCAGATTTCAACGTCTTTGTTCATCACTTCGACACTGCCAGATGTTTCAATCATGCCCGCGGTAACAACGGCTGGCCCTTTGACTTTCAGGGTTGCCTTGTGCTGACCTTCGGTCAATGCTTTGAAATAAACACCTTTCAGGTTCAAGATGATGTCTGTGATGTCTTCGCGAACACCCTGCAAGCTGGAAAATTCGTGCTGAACACCGTCAATCTTGATATAGATTGGCGCGCAGCCCTGCAATGACGACAACAGTACGCGACGCAACGCCGTACCCAATGTCAGTCCAAATCCCTTTTCCAATGGTTCGGCAACCAGTTTTGCCAAATTTGGGTTATGTTCGTCAACCGTGATATTCAGCTTTTTCGGCTTTATCAGGGTCATCCAGTTCTTTTCAATCATATGATTTTCCCTTTGGTTTAGTTTATTATTTTCACCATTCGGTTGCGCAAAATTTCTTTCACGCGTGCGTATTCTATACCCAGCCCCCAAAAAAGTCAATTATTTATTAGAATTTTCAATATGCTGCCGCCCCTTAAAAACAGTTGACATATGGCGCGGGCCACCGTATATTTCATGTCATAAATAACACAGGATTTTAACATGAAGCGTATCGCAATTTTTGGCATCTTTGCCGCAATTCTGACCGCCGGCGCACACGCGTGCCCGTGCAGCGAAACAACAACCGAAACAACGTATGAATCTGTTCAGGTAAATACCGTTGAATATACCGATGACGCGTATGCCGCGCCAGCCGCCACCACAAAACCTGCGCGCGTTGGCACACCATGCGCACGAGTAAAATCGTCCGCGGATTTGGGTCGTGGTTGCGCCCGTCGCGCACCCGCGATGCGTCCAATTCGCGTTAAAAAGTACACAGAGGTTATTGACCATTACCAAGAATATAAACCAGTTGTACAATATGTACCCGCCGGCACGCACACCACCCGTCGCGTGATTGAATATTAAAAAACCGCCCCTCTGGGGCGATTTTTTAATGCTTGGCTTTTAACACTATTTCTAATTCGTCCTCGTTTATGCCAAGATATTCAAACCAAACCTTTATGGCTTTTAACAAGTCATACCCAGATTTATTAGTTCTGAAATATATCTGCTCGCTTGGTATAATTTGTTCCCAGAAAATCTCGCCTTTTTGGCCGACATTCTCGTTATTCTTAGATATAATGTTGGTAAAACGCCCATCGTTACCAAAACTAAATGCTCGTTTCATTTTTTTCTTAAATTCGTCGTCTTCATACAACAAATTTATCAACTGCATGTACAAATCCTTCCATGTGGTAACATCCAATTCTTTATTCATCAGTCGAAAATACATTGTTTTTGGCCTTCTATTTGTGACAATAGATTCTAATTCAGAGTTGTCCAATGCCACAGATTCAACATCACGGTCTTGCGTATATTCATAAACCGGTTTATATATTGGCCATATATTCAAGACATCTGCTGTTAAAACCCTAGCTCGTTCTTTTATCTCACTTTCTGTCCATTGTTCTGTATTTTTCATTTGCTGATTCAGATACAAAGGTGAAAAATCAAAACCGCCACTTACACGCTTCTTAAATCTGAACGGTCTGTTTCCATACTCCGAATTATAACCTGTTAGCGTTAAGTTTCCAAGCGTATGTAAATATTTATTATGCACACTTTCCCAATCACACCCCAATTCGAGTTTCCATTCTTCATTAAGTTTCTGAGGCATGATGTGCTCTATACTTAAGTGTGTCGTATCAACATATTCCTTGGCATTATGAGATCGTTCTATTTGCATCAAAATATATTTACAGGTTTTCTGATCGTTTGTAAAGATGTCTTCACCCCCTAATGCTTTACTAAATTCAATATCATCTGGAAATTTTAACGGTGTTGTATCAGAGTATATTAAATACTTAAAAACGTCTATATATGTTGCATTTTCGTAACGATTTAATATCGCGTCTATCTTTTTATTCAAAAGGAAAAATTTATCTGTACCTGCTGTTTTTAGTCGACAAACACTGCGTCTAACAAAATACGATTCACATACTTTAAGTAATTCGACGATATCTTCATACGTAATTTGACCACTTTTTTGCTTTGCAAATACATCTAATAACAAAGGCAAAACAACTTTCGTTTGCATAGCATTCAATAAATTTTCAAGATGTTCGTTAACAGATTTGTTTTCGCAGCTACCGGTTATAATTTCATTATATATTTCCGAAAAATACAACAAATCGTTCAACAAATTTTCTGACGACTTGCTGGCAGTTTTATATTCTTTAAACTGTTTATAAACATCTGACATTGAAACTTTTTTATTTGTTTTACAGGCCAGAAAATTCCAAATATATTTACTCGTATCATCAGAGCTTGTTCCGACATTTTCTTCCATTGGTTGCCAGTATTGCGTATATAAGTTTTCTTGTTCTTGATAATCCAAACCTATTAAAATAAAATTACGAATTTTATCAGCATCTGTTAAATCTAACCCTTTGGAATTCAACGATTCAAAAACCAATTGCGGATTATCATCATTATTACCCAATTTTATATTAACAATTTCTAACTTTTTAACAGCTCCATAAATATCATTTATGTTTTCTAGATTTAACAGGGAATAAAAAAATTTATAGTTTTGCACCACATTTGTCTTATCAAATTTAGTTTGTAGCCTTTTATCAACAATACTTTGATAGGCCTCCATATCACCACGAATAAGTTTTAATTTTAATTTATTCTTTTTTTTAGAATCAATACACAAATCTAACACTTTTTTGGGGTCTGGTATTTCGTACTCAATGTCTCCACCCTTTGACCTTAAAACATCATTAAACTCCTGCGCGCGATGTGCAATTGCTAACAGTAACAACGAAACCGTTGTCAGTCGTTGTTGACCATCTATAATTATCAAAGCATCGCTTTCGTCGTCTCGTACACTAACAATGGAACCGAAAAAATGCGGAACATTACCACCGGTATCCCTGATATATAACAAATCATTCCACAGTGTTTGACATTGATCATTTTTTTTCCAATTATAATTACGCTGATATACCGGAATTAAAAATTGTTTATCTTGACCACTCATAAAAACGGTAATTGGGTCTGTCCTTGCCTGCATTGTCATTAACTCCATATTGTTTAATATTTAATAAAAACCACCAAATTCTGGTGGTTGGAGTTTGATAACAATCTATTAGAATTGCGTGTGTTATTCTATATATTCCACACACTCCAACCGCACAAACGGGTTGGAGTTTTTTCGTCTTGTCTGACGCTAATAGATGGGTTATCAAGCCCAGTACAATAACACATTGTACGCTCACAATTATATCTATAATTCTGATAAAAAACAAGAAAAACAACATATAAAAAAACGCCCGACGGGCGTTTTTTCAAAACAATTCTTGGCGCAGTGCACGCACCGCACCCGACAATTCGTTCAATAAATCACGCACACGCGCACCGTCCAAAACCTGACACGGGGCAACGGGAAAATCATTTTCAAAAAACGCCAACAACGATAATTCCAGCGCACGCGAAATCTGATACATGCGAAATACAGACACGGCACTCTTGCCAGATTCATATTTTTGAATTTGTTGAAAGGTTATACCGGTACGCCGCCCAAGTTCTTTCTGGCTGATGCCCATCATTTCACGTGCGCGTCGCATAAATTCCCCAAAGCGCGCGTTGAACGCATGTTCATCCAAGGTCTTTGCAATGTTTGCCATATGTCCCCCATAAAAAATAAACCACCAGAAAATTTCAGGTGGTTGGAGGTTAAGAGCTAATCTCGTTGAGATAGTGTGCTTATTCAATATATTCGCAACCCTCCAACCCATGGTTGGAGTTTTTAACGTCCCTACGGACGCAACGAGATTCGGGACTCTTATACCCCACAACAGCAACCCGCCATTGCAGTGGCAATTATACACCCTGTTTCCCAAAAACACAAGGGAAACCATACTTACACAACGTTTCCCCTACAAAAATAAACCACCGGAAAATTTCAGGTGGTTGGAGGTTAAGAACTATAACTTATGAAATAGTGCCGTTTATTCGATATATTCACGAGCCCTCCAACCGTTGGTTGGAGTTTTTAACGTCCCTGCGGACGCATAAGTTATCGGGTTCTTACACCCCGCAACGGCAACCCGCCGTTGCGCGATAATTTTACAATACTTTTCTAAAAAATACAAGGGAAAGAATCCGCACATTTCGGGGTAACAAATATGTGCTGCGCAACTATTATTTACTGGATTGCTTCACTACGTTCGCAATGACAATGTTTCTAGGAAATTAGTATTTGTGTCGCCTGCGGACTAGCGTCCTTGCCGCAACACCTGCGCTTCGCTTGGTTTCATTGCGAGCAAGCGTAGCGACGCGTGGCAATCCAGTAAATTAAAAAGTGCGCCGTTGGCGCAAGTCAATGACCTAGATTCCGTGGTCAAGCCACGGAATGACACAGAATAAATTACACAACATAAAATTGAACTATGTTCATAATAAAAATACTTAAAAACTTGTCATTCCGTGGCTTGACCACGGAATCTAGGTAATATAAATGTCGCGAGCGAATGCGAGCACATACATTGCTCTCTTTTATTGCTGCTCTTTTTATCGCGACGGAGCGCAGCGGAGACGGATGCTCTCTTTATCTATGAAAAAACCGTCTCAAATTGGGACGGTTTAGATATGTCGTTATATAAATTAAAGAGAATAATACAGATATGAAAACGGGCGGGTTGCGTGGTGCAGTAGACCTGCATGAGCAAACCGCCCGACACATAGATGTGTTATTATATTTAATTTAGACGCGACGCACTTTCTTTGGACGGCAACCATTATGTGGAATGCGCGTTGTGTCTGTGATGGACTGAACAATCAAGCCAGCGTTGGCCAGACCACGAACAGCAGATTCACGACCCTGACCAATGCCACGCATCAGAACATCAACTGTCTTCATACCCATTTCGGCAACTTTCTTGCCAACTGCGTCTGCGACGACGGTCGCTGCATACGGTGTGGACTTTCTTGCGCCCTTGAAATTATTCGCACCGGCGGTCGCCCATGTCAGCACAGCACCGGACTGGTCTGTGATGGTGATACGTGTGTTATTATTTGTCGCAACGACGTGTGCAATGCCGTGCGATACTTTCTTTACAACTTTCTTTTTAGCTTTTGTTACTGCCATTTTATTTTTAACCTTTGTTAGATGTCTTCAAATAACTATCGTGTTATTCTCTACCTTATTGAAAATTTAAGATAATGCGTTGAATGCGCCGGTGTTGGCAAGCGAAGTGTACAAATGCTACACGAGCGCGCCAACATCAAGCAGGCGATGCATTAGATTAAATTTTATTTACCCTTGGTTGCGGAACCTGCAACAACCACACGTTTGCCCTTGCGGGTACGAGCGTTTGTCTGGGTGCGCTGACCACGAACCGGCAGACGGTTACGGTGACGGATGCCACGGTATGTCTTTAAGTCCTGTAAACGTTTGATGTTCATTGCAACTTCGCGGCGGACATCACCTTCTACCTTGAAGTTCTGTTCAATGTAACTTGAAATTCTAACAACATCCTCGTCAGTCAAGTCCTTTGCGCGCAGACCATCTTTCAGATTCAGTGCCTTGCAAATCTGTGCAGATTTTGCCGGCCCGATACCGTGAATATAGCGCAGCGCAATTTCAATACGCTTTTCTGTCGGAATGTTAACACCTGCTATACGTGCCATTTTCTATTTTCCTTTTTATTATTACCATGGGTTGCGCGCGGGGCGCGTCCCTGCTCTGCTGTTTCCCCGTGACCCTGCCGTCCAGAATCACAGGTATTTTATTTTGCCGTGTTATTTTATACACAACGCGACAAAAGTCAAATCTTGTTTTGCGTCACCGCCTTTAACGGAAACGACCTTTCTTGGGTGCCGACTTGATAACACTGGTGTATTGCTTTGCCACCAAGTACGACTGAACCTGATTCATTGTGTCCAGTACAACGCCCGCCACAATCAGCACACTTGTTCCACCAATCATCAATGGCATACCAAAGTGGGTATTCAAAATGATTGGCAATACGCATACGACAATCAGGTACAAAACACCTATCGCCGTTGTGCGCGATACGACCGCGTCCAGATAATGAATTGTCTGTTCGCCCGGACGTACGCCTGGGATATAGCCACCCGCATTTTTCAGGTTTGTGCTGGTTTCTTCGGAATTAAATATCACCGCGGTTTGGAAATACGCAAAGAACGCAATCAAAATCGTGTATGTGATGATATAAGACCATGTACCATACGTAAAAAACGCCATGATGTTCTGAACGATTAAATTCTCGCTCTGGACAAAGCGTTGAACAAACGCCGGCAGCATCATGATACTGGCTGCGAAAACCGGCCCCATAACGCCCGACATATTTACCTTGATTGGCAAATAGGATGCGTTGGTGTTCATAACGCCGTTTGCCATAACCTGACGTGGGTACAGAATCTGAATACGACGCTGGGCCTGTTCAAAGAACGCAATCAGTGCAACGATGCCGATAACAAACGCAACGACCAACATAATCATTGCTGGCGACATCTGGCCGACCGAGCCCAATGAAAATACCTTGGCCACACCCTCTGGAATTTGTGCGATAATACCCGCAAAAATCAACAGTGATGCGCCCTGACCGATACCACGTGCGGTAATCTGTTCCGCCAACCACATGACGAATACAGTACCACCAACCAACGCGATAATCGCCGACAATTCAAACGCAAACCCTGGGTTCACAACCGCCGCGACACCATTGACCGGTGCCATGATTTCCAAGCCACGGACAACCGCCCACCCTTGGACAACAGCCAAGAACACCGCCAAATAACGTGTGTACTGGTTGATTTTGATACGGCCTGATTCACCCTCTTTGCGCAGTTCTGTCAAACTCTTGCTGGTGGCCGTCAACAACTGCAACACGATAGATGCCGAAATATACGGGAAAATGTTCAATGCCAGCACAGACATACGCGACAAAGAACCACCCGAAAACATATCAAACATACCCATCATGCCACTGCCCTCGCCCGTGAACAAGTGCAGTACCGCCGATGCATTTACCCCCGGCAGTGGTATAAACGAACCAACACGATATACAATCAGCGCACCCAGTGTGAACAAAATACGCTTTTGCAAATCTGACAGGTTTCCAAAAAAATCTTTCAAGAATTTCATGCGTTGACCATTCTCAAATCAGACATGTACCCCACGATGTGGGGTACAAATATACGGATTAGTTATTTTTGATTGTGCCGCCTGCTTTCACAATCGCTGCTTCTGCGGCCTTTGACCACTTGTCAGCAATAACGTTCACAGACGATTTGATTTCGCCCTTGGCCAAAACTTTCAAACCGGACATTTTACGGTTGATGATTTTTGCCGCCATCAGGGAATCAATAGTGATTGGGGATTTTGCATCAATCTTGCCGGACGCGATGAATTTTTCAATATCGCCCAAGTTGATTGTTACATATTCCTTGGCAAACGGATTGTTGAATCCGAACTTTGGGAAACGACGCAAAATCGGCATCTGACCACCTTGGAAAGTTGCCTGCTTGCGTGAACCGCTGCGGGATTTCTGACCCTTGTTACCACGGCCAGCCGTTTTACCATAACCCGACGCCAAACCACGACCAACGCGTTTTGTGTCACGACGTGCGCCGAAATTATCCATCAATGCATTCAGTTTCATAATTTTTTCCTTTTATCCTATGACTATCATATAGTCCTTTTTCGCATGCGGACAAGTGGTGTCCGCATACTCGGTTTTACTTTTCTTATTTTTCGACGATTTCAACCAAGTGAGAAACCTTGGCAACCATACCGCGAACGGCTGGTGTATCGCCCAATTCTTTGGTTTTGCCGATACGGCCCAATCCCAATGCTGCAACAACCTTGCGCTGAGATTCCGGACGACCAACAATGCTTTTGATTTGCTTTACAGTTATCTTAGCCATAATTTTACTCCGTTTTTATCTGCGCCTAGATTATTTGTCTTCGGCTGGGCATTCGCATGCTGCTTCTTCAACTTTCTTGCCATCACGGCCAGCGATGATTTCAGCAACTGTTTTACCACGACGCGCGGCCACTGTCTTTGGCGAGTTCATTTTACCGAACGCCAAGAATGCAGCGCGAATCATGTTATTAGGATTGTTAGAACCCTGAGATTTCACAACGACGTCCTGAACGCCCAAGCATTCAAACACCGCACGCAACGCACCACCAGCAATGATACCAGTACCTGGGACTGCACTGCGAACGACCAATTTGCTTGCGCCGTATTTCGCCGAACTGTCGTGGTGCAATGTGCGACCTTCTTTCAGTGGGACGCGAATCATTTTCGCCTTGGCGGCCTTGGTTGCCTTTTGAACAGCGGACTGAACTTCCAGTGCTTTACCCTTGCCAAAACCAACACGACCGGCCTTGTCGCCAACCACAACCAACGCCGAGAACGACATATTGCGGCCGCCCTTTACGGTTTTTGATACGCGGTTGATGGAAACCAGTTTATCTACCAGATTATCCGTCTGCAATTTTTTATCATCAAAACGTGCCATCTTATAACTCCGTATATTCCATTAAATTCTTACGCCGCCTGCGCGGATTGCTTCGCACAGTGCCTTTACACGGCCGTGATAGCGATATGCGCCACGGTCAAAATAACAATTTTCAGCGATGCCAGCATCAACAACGCGTTTTGCAAACGCGGCGCCGACCAATTCTGCACCAGCGATATTCCAGCCCTTGCCCTGAAAATCTTTTTCTTTGGACGACGCAGCACAAATTGTGTGACCACGAACATCATCAATGGCTTGAATTTCGATATGACGACCCGAACGAAATACTGACAGACGAATTTTGCCTGGGTTCTTTCTTTTCAACGCACCGCGATTTGCCAATGTGCGTCTTTCTTCACTAGACAAATGTTTCAACATTTTGTTTCCTTTTTTTCAATCCCCGTAACAGCGGAAATTATTTTTGTTTTTGATTACGGTGTTGCACCGCAAATGGGACTTTGTATTTTTGCCCAGACAAATAATCGCTGACGTATTCTGTAAAGAACGCCATCGCGGCAACAACGTGTGACCATGCATTGTTGGTCATCATTGCTGAATATTTATTGCCTGTGCTCATTATCAAATGCCCCACTTGCCCGCAACGATTATTTCTTTTTACCTTCCTTGCGGCGGATTGCTTCGCCCTTATAGAAGATACCTTTACCCTTGTATGGATCTGCCTTGCGAACCTTGTGAACCTTGTCCGCGAATTGACCGACCAAGCATTTATCGATACCCTTGATGCTAAATTCGGTTGGTGTTTCACCCATAACAACGGTCAAACCCGCTGGGATTTCCATGATAACATCGTGTGAATAACCCGCAACCAAAACCAATTTGTTGCCTGAAACCGATGCTTTGTAACCAACACCCTTCATGTACATATCTTTCGAGAAACCGTCAGATACACCTTCGACCGCACAGCGAACGTTGCGGGTCATTGTGCCCCACATTGCGCGTGAAACCTTATCTTCGGCGTCTTTTGGTGTAACAACAACGTGTTCATCTTCGATTGCGACATGAACCAAGCCGGCATGTTTCGTATCCAAAGGCAATTTAATTTCGCCCTTTGGGCCCTTGACAACCAGAACGTCATCAACAATCGCCGCTGACGTACCGTCTTTCAATTTTACTGGATATTTTCCTGCACGAGACATAACTTCAATCCTTACTTCTATATTAGATTACCTTGCACAGCACTTCGCCACCAACGTTCATCAAACGTGCCTTGTGATCAGTCATAACGCCATTTGGTGTGGAAACGATTGCGATACCCAGTCCGCCCATAACCTTTGGCATTTTTGCACTGCCGGAATAAACACGGCGGCCAGGTTTGGACACGACAGAAATTTCTTGGATTGCGCCATTGCCATTGACATATTTCAGTTCAACGACCAAATTGGCACGATGTTCGTCAATCTGTTCTTTGTGGAAATCTGTAATAAAACCTTCGTCTTTCAAGACGGTCAGCACTGCTGCACGCAGTTTGCTGTTTGGAACGGTGATTGTTTCTTTACCCGCATTCTGACCATTACGAATGCGTGTCAACATATCGCCGATTGGGTGTGATAATGACATCTTTTACTCCTTCGTTGCATGGGGCATGCGCCCCCTGCACTTTTGTTTAACCCCTGCTGCATTGTCCACAACAGGGTTGTTTTTATTTTACCAACTGGACTTGCGTACGCCTGGCAATTTCCCTTCGGACGCCATTGTGCGCAGCTGTTGGCGGCACAGACCGAACAAGCGAGAGAACCCGCGTGCACGACCGGTAACAGAGCAACGGTTATGCAGACGTGTTGGATTCGCGTTACGTGGCAATTTTGCCAATTTCTTCATCGCGTCCATACGTTCGTCTGGTGTTGCATTTACAGACATCTTCGCTTTGATCGCTTCGCGCTTTTTGGCATACTGGGCGACCATCTTTTCACGTTTTTTCTGTTTGTTTATCAACGCTAATTTAGCCATTTTTATACCTTTTTATTATTTCAAAACCAACGGCAAGCCGATTTTCGTCAGCAACGCACGTGCTTCGTCGTCAGTTTTCGCTGTTGTCGCGATGACGATGTCCATACCGCGAATTGCGTCAATTTTATCAACGGAAATTTCAGGGAAAATCAAGTGTTCCTTGATACCGAACGCATAGTTACCGCGACCGTCGAATTTGGATTTTGACAAACCACGAAAGTCCTTGACACGTGGCAATGCAACTGTAATCAGTTTGTCCAAGAAATCATACATTCTTTTACCACGCAGTGTGACCTTGGTACCAATGGCCTGACCTTCGCGCAGACGATATGTCGCGATGGACTTTTTCGCATGTGTGATAACGGATTTCTGTGCGGCAATCGCTGTCAAATCAGCGGCGGCAGAATCCAATTTCTTTTTATCGCTAACTGCTTCGCCAACGCCCATGTTCAAAACGATTTTGGACAATTTTGGCACAGCATACTTGTTTGTGTACCCAAATTCTTTGACCAATTCAGGTACAATTTCTTTTTCGTAAATTTCACGCAATCTGCTTTGCATTTTTTTATTCCTTACACTCTGTGTCCCCGTAACAGCGGGAACAGTTTATTCTTACAATTCTGCGCCTGACTTCTTGGCAACACGAACTTTCTTGTCGCCGGACATTTTGTATCCAACGCGTGTTGCTTTCTTCGTCTTTGGGTCAACCAACGCAACATTAGAAACATGCACTGGTGCTTCGCGATCAACGATGTGACCGGCCTGTTCCTGTGTTGGTTTGACATGCCATTTGTGGCGGTTTACACCTTCGACCACAACGCGAGATTCTGTTGGGCGCGCTTCCAGTACTTTACCTTTGACGCCTTTGTACTTTCCCGAAATAACTACGACTTCGTCGCCTTTCTTGATTTTCATATCTATAACCCCTTGTATATTATATAACTTCCGGTGCCAAAGATACGATTTTTTGAACATCGTATTTGCGGCGAACTTCACGTGCAATCGGCCCAAAGATACGTGTGCCAATTGGCTCAAAGTTGTTCTTGTTGATCAAAACAACCGCATTATCGTCAAAGCGGATAATAGATCCGTCCGGACGTTTTACCGGGAATTTTGTACGCACGATGATTGCACGCTGTACAGTACCCTTTTGTACTTTACCACGTGGAATCGCTTCTTTGATGGCGACGACAATTTTATCGCCAACTGTCGCATAGCGACGGTGTGAACCGCCCAAAACTTTGATGCACATTGCTTTGCGTGCGCCAGAGTTATCAGCGACCGTCATAACTGTTTCATTCTGAATCATAACTTTTTTCCTTGTCCTGCGCGCGGGGCAATCCCCCGCCGCTTTGTTATAGGGCCCGACTGTCCGCACACCAGTAAACCAATGCCGACCTCAAAGACCCTGTCCGGCGGTATTAGTCAACGACCTCAACCGTTTCGTCCTTGGAAACGCCAACGCGCCCCTTGACCACCCAAGATTTTGTCTTGGAGATTGGACGATGTTCTTCGATCGCAACGATGTCACCAACCTTGTATTCGTTGTTTTCATCGTGCGCCTTGTACTTTTTGTTCTGCTTTACGAACTTGCCATACAGCGGGTGACGGAAACGACGTTCCACTTCGACGACAACTGTTTTGTCGTTTGCTGTACTTTTTACTGTTCCTTGCAGTATACGTCTTGGCATAACTTGTGTCCTTATACATTTGCCAGTGCTTGTTTTGCGGGCCTAATTTTACACTAAAACGCGCAAAACAGCAACTGATTCTTTGGTTTTATTTTACCGATTTCGGCATATGATAACTAATTTTTTAGAAATCTCAACAAAAATCGACAATTTTTTATTTTTTGTCCGCATTCAATTTTGTCTTGACGCGCGCGATTTCACGACGGGTCTGACGAATTACATGCGATTTTGGCAACTGACCAGCCGCATGCTGAAAGCGTTGGTTCATTTGCTCTTTCTTCAAATCAGCCAGCTTGCTCTGCAATGCTTCGACTGTCAAAGATTCTTTTTCAACTTTCTTTTCTGCCATTTCATTGACCTTTTTGTGTGCGGTTATACTTAGTTCGCTTTACGTTCAACAATTTTGGTTTTAACTGGCAATTTCGCCGCCGCCAACGCGAACGCTTCATATGCGATTTCTGGTTTTACACCGTCAACTTCGAACATGATGCGACCTGGTTTAACACGGCAAATCCAATATTCAACCGCACCTTTACCTTTACCCATACGGACTTCGGCAGGTTTCTTGGTCACAGGAACGTCTGGGAATACGCGAATCCACAGTTTACCCATACGACGCATGTGACGTGTGATGGCGCGACGCGCCGCTTCGATCTGACGCGCTGTAACGCGTTCTGGTGTCATGGCTTTCAGTCCAAACGAACCAAATGCCAGTTCGCTGCCGCCTTTGGCGACGCCGTGAATACGGCCTTTGTGCTGTTTGCGAAACTTTGTTTTATTTGGCATCAACATAATAAACTACCTTTTATTGCTTTTGCTAATTTTTGTTTTCCCCGACACCATATAGATGCCGGCAAAAATTACTTGTTTCTCTTTTCGCTGCTGCCGGCATATTCAGTTGGGCGTGCCATTTCAGAAGCCAGCTTTTCTTTATTTACGACGTCCCCAGTGTAAATCCAAACTTTCACACCGATAACACCGTATGTTGTTTTCGCCTGAATTGACGCATAGTCAATATCAGCACGCAATGTGTGCAGAGGAATACGACCTTCGCGGATTTGTTCGCTGCGGGCAATTTCCGCACCGTTCAGACGGCCGCTGCACATAACTTTGATACCCTGTGCACCTGCTTTCTGGGCGTTTTGAACCGCCTTTTTCATTGCACGCTTAAAGGAAACACGACCTTCGATTTGCTGTGCAATATTCTGCGCAACCAACTGGGCATTCAGATCTGGACGACGAACTTCGTAAATATTTACGACGACCTGATCATTCTTGACCAATTTTTTGATATCATTACGCAATGTTTCGATATCAGCACCATTTTTACCGATAATCATACCCGGACGAGATGTGTGAATTGTCACAACAACTTTCTTGGCAAAGCGTTCAATAACAACCTTGGCCAAACCGGCTTTCTTCAACTTCTTTTCGATAAATTTGCGAATTTTGATATCTTCGGCCAACAGGTTCGCATAGTCCTTTTTGCCAGCCATCCAGCGCGAGTCAGTAATCTTGTTGATAAATTCGCGCAACGAGATTGGTGATACTTTCTGTCCCATCTTTTGTTTTCCTTAGTTTGTGGCAAGTGTTCTTGAAACCATATAGGTTTTATTCAGGGTTGCCCCATACCACGTGCCACGGTTTTATTATTTTGCTTTCTTTGCAGTTTTTTCTGCTGTTTTTTTCGCAGGTGCTGTACCTGATTCCAAAACGATTGTCAGATTTGAAAATGGTTTCAAAATCGGACGTGCGCTGCCACGTGGGCCGGCCATGATACGTTTCATTGTCAACGCTTTACCACACCAAATTTCTTTGACGTACAGAGAATCTGCCGACAGATTTTTGTTGTGTTCTGCATTTGCAATCGCGGAAATCAAAGTTTTCAAAACTTCGTCAGATACGCGTTTCTTCGAAAATTTCAAGACATCGATTGCACGTTCAACAGGCAAACCACGAACAGTGTCACAAACCAGATTCAGTTTCTGGTGGCTGACGCGGATCATTTTGTTGAATGCGCGAACCTGATTATCTTTAATTCCATATCTTGCTGTTGTCATAACTATAACCTTATTATTCTTGCGGATTCCATATAGAAATCATTATTTCTTGGCTGCCGCGGCCTTTTTATTTGCCGCATGACCTTTGAACGTACGTGTTGGCGCAAATTCACCCAATTTATGACCAATCATATCTTCTACGATTGAAACTGGAATAAATTTATTACCATTGTGAACTTCAAAAGTCAGCCCAACCATTGGTGGCACGATTGTGCTGCCACGAGACCAAGTTTTAATTGGTTTACGGTCATCTTTTTCGTTCGCCGCCGCGGTCTTTTTCAAGACAGATGGGTGAACATAAGGACCTTTCCAAACTGAACGAGACATCAATTACTCCGTTTTTCTTATGTCCCCTGCACCATATAGATGCAGGGCTATTTATTATTTCTTCTTTGCCAAATGTCTGCTGCGGATAATCATCTTTGCAGTACGTTTGTTGCTGCGGGTACGATATCCCTTGGCTGGAATACCAGTACGCGACACAGGTTCGTGGCCCTTGGAATGACCATTACCACCACCCATTGGGTGATCGTTCGGGTTCATCGCCATACCGCGAACAGATGGACGGATACCCAACCAGCGTGCGCGACCGGCCTTGCCCAAATTGACATTGCGTTGATCTGGGTTAGAAACGCTGCCAACTGTGGCCATACAATCGGAATGAACTTTGCGCAATTCGCCGCTGTTCATTTTAATCTGTGCATAAACACCGTCTTTACCCATCAACTGAGCATAGCAACCCGCGCTACGCGCCAACTGGCCGCCCGCACCTGGTTTCAGTTCAACGTTGTGCACAATAGTACCGATTGGCATATTCTTCAATGGCATCGCATTACCTGGTTTAATATCTTCACGAATGCCAGAAATAACAGTATCACCGACCTTCAAATCACGTGGTGCCAAGATATAAGAACGAACACCATCTTTGTATTCAATCAATGCGATGAATGCGGTACGGTTAGGATCGTATTCCAAGCGAACAACAGTTGCTGGAACACCTGTCTTTTTACGATTGAAATCAATCAAACGATATTTACGTTTGTGACCGCCACCTTGGTGCATAACGGTTACGTGACCAAAGTTGTTACGACCACCCTTGGATTTCAAACCAACAGTCAATGCCTTTTCAGGCGCGCCGCGATGCAAACCACTGCGGTCAACCTGGGTCAAACCACGTGTACCCGGGGTCATTGGCTTATAGTGCTTTAATGCCATTTTTTTCTTACCTTTGTTTCTGTCAGGGCAATAACGTCTGAACTGTTCTCAGATTATCTGCCCTGACGATTTTTCTTTGTTACTTATGCGTTTGCCGCCAAATCCAATTTTGCATCGGCTGGCAAAGACACATATGCTTTCTTTACAGTGCGTTGTGTGCCGCTGGCGCGACCACGGAAGGATTTAACCTTGCCCTTGGCAACAACAATGTTGACCTTGGTTGGTTTAACATTGTAAATCGCCTGAACTGCGCGTGCAACATCTTCTTTGGTTGCATTTGCAGCAATTTCGAACGCAATACCATTGCTCTCGGACAGTTTCGCTGTCTTTTCCGAGATTATCGGACGACGCAGTATATCATAAATACCGGCGGTCGCAACGATTTTCTTTTCTGCTTTATTTTCTGCCATTTCATTGACCTTTTATTAAATTATGCCAATCTTGCTTCTACCGCTTTGACTGCGTCAGCCGTCAAAACCAATTTATCGTGGTTCAAGATGTCCAAAACATTCAAACCAATCGTCGGCAATGCATCGATTTTCGCGATGTTCGCCGCAGATTTCTTGAAGTTTTCGTCCAACGCATCTGCGCCAACAAACAATGCAGAATCCCAACCCAGTTTTTTCAACTGTTTTGCGAATGCACCTGTCTTTGCATTTGCCAATTTTTCAGAATCGATAACAACCAAAGCACCATCTTTGACCTTGGATGACAATGCCATCTTCAAGCCCAAAGCACGGATTTTCTTTGGCAAATCGATAGAGTGATCACGGACGACTGGGCCATGAACAACACCACCGCCACGCATGTGAACATTGTATTTTTCACCCTGACGTGCGTTACCTGTTTTCTTTTGTTTGAACGCTTTTTTACCGCTGCCTTCGACATCAGATACAGTTTTCACTGCATGTGTGCCGGCACGGGAATTTGCACGCTGCCAAGTAACAACTCTGTGCAAGATGTCTGCGCGTGGGTCCAAACCAAAGATGCTGTCGGCCAATTCAACATTGCCAACTGCTTTGCCATCAAAATTTATAACTTCTATTTGCATTTTAATTCACCTTAATGTTGACCCATTGTTATTCCGCAACTGTTTCTGCTGCATCGGCGGCAACTTCTGCTGCTGGTGCGCTTGTCTGTGCAGTTGGAACTGGCAAATCTTTGTTTTCTTTTTTAACCGCATCGGTAACCAAAACGAATGTACCGTTTGCGCCTGGAACTGCGCCTTCGACGAAAATCAAGTTTTCGGCTGCGTCTGTTCCAAAGACCTTCAAGTTCTGAACAGTAACCGTTTCATTGCCCATCTGACCGGCCATCTTTTTGCCTTTCAGAACGCGGCCTGGCCATTCACGCATACCAGTACCACCCAATGAACGATGTGCTTTCAAAACACCGTGTGTCGCTTCCTTACCACCAAAGTTGTGACGTTTCATCGCACCTTGATAGCCCTTACCCTTGCTTGTCGCTTGGACATCAACGAATTGACCGGCAACAAAATGAGACGCAGACAACTGTGTCCCTGCTGGGATAACACATTCGTCCGATACGCGGAATTCCACCACTTTGCGATACGGCTTTACCCCTGCTTTTTCCGCTGCAACCGCCTGTGGCTTTGCAACATGTTTTGCCTTGGCTTCGCGCATACCCAAGATATTCGCGACATAGCCGTTCTTGTCCTGCGTGCGATTTCCAATGACAGCACAATCGCCCACAGACAGAACTGTTACTGGGTGCGCTGCGCCGGCATCATCATACAGACGCGTCATTCCTATTTTTGTTGTTATTAATCCGCTACGTTTCATTTTTTTGCCTTTTATTTTGCCAGTAGGTCGAAGTATTTTTGTTCAGAATCCAAAACACCCGACGCTAACAATTTTACTTACTCAATTTTTACAATTTAATTTTTACATCAACACCAGACGCCAAATCCAACTTCATCAGGGCATCAACTGTCTGAGGGGTTGGGTTGACAATATCGACGACCGCTTTGTGATTGCGGATTTCGAATTGTTCACGCGATTTTTTATCGACGTGTGGGGAACGGTTGACTGTAAATTTCTGAATCAATGTTGGCAAGCGAACTGGCCCAACGACGTCTGCGCCTGTGCGCTTTGCCGTTTTTACGATTTCATCAACAGAGTCCATCAATACGCGATGATCAAACGCTGTCAATTTGATTCGAATTTTAGATGCAGGTACCATTTGTTCGTTTTCCTTATGTTTGTTCGGGCCGGTAATCACTGGCGTTTGTATATCCAGTTACACCGACCCGTTTATGTTGTTATTTGTTGATCTTTGATACAACACCGGCGCCAACTGTGCGTCCGCCTTCACGGATAGCAAAGCGACGGCCTTCGCTCATAGCAATAGGTGCAATCAGTTGCACAGAGATACGAACGTTATCGCCTGGCAGAACCATTTCTTTGTCTGCTGGCAATGTGATTGTACCAGTTACGTCTGTTGTGCTGAAGTAGAACTGAGGACGATAGTTGCTGAAGAACGCTGTGTGACGTCCACCTTCTTCTTTCGTCAAGATATAAACTTCGGCTTCAAATTCTGTGTGTGGTGTAATAGAACCTGGTTTGCAGATAATCTGACCGCGTTCTACATCTTCTTTCTTTGTACCACGCAACAGCAAACCAACGTTATCACCAGCTTCACCTTGATCCAACATCTTGCGGAACATTTCTACGCCGGTAACTGTTGTTTTCTGTGTTGGACGCAAACCAACGATTTCGCATTCGTCGCCAACTTTGACTGTACCAGATTCGATACGGCCTGTAACCACTGTACCACGACCTGTGATCGAGAATACGTCTTCGATTGGCATCAAGAATGGTTTGTCAACTGGACGTTCTGGCAGTGGGATGTATTCGTCCAAAGCATTCAACAATGCATCAATGGATTCTTTGCCCAAGCCGTCGTTCTTGCCTTCCAATGCGGAAACAGCGGAACCACGAATAATAGGTGCTTTGTCGCCGTCAAAGTCGTTTGCAGACAACAATTCACGAATTTCCATTTCAACCAATTCCAACAGTTCAGGATCGTTCGCCAAATCGCATTTGTTCAAATAAACAACGATTTTTGGAATACCCACCTGACGTGCCAACAAGATGTGTTCACGTGTCTGAGGCATTGGGCCGTCTGTTGCAGCAACAACCAAGATTGCACCGTCCATCTGGGCCGCGCCGGTAATCATGTTTTTAACATAGTCCGCGTGTCCTGGGCAGTCAACGTGTGCATAGTGACGGTGTTCTGTTTCGTATTCAACGTGTGCAGTGTTGATTGTAATACCACGCGCACGTTCTTCTGGTGCGTTATCGATTTTATCAACGCCTTTTTCTTTATCGGCGCCGACACCATAGTAATGAACGATAGCAGCAGTCAATGTTGTTTTACCGTGGTCAACGTGACCAATAGTACCAACATTAACATGCGGTTTGGTTCTTACGTACTTTTCTTTTGCCATAGTTTTTTCTCCTTAGGCTTGGCTTGTTAAATGATTTCTGACTTTGATTTCCGGTTATTATTGGATTTCACGCCTATATAATAAACCAGAAATCAAAAATCACAATCTTTTTTTATTTTTTTATTTCGTCAGCTTTTTGATAACCTCATCTGCGACGTTCTGCGGTACTTCGGCATAGTGCGACAGTTCCATATAAGGATTTGCACGCCCCTGTGACAAAGAACGCAATGTCTTGACATATCCGAACAGATTAGCCAACGGAACATAGGCAGAAATCAACTGGTTACCAAACTGAGTTTCAATGCCATTGATTTGTCCGCGGCGGCTGTTCAAGTCACCGATAATGTCACCGACGTATTCTTCCGGTGTGTTGACCGAAAGCTTCATAATCGGTTCCAGCAACTTTGGCGATGCTTTTTTCATGGCTTCGCGGAAGCAAGCACGCGCCGCAATTTCAAAGCACAATACGTTGGAGTCAACTTCGTGATATTTACCATCAACCAACGTTGCCTTGAAATCCACTGTCGGATAGCCAATCAGAACACCTGTCTGTTGGGCTATCTTCAAACCCTTTTCAACGCCAGGGATGTATTCTTTTGGAATAGCACCACCGACAATCTTGTTTTCAAATTCGTAACCCTTGCCTGGTTCCAATGGTTCAAATTCGATTTTAACCTGTGCGTACTGACCCGAACCACCCGACTGTTTCTTGTGGGTGTATTCTTCGGTAACTGGTTTGCGGAATGTTTCACGGTATGCGATACGTGGTTCGCCGACGTTGACGTCAACCTTGAACTCGCGCAGCAAACGATCAACCAAAATTTCCAAGTGCAATTCGCCAACACCAGCCAAAATTGTCTGACCAGATTCTTCGTCAACCGACACGCGGAACGAAGGATCTTCTTTGGCCAATGCCTGCAAGCCCAATGACATCTTTTCAATGTCGGCTTTGGTCTTTGGTTCAACCGCAATACTGATAACTGGTTCTGGAACGTGAATGTTTTCCAAGATAATTGGATTCGCTTCGTCACACAGTGTATCACCAGTGATTGTTTCTTTCATACCGACCAATGTGATAATATCACCAGCCGATGCTTCTTTGATTTCTTCACGCTGGTTAGAGTGCATCAACAACATACGACCAACACGTTCACGTTTGTCACGGTTAGAATTGTAGATGTATGATCCCGATGTCAATTTACCAGAGTAAATACGAATGAACATCAGGTTTCCAACGAATGGGTCATTTGCAACCTTGAACGCCAATGCCGCGAATGGTTCGTTTGCACTTGGGTGACGTTCGATAACGGTTTCTTTGTCCATCTTTGTCCCCTTGATAGCAGGAACGTCCAATGGGCTTGGCAAATAATCAACAATCGCGTCCAACAGTGGCTGAACACCCTTGTTTTTGAACGCTGTACCACACAGAACTGGGTTAAAGTTCTGGGCGATTGTACCCTTGCGAATCAGTTTTTTGATTGTGGCGACGTCTGGTTTTGTACCTTCCATGTACGCTTCCATAATGTCGTCGTCCAATGTCACAACTTCTTCAATCAGTTTGTTGTGCAATTCTTCGGCTTTTTCGCGCAGTTCTTCTGGAATTGGTTTGATGTGAGGGTCTTTGCCCAAGTCATCTTCCCAAACAATGGCGCGCATTTCAACGACATCAACAACGCCGCGGAAATCAGATTCTGCACCGATTGGGAAATTGATAACCAATGGATTTGCACCCAAACGTTCACGAATCATATCAACACAGCGGAAGAAGTTGCCACCAATACGATCCATTTTATTGATAAAGCAAATACGTGGAACGTTATAGCGGTCTGCCTGACGCCATACTGTTTCTGTCTGGGGCTGAACACCGGACACGGATTCAAATACTGCAACAGCACCGTCCAAAACACGCAGGGAACGTTCTACTTCCATTGTAAAGTCCACGTGTCCTGGGGTATCAATCAGATTGATACGGTGATCACGCCAAAAGCATGTTGTTGCCGCAGATGTAATTGTAATACCACGTTCTTGTTCCTGTTCCATCCAGTCCATCGTCGCGCCACCATCGTGAACTTCGCCGATTTTATATGTTTTGCCTGTATAGAAAAGAATACGTTCTGATGTTGTTGTTTTACCCGCGTCAATATGGGCCATAATGCCGATATTGCGGTACATATGTAAAGGAGCGGTTTTTCCGACTGACATAGATTCTTTCCTTATTTCTTTGTCTTGTGTTTAATCCGATTGTGTTTATTCCGATATAATTACCAGCGGAAATGAGCAAATGCCTTATTGGCTTCTGCCATCTTGTGGGTATCAATCTTTTTCTTGAACGCCCCACCCTGACCGGACAAAGCATCACGCAATTCGCCGAACAAGCGATCTTCCATTGCGCGTTCGCCACGTTTGCGCGCGAACATAACCAACCAACGCAACGCCAATGTCTGCTGACGTACAGGACGAACCTCTACTGGAACCTGATATGTCGCACCGCCAACACGACGGCCCTTGACTTCTACGGATGGTTTCAACGCATCTACGGCTTCCAAGAAAGCAGCCAATTCATCACCGTCTTTTGCGACTTTTTTTAGTTTTTCTAATGCACCGTAAACGATATTTTCGGCAACTTCTTTCTTGCCGTCCCACATAACTACATTGATACATTTTGCAACAACCAGATTATTGTACTTGGAATCTGGCAGAATTTCACGTTTCGCTGCACTTTTACGTCTTGACATTTTATATTTCCTTTTATTTCTTCGTCTGTGCCTTTCACAGATTACTCACGCCGGTTGCCCCGCGTGTTTTTGGTTAGTTTTATCTAATTATTTGCCGGCCTTGGCACCGTACAAGGAACGACCCTGCTTGCGGCTGTCAACACCCTTGGTATCCAGAACACCACGGATAATGTGGTATTTAACACCAGGCAAGTCCTTTACACGACCGCCACGAATCATAACAACGCTGTGTTCCTGCAAATTGTGACCTTCGCCAGGAATGTACGCGGTTACTTCGCGACCATTGGCCAATTTTACACGTGCAACCTTACGTTGCGCCGAGTTAGGTTTCTTAGGTGTGGTTGTGTACACACGTGTGCAAACACCACGCTTTTGCGGAGCTTCCATCATATCAGGAGCTGTGGATTTCACAACGACCTTTTTACGAGGTTTCCGAATCAGTTGATTTACTGTTGGCATTCAAAATCTCTTTGTTTGTTCTTGCTTTTTTGGTCTGCACAAAACCTGCCACCAGATTTATTTCAACGGCACGCCGTTGATTATAAACCTGCTAAATGTCGCAGTTTTCTGTGTTTTTCTCTTTCCTTGTTTACACGGAAAGCCAGTACACTATAACCACCCCGCCCCGAATTGTCAAGAAATATTGTTTAACAAACATTGAAAAAACGCCTGATTTTAAGGGCTGACAGAATTTTATTAAATGACAAAAACACAGTTAGTACAAACAAGTTGCTAGACAAAGAAATAATACGGCAAAAATTAGAATTTAACAGAAAAACTGACACCCAGTTTCCAATAGTCATCATAGTCCATTAAATTATTGTCAGCATCCTTGGTTTCAAAATGGTATTTGACATACGGATTGACCGATGCAGCATCCGACAGATTATATACGGCCTCGGCACTGAGCGAACGGTTATATATTGTTGTTGGGCGCGAAATCTGCAAGAAATCATAGTCGAGCCCTAAAATGGCGGCTATGTTTTGAAAAAAGTAGTACATAATTTGTGGTGAAATTTTGATATTCCAGAAATTTCCGTCATCATCCATAACAAATTGCGGTGAAACCTTGACCGACCACTGTGTGCGCCCCCACTGCACACCATGCAAGCGCATATCAAATGTTACATTATTACGACCATACCGCACACCATCGGCCGCACGCTTTGTCCACGCGGGGCCGTATGCCACGCCGGCCTCGAACTTTAATGGTGGGGTTGTCCATATTTTATACAGTGCGCCCACCTGCATATCGGAATAATCATTGTCCGTACTGAACTGCACGGTAAAATAATCATTCGGACTGTAATCCAATGTCAAACTGGTTTCATGTATGCGACCGGCGGAAAAATCGGTTTGCGAATGCCCGTCGCGTGTCTGACCTGTAACAAAGGCCGTACCAAAATGCGCTGAAAATTCACCGGACTTTACAATACGACTGACGTCGCCGACATCGGCGCGCGATGCCGCACATATGCCGATTATCAACACGATTCCCCAAAAAGCGCGCAATCTGACCATCTTGGTCATAATGGTATCGCCAATGCCGCCAGCCACACAACAGGACGAAATTCAAAAACAACGGGCCCGCGCAATTTGCGCGGGCCCATATCGTTCCAATCAAATTATTAGAACTGTGCACCGAATTTAGCACCAAATGCGAAACCAGCATCTGTTGACCATTCGCCAGCACCAGTGTGGGACATTTCACGTCCAACATATGCACCAACAAATGTGTTGTCGCAGAAGTTATAGTTCACGCCAACTGTGCCTGTCCATGTACCGGCATTAGTAACCTTTGTACCATTTGGCAGTTCGTCATCGGCGATACCGGTGTATTCAACACCGCCAACCAATGCCCAGTTGTCGTCCAGTGCCAAGAATCCATCCAAGCCCAAACGAACCTGATGAATGCCATCGTCGTTCCAGTTAAAGGATTCGCTGTTGACATAGTCCATAGCAACGTGACCAGCCAATGTCAGTTTGCCAAAATCTTTGCCAACCTGTGCACCAACTGTCCACTGGTAAACTGTTGCGTCTTTGTCCAAGAATGAACCACCATATGGCAGAACATCATACAGACCATAAGAACCCATCACATCAACAGCCCAACCGTTCTGTTCAAATACGCGATAGTTTGCGCCGATACCAAATGTATCAATGCCAGACTGGTCGAACCAGTTGCTCTGCGATGCAGACAATTCCATACCAACTGCTAATTTATCTGTAACACCATAAGCCAATTCTTCGGTGGCAACCCAATCACTGGTTGATTTGGAATGAGATTCCAACCCAGTTACACTGTATGCCTGACCCTGCATAGGACGATACAACGGATTATCGTTTATCGCCGCAGCAGACGCCGCAGAAACAGCGAATACAGCCATCAAGGAAGTTAAAGCTAATTTTTTCATCATATATCCTTTCCCTTTTGTTAAAAGAACACTAGATTTGGTTGTCTAGTTGCCCATATTGTACCCTGAATATATACCCATATTCAACCGCAAAGATTTTTGCACCCACCCCAAAAATATGCTATAATACGCGCGTTCGCGATTCGGAAAAGATTCACAATACATTGAAAAAACGCCCAGATTTCTGGGCGTTTTGTTTATTATTTCACAAATGAATATGCGGCATTAAATTCATTAAAAAATTTAATGAATGACGGTATTTCTACTGTCCATTGCGCAATTTTTTTATCGCGCGCCAGTCGGCATGATTTCGAATATGTTCATCATATGAATTTGCAAATTTGTGTCCACCACGTCCATCTGCGACAAAATACAGATAGTTAGTGTCCGCCGGACGCAATACGGCACGAATCGCCGCCTGACCAACATTGGCAATCGGTGCCGGCGGCAGACCGCCATGGGTATATGTATTATACGGACTGTCCACGCGCAAATGCCCACGCAGCAATGCCGCGCCCTGCATATCACCCAACCCATTTGTCAGTGCATAGACCACGGTCGGATCGGCCTGCAACCGCATATTTTTGTGCAGGCGATTCAAATACACACTGGCCACAATCGGCATTTCCGATTCGCGTGGGGTTTCTTTCTGGACAATCGACGCCAATGTCACAACATCGTTCCAACTGCGCAACACCGGCGGCATTATGCGCCCCGCGCGCGCCCAGGCATCTTCGATTCCGGACATTTTCTTGCGCGCCAGTTCCAGCACCGCCAATCGCGACGTTCCGGTTGCCACACGGTATGAATCGGGGAATATATCGCCATCATGCAAATCGCATACGGCGTCACTGCGCCCTGCCCCGCATTCAACACCGCCCGACAAATCGGATTGTGTCAGCAACAGTTGTTTGATTTGTTTGATGGTCAGCCCCTCTGGTATAACAACGACGGTGGCTGCAACATCACCCGTTGCAAACATGTGCGCCATACGCCACACACTGGTGCGGCGCGGAATGTCATAACGCCCCGACTGAATTTTGCCACCATGCATACGCACCGCAAACTTGAACGCATCAGGCGACGAAATCAAACCATCGGCATACAGTGATGCCGCAACCGACGACACCGACGCACCGCGCGCCAACGTAAACGTTGTGGCATTGCGAATCGGTGACTTTATACCAAACGAATACACACACCCAACGATTACCAGCGCAGCAATCGTCAACCCCATTTTCGTCAAGTCATTAAAACAACGTCGTCTGGTTCGTTTCATTACGCATCCGCTATTTTTCTTCGTCCTTGCCCAAAATAGTGGTCTTGATTGGGTCAATCAATGTGTTCTTCGTACTGTCAATCGTACGTATCAGTGCGCGTTTAATTTTACCACTGATGGTCATCGGCAAACTGTCAACAAATTCAATCACACGTGGGCACTTGTACGGTGCGGTGCGATTACGAACATGCTGTTGCAGTTGCCCCTTCAAAAATTCCGTTGGCTGGAAATATTTGTTCAGCACAATCGTCGCCTTGACCGCCATACCACGCGATGCATCGGGAATACCGGTGACAGCAACCTCGCGCACGGCGGGATGTTCAATCAGAACTGATTCAACCTCGAACGGGCTGACACGATAACCAGACGTTTTAATCAAATCGTCATTGCGTCCCACAAACCAGAAATAACCATCTGAATCACGATACGCAACGTCACCCGTGTGATAGACCCCATCACGGAATACTGACGCAGTCAGTTTTTCTGCGTTGTGATACCCCTTGAACAATCCCAATGGTTTGCCATTCTTTAACGAAACACAGATTTCACCCACGGTGTCGTCTGGCACGGGGCGGCCACGTTCGTCCAACAACTGAATATCCCAACCGGCGGCGGGCATACCCATACTACCTGGTTTTGGCTCAATCCATTCATTTGTGAACAACATAACGCACGTTTCGGTCTGGCCAAACCCTTCGCGCAGTTTAATTCCCGTCTGTTCCAAGAATTTATAGTACACCTCTGGATTCAGTGCCTCGCCAGCAATGTCAACTTTGTTCAACGACGACAAATCATATTTGGACAAGTCACCATGTATCAACATCTTGTACGCGGTTGGTGGCGCGCAGAATGACGTCACGTGATTTTCAAACATCGCCGTCAGCAAATCATGCGCCGTGGCAATTCCCGAATAGTCATACACGAACACAACCGCACCCGCCATCCATTGACCGTACATCTTGCCCCATGAACATTTAGCCCAACCGGATTCAGACACCGTCAAATGAATATCGCCATCACGCAAACGCTGCCAAAATACGGCCGTATTAATATGTCCCAATGGGTATGTATAATCGTGCGCAACCATCTTTGGCAAATCGGTTGTGCCGCTGGTAAAATAAATTACCATTGTGTCACTGTTTTTATTTGGTACGCGCGCAAACTCTGTTGACTCTGTCGTAACAGCGCGTGCAATTTCATCATTTGAAATCAACTGCACCGCAGAATCACCGATTGCAGTCTTTATTTCACCCATAACAGTGCCATCATCAAATGCGATAATTGTACCAACACCCGCCGTATCAATACGATACTTGATATCTTCGGCCTTTAATTGGTTGGTTGATGGAATTGGAACCGCCCCCACCTTGTGCATGGCCATCATCAAAATCCAGTATTCCCAGCGACGACGCATAAATAACAACGCCGTGTCACCTTTTTTCAAACCACGCGACGTCAAGAAATTTGCAACCGAATTAGACATCAACGACAAATCACGAAAAGTGAACGTCTTTTTTTCACCCAAATCATTTGTCCACAACAACGCAACCTTGTCCGGATCTTCGGCGGCCAAAACATCAATTACATCATAAGCAAAATTAAAATTATCAGGGACATGCGGGACAGCATTTTTGCGATAATCCTCATAGCTGTCGAATTTGTCCTTTGACAAAAAACGTAAAGCAAACATATTTTTTCCCTTTCTTTGATACCTGATAAAATATGGCAAAATTTTTGACATTTACAAGTATAAAAGCGAAATAAAAACTGTTGCTTTTTAGGCACATTCAGTGCATAATCTGCACCGTTCTATAAAACGCAGTCGTTTTCGGAGTGTAGCTCAGCCTGGTAGAGCGCTACGTTCGGGACGTAGAGGTCGCTGGTTCGAACCCAGTCACTCCGACCAGAAAAATATGCCATGCGACCAGCATGGTATTTTTTGTGGTCGGAATTACGCAGTTCGACCACACATTATGAAATAATGTTTGGTTCGTAACGCAGCGCGCCAGCGCGAAGTGAAACCGCAGGTTGCGTGCAGGCCGCAGGTCAAACGAAATGGCCCGCCGCATAGCGGTGGGAATTACAACCCAGTCACTCCGACCAAAATAAAAGACACCACTTTTGTGGTGTTTTTTGTTTTGCACGAATCTATTCTCTATGCTCTATTCTCTATGCTCTATTCTCTATGCTCTATTCTCTATGCTCTATTCTCTATGCTCTATTCTCTATGCTCTAAAAAATACGGGGCAAATGCCCCGTGTTTTATTTCACCCGTTTCAAGACCAAGCTGGCGTTTGTGCCGCCAAATCCGAAACTGTTGCTGACGGTGACGTCAACCTTGCGGTGCTTGGCAACGTTTGGTACTAAATCAAAATCGCCAACGGATTCTTCTGGATTTTCCAGATTGATTGTTGGTGGTACAACACCATCACGAATCGCCAATGCGCAGAATATCGCCTCGACCGCGCCGGCCGCCCCCAACAGGTGACCTGTCACGGACTTTGTTGATGACATTGATACAGGAACGCCCGCAAACATCTTTTTAACCGCAGCCAATTCGCCCACATCGCCCAGACCGGTTGATGTACCGTGCGCGTTGACGTAATCAACATCAGCCGGTGTCAACCCCGCATCATTCAATGCCGCACGCATTGCGCGGAATCCACCCTCGCCATCTGGGGCGGGGGCTGTGATATGATACGCATCACCCGACAGACCGTAACCTGCAACTTCTGCATAAATCTTTGCACCACGTGCGACGGCATGTTCGTATTCTTCCAGAATCAGAACGCCCGCCCCTTCGGACATAACAAAACCATCACGGTCTTTGTCCCATGGGCGCGATGCCGCGGTCGGATTATCATTACGGGTCGACAACGCCTTCATCGCGTTAAATCCCGCGATACCGATTTTATCAATCGCCCCTTCGGTACCACCGGCAACCATAATGTCCGCATCACCGTGTTGAATCAGTCGGGCCGCTTCGCCAATCGAGTGAGCCCCCGTTGCGCACGCAGTCACCACCGCCAAGTTTGGCCCTTTTAATCCATACTTGATGGAAACATGACCCGCGGTCATATTGATAATGGATTTTGGAATAAAGAACGGGCTGATGCGACGTGGGCCACCGTTAAACAATTCCAAACAGTTTTCATATATAGATGTCAAACCACCGATGCCCGCACCAATGGAAACACCAAACCTTTCCTTGTCGCCATCATAATCAATCAGGGCCGCATCACGCAACGCCTCGTCCGCGGCAACAACGCCGTACATAATGGACTTGTCCATCTTGCGCATTTCGCGCGGTTCTAATACGGCCTCTGGATTATACTGGCCGGCGTCCGTCCCACGCACGGGAATACCCGCAATCTGTGTTGCCAAATCAGACGCATCAAATGTATCAATCTTGCGAATACCAGAATTACCCGCAACAACATTTTTCCATGCGTATTCAATTCCTGTGCCAACCGGCGAAACAATACCCATACCGGTAATAACTACTCTTCTCATACTTGTTCCTTTGTCAGAGTTTAACCTTTTGTGCCCCCATATCATAGACCGTTTATACGACAAAATACAGTAAAAAAAATCCGCCGGCAAATTGCCCGACGGATTTAATCACAGAAACACAGGATTATTTCTGGTGCGCTTCAATATATTTGACAGCATCACCAACTGTATTCAATTTCGCAGCTTCTTCGTCTGGGATTGTGATATCAAATTCTTTTTCAACTTCCATAACGAATTCTACAACGTCCAAAGAATCAGCACCCAAATCGTTAACGAATGTAGAAGCTTCGGTAATCGTATCTTCCTTTACATTCAGTTTTTCAGCTACGATTTTCTTTACTTTTTCAAAAGTTGTCATTTTTTATCCTTTGTTTCGGTTAAATTTGTTGTCCACTCTGGGACGTCATTACTTAAAACTATCATTTTACAACGCCAGTGTCAAGAAATTATAACAAACGCTAACAACACCTTGACAAATGCAATTTTGTGTGATTATGCCATCAATTCCGTCAACAGGTTATTCATATTAGTGCGTAAATCTTCGCGGTCAGACGCCCAAACCAGTTGTCGCATCAAGAATTTGTTCACGTCATCCATCGTTAAATTCGGCACGCCCGCCGCCGCGGCAACCGCACGCCACGCACGTCGCGGATCGGTCAGATGCCCACGCCCACGCCCCGCAAAAACCCAACGACCATTCTGGGGCAAATCTTGTAATAACACAACCGCCGCATCGGACAACGGACGCTCGCACCACGTATCGTGGTTGAAATCCAAATCGCGCCACTGCATTGCAAAGATTTGTGATTTCGGCGCAAAACCATAGACCAACATAAAAAACGCCGCACGCATATTCTGCGATTTGACCGATTTAATCGCGCGCATCAATCGATAAAAACTGGTACGGGTCAGTGGCCGAACGCGGCGCGTCTGCACAACCTTTGGTAAATCGTCAATCGGATTGGTGGCGGCATAGCCCGCATCACAGGCGTATGAAAACATGCTCTGTAATAATTCTTGCATGCGTCCACGAATGGCCGTGCCACGTATGCCATCAATCACCGCGACACAATCATCGCGCGTTATATCGGCAACATTTTTATCAAACAATCCCGCCAGATGCAGATTGATAGAGCGCGCCAATTTTTCACGCGACGCCGCCACCCGACGCACACGCGCCGTCATATATAAATCAACAAATTTCTTGAATGTGATTTTACGACGCTTGGTATTTTTGGGGGCATCGGCACGTGCCAACGCGTCCGCCACCGCGGCACGCGCATCTTCGATATCCATATCAGGGTATTTGCCAATAATTATACGCTTGTCACGACCGTGACTGCGATGACGAACAAAGAACGTTTTTACCCCACGGCTGGTAATATACATACGCAGGCGCGGTTCAGACAGATCCTGAACAACATCAAATCCAGTACTGGGCGCAGGCAAATTGTCCAAAATAAACGGATTAAAAAAGAACTGATGTGCCATTTGCGCCCCCTATTCTGTTTTTACCTGTCCATAAACTTATTTGATTTTTGCATACAGGTTTGGCCAGTAACTGTCCCGCACCGCGCACGCCGCACGATAAATATCGCGTTTAACAAAATAATCCTGATTCTTTGCATGATATTTACATGCACGTTGACCACATGGACGCAACGGTTGATAATACCAACATTGATCACGCAAAACCACAGAACTGCATGGATACGAAGTAAAAACATCAGCCAAAGACACCTGTGGAATTTCCATAACCTTCATACACGCATGTACAGAATAAAACGATCTGTCAACCGGCACGTCCCCGACCAGCGCATCATATGCTGAATCCATTTCACGTTTTGCACCACGCGCACGACGCGCTAATTCGTTATATTCTGCCGCATACAACGCACGCTGTGCCGACGTAGTTTTAATGTAATATTTAATTTTTTCAAACATATTATTTCACCCGTTTGTATTTTTCAGACCAGAAATTGTTCAATTTATTCAATGCATTTTTGTAATCGTTGTTGCGTGACACATACAAATGGTTTGCCAACAGTTTTGGACAAGAACTATGTTTGCACGGATGCAACGACGAAAAGCAATCGCATTCTTCTTGATGCCAGAACTGCGTACGTTCATAAAATTCCACACGCTGTTGCTTTACACACGCCAAAATATCCCACAAGTCCGCATCAGGTTGTGCCACCGCACAAATTTCATCATATGCCAATTCACGTGCATGATACAGTTTATCGCACTGGCAATTCAGTGCATCATATTCAGCGCGATCCGCCGCACGCTGTGCGGCCGTCGTATTTAACAAGTATTTAATTTTTGCAAACATATCTTTATTTTACCTTTTTATATTTTTCTGCCCAAAATTCGTCCAGTTTTTGACGCGCCTGTTTGTATTCTTGGTTGCACGCGACATAGTCATGGTTCATAGTATTCATCGGACACATTGTGCGCATGCACGGAACGTCATGCGAAAAATACGGACAATAATATTCACGAAACAGAACCTGTTTTATGCAACTAATTCCATTTGCAACATTATCATCACACGACAACAACCATGAAATCCTGTTCAATGCTATACGACGTTTTGTATCAGATGCAACATACGCACGCGCAATCGGTGCGCACTGCGCGGCATCGGCCGCACGTACCGCGGGCGACGCTTTCAAATAATATTTTACCTTTTGTGACAGCATAACAAAACCACCCACAATTATTTTGCTTTTTGGGCTAACTCACGCTGGTACACATGATGCCAAAATTTGCATTTCGCCTTATACGCCTGTGCATAATCATCGCGCGCATCAAAGAAATTTTTATTCAATTTATACGAACGACAATTTGTACATGTACAACGATGCATTTCATCAAACTGCGGACAAAATTCTGTGTACGCTTTTTCTGGAACAAAGAATCCAATATCGTCGTCTGTTTCATCTGCCTCAATCCAGAAACAACTGCCCACACGCATGGCGGCACACATGGCGTTTGTAACATCTTTGCCTTTCTGGTTACACATACGTTTCAGTTGCTTGTACTGTGCCCTGTCCGCCGCGCGGGTTTGGCGGTCTGTTTTTAACCAATATTTTATTGCATCTAACAACATAATTTTCCCCTTTTGTCTTTAACGGGATTTAGTATAAATATCACGCCAGTACGATTCCACACGGTCACGTACAAAATTACGTTGGGCCAGTATATCAAAGTGCTGTTTATTTTTTGCATACATCGCACACCCACGATTGCCACAGCACGCATTTTCATCAAAGTATTTGCATGCAAAATTATAACTGAACAAACGCGACACTGATGGCAAATCATCAGACGTCAGATTACGGCTTTTCATGCACCAATCGCCTATCTTGCGAATATCGACATTTGCCGGAACATCAATACTGATTTGATACCACGAACGTTGCACACGTGCATTCAGTTCTGCGAAATATTGTTGCAATTCACGATAGCGCTGGCGATCCGCACGACGCTGCGCCGCACTGGTTGTAAAAAAGTATTTAATTTTTTGTTTCAACATATTATTTGCCCTTGGTTTCGCGCAACTTCATTTTATCAGACCAAAAACGTTGTAACGCCTGTGCATATTCGGCGCGTGCCGCACGGGCATCCGTCCATTTTTTCATATTGTCATACTGTGGGCAATAAATGCGACCACAACCACTGCGATTGAAAAATACACAATCATGAACGGCGCGTATTTGACCTGTCTTGCGGTCAGTAACCTCTATCCGACACGCACAGTCGGCCATCTGTGGCTTGTTCTTCTCATACACGCGCGTAACCGTCATATGGTCATACGCATTTTGTTCCGTATCAAACGTTTTGATATATTTTTCAAACAATAAATTATATTCGTTTTTATCAGCACGGCGCGTAGCCCTGTCTGTATTCAGCAAATATTTTATTCTGTCAATCAGCATCGTGGGACTCCTTTTTTTAGTTTTATTACGATACTTTCAGTGCATTGATAAACGCGCTTTGTGGAATTTCAACATTCCCAAAGGTGCGCATACGTTTTTTCCCCTCTTTCTGCTTCTCCAACAGTTTGCGTTTGCGGGTGATGTCCCCGCCGTAACATTTCGCCGTAACATCTTTGCGATATGCAGCGATTGTTTCGCGCGCAATAATTTTGCCACCAATGGCCGCCTGCAATGGAATTTTGAACTGATGACGCGGTATCAGGTCTTTCAGTTTTTCCACAATTTGGCGACCGCGACGTTCTGCGAACATGCGATGGCACATAAACGATAACGGTTCGACATTTTCATCATTGACCAGAATCGAAACCTTGACCAAATCAGACGGCTGATACCCATTGACCACATAGTCAAATGATGCGTACCCCGACGATATAGATTTCACCCTGTCGTAAAAATCAAACACAATTTCCGCCAGCGGCAACTGGTACACCAAGACCGCGCGATTTCCAACATAAGACACATTTTCCTGGACACCGCGACGTTCCGCACACAGCGACATAATCCCCCCCATGTATTTGTCCGGCATCATAATCGTTGCACGAACCCATGGTTCTTCGATAGATTGAATTTTTGTCACATCTGGCATATCGGCGGGATTTTCCAAATCAATCACACTGCCGTCACGCATATAAACCTTGTACAGCACACTGGGCACGGTGTTTATCAGCGACAGATTAAATTCACGGGACAATCGTTCACTGATAATTTCCATGTGCAGCAACCCCAAGAACCCACAGCGCAATCCAAACCCCAGCGCAGATGACTTTTCAGTTGTAAACATAAATGACGCGTCATTTAACGCCAACTTTTCCGCACTGTCGCGCAACGTCGGGTAATCGTCCGCCGCAACTGGAAAGAATGACGAAAACACCACCGGCACAGACGGTTTGAACCCCGGCAACGGTTCAGCACCCGCGACATCTGCAACCTTGGCATCGGCGATTGTGTCGCCAACCTTGCAATCATGAATGGTCTTCATCCCCGTGATAATAAATCCAATTTCACCGGTATTCAGCGCATCTGTATCAACCATCTTGGGCGTAAAGTAACCGATTTTTTCAATCGTGTATTCTGCCCCCGTGACCAAAAATCTGATTTTCTGCCCGCGTGATAATTTGCCATCAACCACGCGCACCAAAACCACAACCCCCAGATAAGAATCATACCACGAATCCACCAACAGCGCACGTGTCGGCGCATTTTCATTTCCATGTGGGGCGGGCAATTTATGAACGATTTCTTCCAATAACTCAGGAACACCCGCGCCAGTTTTCCCAGACACACATACGGCATTCGTCGCGTCCAATCCAATCGCATCTGCAATCTGTTGGCGCGTGCCATCAACATCACTGGACGGCAGGTCAATTTTGTTCAGCACCGGCAACATTTCCAAATCGTTGTCCAACGCCAAATATGCATTTGCCAGCGTCTGGGCTTGAACCCCTTGGGTTGCATCAACCAAAATCAACGCCCCCTCGCACGCGGCCAAACTGCGCGATACCTCATAAGAAAAGTCCACGTGCCCCGGCGTATCCATCAGGTTTAATTGATACGTTTGCCCATCGCGCGCATGATAGTTCAGACGCACCGTTTGGGCCTTGATGGTAATACCACGTTCGCGTTCAATGTCCATGGAATCCAAGACCTGGGCCTTCATCTCGCGCGATTGCAAACCACCCGTGTATTCAATCAGGCGGTCTGACAATGTGGATTTGCCGTGGTCAATATGTGCAACGATTGCAAAGTTTCTGATATTTTTTTGATGCATGCGGCAATGATACACCAGTACATTTCGGTTTTCAACCGTATTTTTTTCATATTACATTTGTTATTGCGAGCGCAGCCGTAGCAATCCAGTAAAAAATGTGTCCGCCATCGGCGGACACATTCATTGCTCTCTGCTCTCTGCGCTTTGCTCTCTAAAAATGTTGCCCAAGGGCGACATTTTTACAGATTTTCCAACAGCGCATCAATTCGCGATGCACGTTCCAATGTGTCGTCATATTCAAATTTGATTTCTGGTACATATTTCTGGTTCATACGCGCCGCCAGTTCAAAACGTACCATACGGGTAATCGCGTCCAAGCGTTTCTGAACCGCGGGAATGTTTTCATCACGGGAATAGTAAAACAGGCGCACAAACTGTAACCCGCCATGCGCAACCGCCCCGACCAGCGACACCCCCGACAGGATTTTATCATCGCTGTAATTATCACGCAAAATTTCCGCAACCAGCGTCTGAACCTTGGACGCGACGCGACCCGCGCGATTAGAATTATTAGGCATCTGTTTTCTTGGCATAAAAATCACCCCTGTATCATTATCTGATTGTAATGTAGCCGATATTCATTTACAATCAAGAAAATTTTGCTAAACACGGGGAAAAACAATGAAATTTGCCGAATATATTCTTAAAAAATCCGAAAGTCCCGCATACGCGTGGATTGTGTTCTATCTGACCATCTGTGAATCTATATTTCTGTTTGTCCCGCCAGAGGTTTTTATGACCCCACCCATTATTGCAAACAAAAAACGCGCCCTGCCCATCACATTGGCGGCGGCATTGGGCTCTATTGTCGGCGGCGCGATTGCATATATGATTGGGGCATGGCTGTATGATTCGGTTGGCATGTGGCTGATAACGACATTTTCAAACCCAGAATTGATAGAAACGGCCATCAAGCCAATGTTTTCACGGTACGGCATATTGATTATCGTGCTGACCGCGGTAACACCAATACCGTATAAATTGCTGGCAATCTGGTTGGGCTTTATCGGCTATCCAATTCTGTTGTTCTTGGCCGTGTCGGCAATATTCCGCACGGGCCGTTTTGCCATTGTCGGGTATCTGTTGTGGCGATTCCAAGAACGCGCAAACACAATCGTAAAAAAGTACTTCTGGCCATTGACATTGGGCGCAATCATCGCCGCCGGTCTGGGCATCTGCCTGATTTCACTGTTCTAGGCAGCAATATAGTGAGAGAGCGATACAGTGATATAGTGATAAGTTTTAGAATATAGAACTTAAAAACATGTGTCGCCTGCGGACTTGCGTCTTTGCACCCTTGTCATTGCGAACGTAGTGAAGCAATCCAGTGTATAAACTTGTGCGCCAAATGGCGCACTACTTTCTTGTCATTCCGTGGCTTGACCACGGAATCCAGGTGGTGTAATCTTATTTGCACAGCAAATACCGATTTATACATGTACGGATTACAAAAATACTATTACGTTTATATCTTGGCCAGTGGCACAAATGGCACGCTCTATATTGGCTTTACCAGCAATTTACCACAACGCATATATGAACATAAGAACCATTTAACGCCGGGGCTCACCAGTAAATACGACGTATGCAAGTTGGTGTATTTTGAACGCTTTACAGACGTGCATGATGCGATAAGGCACGAAAAACGTCTGAAAGAATGGAAAAGGAATTGGAAGAAAGATTTAATAGAAAAATATAATCCAGAATGGCGTGATTTATATGATGATTTACATCAACTGATATAACAAAAAAGCAGTGCGCCATTCGGCGCAACATACTCACCTAGATTCCGGTGTCAAGCACCGGAATGACAAAGGTGCTAGTAGTGCAAAAAAATGATTATGGCAAAGACGCAAGTCCACAGGCGACACAATACTAATTTCCTAGAAACGTTGTCATTGCGAGGAATGAAATGACGAAGCAATCCAGTAAATAAAAAATGTCCGCCGAACGGCGGACACATCATTTGAACTTTGAACTCTGTACTTTGAACTTTGAAAAAACGCGCCGGTGGCGCGTTTTTTTATTCAACCCAGATTGATGCCACGCTGGTCGGCGCGGTTGCCGATCCAACAGGAATCTGGACATATGCTGTTGTTGCCGTGACGGTTGTACCACTCTTGGTAAAGTTAGTCACATACTTACCCGCCGTTGCCGATGCAGGATTAAATGTCTGAACCGTTGCATTCAGTTTTGTTTTAACCGCATCAGACAAATCTTCTTCCAGAATTGTGCCGCTGGCAATCATAGAGGAAGAAATTGTACCGGTTGTGATAGTACCTTCTGCATCCGTAATCACTGCCTTGCTCTTGTTTGCATCGCCTGTAAATTTCTTGTCCAACTTCGCGTTAACGCTGGTGCCCAATGCATTGCTTGCAATGTCGTACACAGCTGCAACCGTTGGGTAATTTGTATCATTGTCTTCTGTCAAATTTTCACTGGTCGAATCAACCATTGCTGACTTATCTTGCTTACCAGATTTCAATGCTGTGATGTCGCTGGCATTAGTATCTGCCTTGGTCGCAACCGGTGATACTTTGTCATCGACATATGTTGTTGATGCGATATCCGCGCGTGCCGCACCAGCGGACATAACCGCAATCACTGAAATCGCCAAAATACTTGTTAATCTTTTCATTTCCCAAAACCTTCGTTTTTATAACCTGTTAAATCCCTGACCTGAATGTGTCATGTCCCCCGTCCGTGACCCAAGGGCCATGACACAACTTATTCGTGATTACTGATTTTCAGAGTCACGTTCGATAACTTCCCAAGCGTAGTTAGTACCGTCAAATACCAACGCGCATTTCTTGGTTGGGTTCGAGCATTCGCCAGGGGCTGCCTTGGCCAATGTGCCCAAATTCATTGTCTTGGTATAGTTATCAGCCAAATCTTTGGTAACCCCTTCCAATGCGGTCTTTGTCGCATATGTCGCAGATGCATTTGTTTTTGTTTCCATATCTGTGATTGCCGCTGGCTGAACCGCTGTATCGGCTTTTGCACCCTGTACCGCGGTCGCATATGCTGCGTCTGCACGGGTTACTTCACCAGAAATTGCATCAGCAATAGATTTCGCAATAGAACCATCGCCGTCGCCAGTCAATGTGCCCAATGTTGTGGTGTGACCCGCAACTGTTGTCTCCAATGCTTCCAACCCTTCGGTTGTGGCGATGCCAACTGTGCCGATTGTACCATCTTCTTTGATTTCGATGTTTGTACCGGCTTTCAGTGTGTTCTGTTTGCCCGCCAGACCGTCGCTCAATGCTGTTTTGGTTGCAAATGTATCAGATGCAGTTGTCTTGTACGCATCCAATGCTGCGGACGCAGCTGTACCTGCCGCCTTGGCATCAGCAATCGCGGTTGTGTTTGTTTCTTTGAATGTTGTAAAGTCAGATGCAGATACCTTGGTGCCAACCTGTGCATCAACATAACCCTTGGACGCGATGGACGCATCAGCAGAGTTCGCTGCAACGATTCCCAGCATAACGGTCAAAATACCTGCTGTCAGTTTTTTCATTTTTCTTTCCTTTCTTTCTTTTTTTAGTTTTTATTTAATCTCTTGAATTATTCACCTGTTGTGGCGTCATCGATTGGTTTTGTCACATCCATCCAGTATGGTGAACCAGATGTATCAACAGACAAGACGCAACGGCCGGATTCCGCAGTGCAATCTGTGCTTGGTTTTGGAACCGCGTAAGTCTTGATTTCGGTTTCTGTCATTGCGTCTGTGATGCCGTAACCACCCAATGTTGTGGACTTGTCGGCTTTATTCTTGATTGCATCGGCGATTGCTGCGGAAACCTCATCAGATGTCTGTGCACCATTGACCTTGTCCGCCAAATCTTGGGACAGTTTGTCTTCGGTTACTGCGCCATCTGCGATTTTTTCAGTTGTAACTGCACCGTTTGCCAATTTTGCACCATCAATAGAATTGTCACTGATGTTATCTGGATTGACTGGCAGACCAGATTCACTCAGAGCACTAATCTTTTTGTTTGTCCATTCAGTAACAGCACCGATTGTTGGGAACAAAGATGCAGAACTCTGATTTTCTGCGGTGATGTTGCCTGTTTTATTTGAGGTATCTTCTTTCAGCGCCAAACCGTTGGTCAATTCTGTTTTTGTCGCGGCAGCGTCTGCTGTGGCCTGTGCTGCTTCGGCGGCGGTCTGTGCATTGCCTGCCTTGGTATCAGCAGCAGCAGCGGCGGCGGCGGCATCTTTTGCAATTTTGTTTGTCGCGTCCAAACCAGTTTCTTCGTTGTTTACTTTGTCTGCCGTGGCGTCGGCTGTTGATTTGGCCTCATCCGCGGTGGACTTCGCTGTGTCAGCGGTTGTTTTTACTTCTTCGACCGCGCTTTTATCTGCCTTGGCATCCAATGCGGATTTAATCGCACCATTGTCCTGTAACGCAGAATCAACTGCGGCAGCGGCAACAGATGCTGATTTGGTATCAACGTATGCCTTGCTGGCGATTTGTGGTGCAGCGATGGCTGCGCCAGTTGACAGCATAATTGCCGCCATAAATCCAGAGAATGCAATGTTTTTGACTTTCATTTTCGTTCCTTTCTTTTTTTCTTTCATTTTTTTGTTCTAAATCTCTCGATTATGGCGGGAATCTAGATACAAAACTCTTTCACTTGGTTACTACTCTGTTATTGTTATTGGGGTACCGTCCTTGTCGATAATCTGGACAGATGTCCACACTTTCGAATCACCGTTCACCGTCAACAAATATGTGCCAGAATCAGCCGGCCCCGACAGTTTAGACGCAACCGCCGCCGCCGCATCATTTGCGGTGGTCTGGGCACTTTGCGCCGCGGTTGCAGCATTCTGTGCTGCGGACGCATTCGCCGCAATCAGACCAGCATATTCGTTATACGTTGTAACATCATCGGCCGTGATACCAGAATTTGCCGCCGCCAACTGCCCCGCGGTCAGCGCATTCTGTTTAGCATTCAATAATTCGTCGGTCTCACCCTTTTTATAATAAGCAGTCAAATCGACAGAACCCGCAACCTTGGCCTCGTCAATCGCCGCCGCGATTTCTTCCGCGGTCATTGCATCAGTAATACCATAACCAGCCAGCGTTGTTGCCTTGTCGGCCTTGGCCGCCAGATCCGATGAATTTGCCTTTTGCGCCAACGCCTCGTTTACATCCGCCGTTTTGGCATAGCCCGACAAATCAGATGTTTTTGCATACGCATCCAGTTCACTTCTGTTTGCCTTGTCCGCCAACGCCGTTGTCAACGCATCGGTCACACTCTTGTCCGCCTTGTTCGCCAGTGCCGCATTTACATCCGCACTCTTGGCCAAGCCGTTTAATTCACTTTTATCTGCCTTGGATTCCAAATCCGCAACCGTTGCCAAACCAGCCAACGAACTCTTGTCCGCCTTGGTATCCAACGCGCTGTTCACATCGGCCGTTTTTGCATACGCATCCAAATCAGATGTATTCGCCTTGGCGTTCAGTGCCGTTTCAACATCTGCGGTTTTGGCATAACCTTTTAACGCCTCGCTCATATCACCAGCAACAACGTTGGCGACTTTTTCGTCAACTTCGCCCTTGGTATATGTTTCGGATTTTGCATAAACATCGGCAACATTTGCCTTGGCCGCCAAATCAGACGCGTTTGCTTTCTGCGCCAACTGTTCTGTGGTGGCATAGCCCGACAAATCAGTTTTTTTCGCATAAGCATCCAAATCAGACACTTTCGCATAATTTGCCAACGACGCCGCAATCGCATTCGCAATCGCCGTGTTCATATCAATAATTGTCGCATAGTTTGCCAACACTGTCGTTTTGGCATAATCATTCAACGCAGACATATCGGCCTTGGCCGCTAAATCAGACGCATTCGCCTTGGCCGACAACGCACTTTCAACATCAGCAGTTTTGGCATATGGCGTCAAATCAACATCAGCACCATCACCCGGTTCACCCTTTGGCCCTTGTGGCCCAACCAGTGCACTCTTGGCAATCAAATCCTGCCACGCAGTGTCGCCAACATAACGCCATTGCAAATATTCATCGTTAGAGCCAATCTCAACCTCGCGTCCATCTCTGCCCGCGATCGTACCAATGGCATCCTTCAAATTTTCAACATCAACAGAAATTTCGTGTGTTGTATCATCAATCAACACAAAACCATCTGACTTTGGTTGTAACGTATCCTGCTTGCTCTGTAATTTATCAGACAAAGCATCGTCCGCATCATGCAAGCCGTCAACATCGCGACGCAACTGATCCACATCAGAACGCAGTGCCGCCGCAACAGACGGATCAACACCACCCGACGATGAACCACCCGACGTCCCTGGGTTTTGTGGTTTAATTGACGAACCACCAGACACACCCGTGCCACCGCCCAAATATTTACCAATCGACAAACGCGGCGTTGTTGCAACACGCGTGGTCGACGAACCAGTTGAAGATGAATTGCCACCAGATTGCGCACCAGACGACACCCTGTTCACCGTTGGTGTAACACGCACAGAACCGCCACGCGCAGTCGCAGACGACGTCGATGTACCCGACGCGGCCGCCGCACTGGAATAAGTCCCAGCACCACCCAACGTGCGAACCGATGACGCACCGTGTGCCGCAGAAACAGCCGCACACAGAACGCAAACAATCGCAACCGTCGAAATTTTCAAATCTTTTTTCATAACTCTCTCTGAACGATTTTTATTTTATCATATTTTGCGAATCGGCGTCAACGCCTTTTCAGCATCAAATTCCTTTTTTTAACTTTTTCAGAATTAAAATTCGTATCTAATGCCAACTGATATAGAGTTATCCAAGACCAATCCAATCTTGTTTTCCAAGTACGCTTCATGCGTTACCAAACCGCTGTCATAATATTCGAAATCACGTGTGTGCTTTGTACCATTAAAGCCCGCCAAGCGATAGCGAATATCCAGAACCAGATTATCATCCAATTCCTGTGTATAGCCCAACATCACGCCCGCCATTGGCGACAATGATGTTTTGCTGCCATCACCTGATTTGAAATTTTCCCAACTCAGTTTTGTTGTTGGTACGGCAACACCCAAGCCACCACCGACATACAAACCATTTGCAAAATCATAATAGCCATTCGCCATCAAATACGGCACAGACAATTTGAACGAAAAACCATTGTCGTCGTCCGAGAATTGACCAATATAACCGGCCTCGACTTCGCCACGCCATACATAATTAAAGTAACGACCGGCGGCAAAACTGCCCCCAAACACCGGTTCAAACGAATAATCGTCTGAATCAAAATCATTATTTGCATCTGGGTAATCCGAACTGTATTTATTTTTCCAGTTCAAGAAACTGACCTCTGCACGGCCAGTGATGTACCAACCTGTCTTGGCCTTGTCTGTATAGTCATATGTGACGTTGTATCCACCGCGATTATCGCGCTGAACATAACTGGGGGCGGCGTTTGCCGCGGTTGTCAAGCCCAGCAAAACAACCAATGAAACTAATTTTTTCATGATGATTTTCTCCTCCAAAATTTTTTCTTAGTATATCACATTTTGACCAGCATTCCAAAACATAAAAACAGATATTGACATCTTTTTATGAAATTTGCTAAGTTTTGGACATAGGACTGATTATAAAAAGGAAAAGTATCATGAAAAAAATTCTGATTGCATTGACTGTTCTGGGTTTGGCCGCATGCAGCAGCACACCAAAAAACATCGATGACGACAAGGTGTTCTATGAATTTGATTCTGCACACGTGTCGGACGCCGCACGTCGTGATTTGAAGGCACAATCGCGTTATATGAAACGCCATCGCGATGCAAACGTCGTTATGCAGGGTCACTGTGACGAACGCGGTTCAACAGAATATAATTTGGCATTGGGCGCATTGCGCGCGGGCAACGCCGCACACGTTTTGATTCACGACGGTATCGAACCAGAACGCATCAAAACAATTTCATACGGCAAAGAAAACCCACAGTACTTGGGCACAGGCGAAGAAGTTTGGGCCAAGAACCGTAATGCCACAACCAAGGTTGTTGAAAAGAAATAAAAAACGGGGCGACGCCCCGTTTTTTCAAAGTTCAAATAATGTGTGCGCCATTCGGCGCACACATTATTTACTGGATTGCTTCGTTACACTCGCAATGAATCCAAGCGAAGCGCAGGATACGGCAAGGACGCAGTCCGCAGGCGACACACGTTCTAGAATCTCTGTCATTGCGAGCAAGCGCAGCGACGCGTGGCAATCTAGTTTATTTTATGTTGCGCGTAGCGCACAAAATTTTTATCGCGGCGAGCATCAGCGAAGACGGATGAACTTTGAACTCTGAACTTTGAACTTTTCTTTTGACCCAGATTTCTTTTTTTACTAACATCACAACCATGGAAGAAAATACAGCAATATCTTTTGCAAATGTTGGTGCCGCATACGATGGTGGACGCGAGGTTTTAACCGACGTGTCGTTCAACATCAGTGCGGGTTCGTTCTATTTCTTGTCGGGGGCATCTGGTGCGGGTAAGACAACGCTGTTGCGCCTGATTTACCAGTTGCACAAGCCATCGCGTGGGCAAATCAAGTTGTTTGGTCAAACAACAAACGACATGTCGCGCGACGACATCGCGCGCCTGCGTCATAAAATGGCGATTGTTTTTCAGGAATATTCCCTGTTGTCCCATCTGACGGTGTTTGACAATATCGCCCTGCCCCTGCGCGTGCGCGGCTTGCCAGAGGCAAAAATAAAAAAACTGGTGGACAAGGTTTTGGAATGGGTTGGTCTGGGCAAATACGCTGACGCGAATCCATTGGCACTGTCCGGTGGTCAGCAACAACGTGTATCGGTTGCCCGCGCAATTATTGTGCAGCCGGCAATCTTGCTGGCGGACGAACCAACGGGAAATCTGGACGATGAAAATGCGTCGCGCCTGATGGAACTGTTTATTCAAATGAACAAGATGTTTGGCACAACGATTATTTTGGCCACACACAGCCAGAAATTGATGGACACATACAAATTCCCCGTTATTCGTGTGGAAAATCACCGCGTTGGATTTGTGGGTGGTGCGAAAAAGGCCACCCCCGCCCCAGACGCCGATGTAAAAAAGGTATGGAAAGGGCCAAAGCCACAAAATTATTTTACAGAATTGTCCAAACAATTTGATGATATTGGGAATGCGTAATGAAGACACCTATTGTATTTTCACTGGTTCGTGAACAGTCGGTTTTTATGACCGCGATTATGTCGTTGCTGTCGTTTCTGGCGGTGCTGGCGTTGGGCGTGGGGCTGTCCATTGGCACGGGCGTTATGCGCTGGAATGCCCAGTGGGACAAATTCGCCACGGTTCAGATTATGGATTCTGACAATGCCGCCGGCGTCAAAAAAATCATAAATGACAATCGCGATAAAATGGTTTCAGTCAACGAAATCACATCGGAACAAATGACAGACCTGTTGCGGCCATGGCTGTCGGGGGGGACGGGCGCGCTGAAAAATTACCTGCCCCAGATGTATGAAATCAAATTCAAAACCCGTGCCGATATGACCGCCGTTGGCGCACAGATATCAAAAAGCGCGCGTTTCCTGACACACAGCGACGCATTGCGCACATCAACACGTGCGGGCTGGTACATGATTATGATTTCAACATTGGTGTTGGCGATGGTTCTGGGGTCAATTACGATATGCATATCATATATCGCACGTAATACGGCAATGTTGCATCGGCGCGAATTGGAAATACTGAACCAAATCGGTGCGTCTGATTCATTTGTTGCGCGCCAAATGCAAATCATTGTGGCCAAGATTTCTGGTGCGGCGGGCGCGGCCGGATTCTGCGCGGCGGCGTTGGTATTGCTGATGATTCTGGGCACGGCACACAGCGCGCGCGTCGGCCTGATGGCAATGATGGGACTGGGCATGGGTGGCTGGATTACATTGGCCGCAATGCCAATCGCAATCGTGATATTTTCAATTTACATCACCCGTCGCACAACATTAAAGATTCTGGCCAACGACTGATGAAAATTTTAACACCGTCTTTGTTATTTCTGGCCATGTTTGTGATTGGCGGCATGATTTTCAAAAGTATGTCACCAACAGGGTGCGGCACGATATTGCCCGACGACAGCATATTTGTGCTGACCGGCGACATGCGTCGCATACCATTTGCAATGCGTATGTTGCGCACATATCCTGATGCCGACCTGTACATCATTGGCGCAGGGGCCGAAGGGTCATATGAAATGGCGCGCCGCGTCACCATTGAATCAGATTCTAAATCCACATACCAAAACGCACGCGCAATCCGCGATATTGTCACACGTGCCGGTCTGGATCGAATTGTCCTGATTACAACCGAAGATCACATGAACCGCGCGCAATACTTGCTGCGTGGCGAATTACCGAACGTTGAAATCGTTGCGTGCCCAACCCGCCTGTCGGGTATGCCCGCACCACGCCGTTTGGAACGATGGACAACAGAATACTTAAAATATATCGTAACACTGCTGGGAATCAAAGAGGGGTAAAATGTTTCGCACAATTATGTTCAAACTGGCATTGACATTGCATTATGTAATTTGGTCACCGATTATTTTGGTGGGGCTAATTTACAAGCCATTGAATGATTTCTTGGTACTGACGTGCGCACGTGGCGTGCTGGTACTGGCACGCATTGTGGCGGGTATCAAATACGAAATCCATTGCCCCCCAACCGAAGAAAACGGCATTCCATTCGCACCCGACGAAAACATTCGCAATGATGGCAAGGCGATTATTGCCGCCAAGCATATGTCTGTGCTGGAAATCGCGATTTTATCGACCCACATTCCAAATTCATTCTTTATCGTAAAACGCGAATTGATGTGGTTGCCAATTTACGGTTGGGCGTTTTGGCGCATGGGCCTGCAACCGGTCAACCGCGCACGTGGCGCAACCAATATGAAGAAATTATCACACGACGTCGCAAAAAAAATCATGGACGGCCAAACATTGGTTATTTTTCCAGAGGGCACACGTGTCAAACCAGGTGCGCGCCCACAACTGCGCCGCGGGCTGTTATTCTTGGCACATGAATTAAAATTACCAATTATACCAGTTGGCACAGACGCTGGTCTGTATTGGCCAAAACGTGGTCGCATTCACCCCGGCACGGCAAACGTATGGTTCGAACCAACATTGCCATGCAACGCGACACTGGACGAAATCAGCGCGGCCATCAACCGCCACAGCGCATAGAAAAAACGCCGCCCAATGGCGGCGTTTTTTTAGAGAGCAAAGCGCAAAGAGCAGAGAGCAATGAAGCGCGCCTGTTGACGCGCTTGTTTCTTTTATAGATAAAAAATAAACTTTTTCACTTTATCACTTACTCACTTTCCATTGCTCTCTTTATCGCGGCGCAGCGTCAGCGGAGCCGGATGCTCTCTGCTCTTTTTTATTTACACCAGCCATCACGGTGACCGCCACTGTATGGCCGGCCTAATTTTTCATGAATTAAAATTTTACCAACATCGCGCCCATCTGGGGTAAATGCACGCGCATCAATTCGTCCCAGATATTTATCGTCCTTGATATCACGCAATTCGGCAATCGACCCAACCGGCAACAATTCCGCCAAACGCGCCTTGGCCGCAAAGGCCGCACGAATTTCAGATTTACATTCACCATGGATTTCGGGCGTGTCAACATTTATCAGACGCACACGCACCGTAATTTTTGTATCGTCCGCCAGCATCACACGTGCCGCGAACGTATCACCATCGATGATATAAGAAACCTGGGCCGGTGTGGCATACGCCGCACCAGCAATAAAGCAAAACAAGAAAAATGAAAATATTTTCCGCATCTATTATCTATGCTCTGTTATCTATGCTCTAAAAAATGCGCCAATGGCGCATTTTTTTATGGCAGACGTGGCGACCATGTTGGTTCAACGCCATTGACATTTTCAGGCAATTCAATGTCATACACGTTCTGGCCCGTGATGTCGACACTGCGAATATGACTGATGCGTTCAATGTCGTCCAATGCCTTTTCTGTTTCATAGTACACGATGCGACGTGACCCTGGGGCCCACGATGGTGCTTCCATATACCAGCCACCGGCCAAGATTTTTTCATGACGCCCGCGTGGATCCATAATACCGATATAGAAAGTGTCATCCGCCATCTTGGTGAACGCGATAAACTGACCATCGGGCGACCACGCCGGCGTCGCATACCGCCCCGCCCCGTATGTCAGGCGCGTCGCCTCCAACGTGTCCAAATCCATAATCCAGATTTGCTGATTTCCACTGCGATCCGAATTAAATACCATCTTTTTACCATCAGGCGAATACGACGGACTGGTGTTCAGCGAACTGCCAAACGTCAACTGACGTAATTTTTTGGATTCAATATCATATTCATAAATATGCGTAATACCGTTCTTCACCAGCGACAATGCAATACGCGACCCATCGGGCGAAAAGCGCGGTGCAAAACTCATACCGCCAAATTGCCCCAGACGACGTTGTTCACCCGTATTCAAATCCAGTGTCCAAACCATCGGGTCATCGTTACGATATGACAAGAACACAACGGTTTGCATATTTGGTGAAAAGTGTGGCGACATCACAAACGTTTTTTCATCTGATAAATAACGCAACCCATAACCGTCCTGATCCATAATTGCCAAACGCTTTACACGGTCATTTACTGGCCCTGTTTCGGCAATAAATACGATTTGGGTATCGAAATAGCCAACCTCGCCCGTCAGACGTTCATAAATAGCGTCGGCCATAATATGCGCCAAACGACGTACGGATTTTTTGGACGACACCAACGACTGTGCCTCTATCTGTTCTTTGCCGGCAACGTCCCAAACATAAAATTCCAATTTGTACCGATTGCCAGATTCCGCGTACAATTTTGCCTGAACCAGAACCTGTGCCTTTATCGCCGACCACAGGTTAAATTTCGGCATGTCACCCATTTTTACATATTCAGGAAACGCATCATGATTTGCAATGCGGAACAGCCCCGTTGTCTTCAAATCATTTTCAACCACCGCGCGTATCATCGCTGCGTCCTTGGGCGATGCAGTACCAACAACCTCAAACTTTTGTACGGCAATCGAAATCGGTTCGGTTGCGCCCGCAACAATATCAACCTTTAATTCCGCACGTGCCGCGCCAAACACCAGCGCACACGCCATAAATACAGATAATATCTTCTTGAACATAATTAAAAATCCTTTCCATAAATATGCGTTTAATTCTACACACAAGAATCCCAAAAATCAAATATCTATTATCTGCACAACCGCACATACAGCCGCCATTACACCCGTGATTACAACAGTAATTACACCCGTATTCACATTTGTATTGACAAACGTCAACACAATGTTATAGTCATCTGTAAAGACGTAAGTATTGTATTTAGTATAGGAGTTCGTCTATGCCAAATGTTATGCAGCAGTTGTTCATTATGAACATTGAATCATTACTGCGTGAATACGCCGCGTACCGCACTTTTAACAAGTCGGATTGTGTTATAAATATGCGAATCCCACGCCCCATTCTGGACAGAATTAAACAGTTGGCTGAACAACAACACGTCCCATACCAATCGTTGATATCGTCGGTATTATTTTCACTGGCCAATATCGAAGAAAACAAATAACAAAATCAGAAACAAAAACGCCCCGCCCCACAGCGCGGCAAACAAAAAACAGGTGACCAATCCGGCCACCTGTTTTAATTTTATATACACTTTACCAGCCAGTAATCAATTCTGGACAGCCAATCGTTGTCAAACCACTCTCGCTCATAAAGAACGACAAAATCGCACCGATGCCAAACAACATTACAAAGCCAACCAACATACCAGTTCCTTTGCCTTGCAAATCTTTCAATTCAACTTTACCTGACGAGATATACCCCCACGCCCAACCAGCAATAACAAATGCTGCACCGACAAACGCCAATGTACGTAACGTCAAGAAAACGTCATGCATTTGTTCAAACAGAGCACAAATCCCCGTCGTATTCCCTGGCGCAGCCACCGCTGGCACAGACGCCATCATACCAATCAATGCAAAATTTGCCTTGTTAAACAGTTTTTTCATATAAAACCCCTTTTCCTTTTAAGACAATTTTATCACAAATCCCGCCCCCATTCAAACATATTTTATATAAACAAATGTGCACGCCACACGGCATGCACAAACATCTATTATCTATGCTCTATTATCTATTCTCTAAAAAAACGCGCCATTGGCGCGTTTTTTTATTCTGCAACAATCACATAGCGACGTTTCAAAACGGGCTGATTGCATGCCTTGCAACCACACGATGGGGCGACTTCAACCTCGCGCGCGGCAGGAACGATAATCTGACGATCACGACGTGGGGCCTGACCCATATTGTCACGGGCATACAAATCCGCACAACGGGTGTTGCGATAAACAATGCGTTTGCCATTGTTCATATCATAAATTGAATTTGTAAAGTGTTTGCCCTGTTCACCCATTTCATAGATGCAATCTTCGCCATCTTGGGTGTACTGGATACCACCTTTGTAATAATCATAACTGCTGCATGCGGCCAACGCTGCCAATGCAAAAACAGAAACCAGAACTTTTTTCATAACGCGTCCCTTGTGCTTTTGTCTGTTTGCCTCTCTGACCGCTCCCCGATTCGTTGTTATCATTGTTGCACAAAACCGCGCGTTGTCAAGCAACCGATAAAAATCAAACATCGCACGCGCGCCACAAATATGGTATAATCACCCCGAAAGAGGAAACACACATTATGAAATATTCTGATTTTGGTTTAACAAACACACGTGCAACGTTTGCCGACGCAATCCGTCGTCACTATGCCGTGCCGGCATTTAACTTTTATAATATGGAAACATTACAGGCGATTTTGTCCGCCGCACGCGACACGCACAGTCCGGTTATTCTGGCCGTGTCTGAATCCGCGCTGAAATACATGGGCGGCAATATGCTGATGGGAATGATACGCGGCGCAGACATTCACCCAGACGAACGCATTACATTGCACTTGGATCACGGGGGCAGTTTTGATGCGTGCCGCACCGCACTGGAACTGGGATTTTCATCTGTAATGATTGACGCCAGCAAATTGCCATTTGACGAAAATGTCGAACTGTCACGGCGCGTTGCCGAACTGGCACACAAATACGACGCATCGGTCGAGGCCGAATTAGGCACAATATCAGGAATCGAAGACGAAAATACTTTTTCCGACCATTCCAGTTACACCAATCCCGCCGACGTGATTAAATTTGTAAATGCCACAGGCATTGATTCATTGGCCATCGCCATCGGCACCAGCCACGGCGCATACAAACGCGAAAACGAAAACGAAGAATTACGTCTGGACATCTTGGACGAAATCGCCAAACAATTACCAGAATTTCCATTGGTCTTGCACGGCGCATCCAGCATTCCGCAAAACTTTGTAAAAACAATCGATGCGTTTGGGGGAAAAATGTCGGGTGCATTGGGAATTGACCCGCATCAATTACGCGCAGCAACAGAAATGAATATTTGCAAGATAAATGTCGACAGCGATTCCCGTCTGGCATTCACCGCAGGCGTACGCGAAACGCTGGCCCAGCATCCCGAAATGTTTAACCCGCGCGACTTTTTGAAACCCGCCCGCCAAAACATCTATGATAATTGCATAGACGAAATCAAAAACATCATGGGCTCTGACAACAAGTTGTAAAGGCAAATTTTAAGGGGTGATATATGCTCATTCTTACATAAATAAACCTATTTTCAATCTGTTTATTTTTGATTAGAACTCTTTTGTTGCTTGCACCAATTTATATAGAAATTTAGCATTTCAAATGTAGATTAGCAAAAAACTACAACAACAAAAGAGGAACTACCAGGAACTATATTCTTTTGATGCAGAAGAAGAAACCTTATATGAAATGCGATGCTCTGGATGTTGAGCCATGCGCCGGAACAGACTTACCAGATACACCGACCTGCGGAATTATGATTGAGGACACCGATGGCGAATGGATTGAAATGAAAAACAAAAGAAACATTTTGCCTTTGCTTGCCCAATACAATAATAGTGTCAAGCATATCGCAAGAACAAACCACTACAAAATCAGATAATTTGTATTGGCTGGGAACACCAGCCAATACACAACTTTTTCACAATAATGCAATACACTCCAAGTATTTACAAATTATCAAACGGCCTGAATGTTATTCTGGACGATTTCGACATTGCAACAACCAATGTTCAAATCGACATACATTCTGGGGCAAATGACGAAACCACCAGCACAGAATTTGGCATCACGCATTTCATTGAACATATGCTGTCCAAGGGAACACGCCAACACCCAGACACCAACGACATAACCACCAATATCGCCGCCTCTATCGGCGCATCACGCAACGCAGGAACATCATACGACAAACTGTGTTTATTTGGACGCGTACTGGCCGAAAATCTGAATAAATTATTAGAACTATTTTCTGAACAGTTGCGCGATTCCCTGTTTGACCCGCACAAGATTGAAATTGAGCGCGGCGTCATTCTGGACGAATACAGACGCAAAATGATGGACAATGTGTCCACGTTTAACATATTTTGCTATGAAAAACTATTTGGCGCGTCCAACCTCCTTGGGACACCGGATACTATAAAATCATTTTCACGCGAACAACTGGTGGATTATTTTTATAAAATATTGTCTGCGCAAAATATGACCATTTGCATATCTGGGAAAATCATTGATTCAGAAAAAACATTACAACATTTAGAACAATTATTCGGCTGGATTCCATCATTTCCTGTGCCGCACACACAACAAAAAATTACGCAAGTATTTGCACATAATTTACACGACGACCAACCGAACGTCCAATTGCGCATTGCATTTGAAAATACAATTCCCACCGATTTAGAACACAGACCACAAACACTGGCCACAAACAGATTCAGTTTCTTGTTAGGCAAAAAATTGCACGAAATTCTGCGCAACAAACAAGGATTGACCTATGGAGTATCCGCCACACATTTTGGCCATGCAAATGTGTACGCAAATACAATAAACACATCAACCAGCCCACAAAATATTGATACCGTCATTGCAACCATCGCGCGCGAATGTGCCACTGCACACATGAACCCCGAAATTTCCGATGACGATGTTGCACGGTTGCGCATGCTGATGAAATTACAATTTGCCGACATCATGGAATCCGCATCAAAACGCTGTGGGAAACTGATGGAACACTGGCATCAATATGGCGCACTTTACGACCTGATGGGTGAAATGCACATAAATGACCAAATGACAAAATCAAACATCATTGACGCCAAAAAAGATTTCTTTAACCCATCAGTATCAATTCTGACCCAAGGGCCAGAGACAAGTTCTGATTTGCAAAAAATTTGGAATGATAATTTCAAATAGAAACACGCGCCGAATGGCGCGTGGTTTTTCCTATTTCAAATTTCAAAATGAATTAGAACGGTGCAGATGTGCGTAGTGCGGATTGCGAAGTGTACAAGACGTACACGAGCAAAACGCACTGCGCACAGATGTGCCGTTATAATTTATTTGGCGCGTTCAACATATTCCAAAGTTTCAGTGTTGACCACGATTTTTTCACCGGTTTCAACAAACAATGGAACTTGGACACGAATACCATTGTCCAATACGGCTGGCTTACCACCACTGCTGGACGCGGTCTGGCCCTTTAACGCTGGTTCTGTTTCTTCGACAGTTGCGATAACGGTCTTTGGCAATGAAATCGATACAGGTTTGCCTTCTACGAAGTTCGCCTTGACTTCCATTTCTGGGGCCAAGAATTTCATCTGTTCGCCCAATGATTCAACCGGCATTGTGAACTGTTCATAGTCAGACAGGTTCATAAAGAACGCATCTGTACCATCAGAATACAAATACTGGCAATCGAAATCTTCGACCATCAGTTTTTCAACCTTGTCTTCGGCACGCCAGCGATCGCCACCCTTGTTGCCGGAATCAATATCACGCAAATCGGCCTGAACAAAAGCACCGCCCTTGCCCGGTTTTACCTTGGTGATTGATGTAACGGAATAACGACGTCCGTTGTGTGAAATCACCCAACCAACGCGCATATCATTTGCAATATATGATGCCATTGTTATACCTCTTTGATTTTTGCGTTTGAATTATAAAAACGCAGCCGCGCCGATGCAAGATTTTTATTGCGCCGTACGCTTGTGCGCCCAATAGCGGTCGATACTGTCCATAATCAGTTTGTCGGCCGCATCACGATCCGCCCAACCAGATACCTTTGACCAAGAATTTGGTTGCAAATCCTTGTAGTGCTGAAAAAAGTATTCAATCTTGGAACGCAAGATTTCCGGCAACTGTTCAATGTATTCCGTATTGGTGTAAAACGGGTCAATTCTGTCCAGTGGCACGCAGATGATTTTTTCATCACCGCCCGCCTGATCTTCCATAATCAGTGCGCCGATTGGGCGAACCTCAATCAAAACACCGGGGCGCAGTGGCGCATTACATACAACCACACAATCCAACGGGTCGCCGTCATCGCCCAGCGTCCCTGGGAAATATCCATAGTTCGCAGGATATGCCATTGGCGCATGCAAGATTCTGTCCACGCGTGGCAATCCGGTTTCTTTATCAATTTCGTATTTTACAAATCCATTTTCTGGGACTTCTATAATTGCGTTCATCTTCTTTGGGGGCAATTTCCCCGGCGCAATTTCTGCTATTGTCATCTTCTATATCCTTGGGTTTCAAGCGGCAATCTTATCAGAAAAAATCAGCATTGCAAACGAATCGGGCAATAAAAAACGCCCCAAACGGGGCGTTTTATTGCATTTTTGATTACATTCTCATCGGCATCAAGATGAACAACGCATCGGTGTTCTTGTCTGTCGATTTGATAATTGTCGGCGACAATGGGTCTTGCATTTCCATTTGGAATTTGTCCCCTTCGACCTGACCGGCAACATCCATCAAGAACTTTACATTAAATGTAACCGTGAACGATGCGTCGCCATTGTATTCGATGTCCAATTCCTGTGTTGCCGTACCGGCATCTGGGCTGGACGCGTTGACGACCAATTTGTTCATGGAATATGTCAACTGAACAGATTTTGTTTTATCAACACTGGCAACAGATACCAAGTCAACAGCGTTCAAGAATTGTTTTCTGTCCAGAACGGCAATCTTGTCATTGCCCTTTGGAATTACGACACGATAGTTTGGATATTGAGCATCAACCAGTTTGCTGGTCAAAATTGCCGCACCAACCGTGAAACGTGCCTTGGTATCAGACAATTCAACCGTCACATCATCAACTGTCGCATCTTCCAGTAACTTGGACAATTCGCCAATCACGCGACGTGGCAAAATAACCGCTGGCATTTCTGCACTGCCCGCGGGGGCTGGCATTGCGCACAACGCCATACGCTGGGCATCGGTTGCAACCGCGGTCAGCATTTTTTCTTTGCCTTCGTCCGCGATGTGGAAATAAATACCACCCAAGTGATAACGAACATCGTCTGTTGGGATTGCAAATTTGGTCTGGTTTATCAGGTGTGCCAAATCGCCCGTTGTCATCTGGAACTTGGTGGTTAAATTGCTGCCCGCCATGGCTGGGAAATTTTCCGCCGGCAATGTTGGCAAACGGAATACCGCACGACCGCTGGACACAACCAACTGGTCACCATTCTGTTTGAATGTGATTTCCGCGTCATCTGGCAATTTACGAACAATATCGTACAACATCTGAACAGGAACAGTTGTTTTGCCCCCCAATGTGATATCGGCCGTAACATGTTCAACCAATTCCAAATCAACGTTTGTCGCAGACAGAATCAAATCATCTGCAACTTCTAACTTTACATTCATCAATATCGGCAATGTCGCGCGCTTTTCCACGATGGACTGCATATGCCCCAGCGCACGTATTAAAACCTGACGAAATACCGAAAATTCCATTATTTTGCTCCTAGGTATCTTATGGTTTCCCACATTCTTTTTTATAAGTTTACCAAAAAATGCCGATTCGGTGCAAGGGTAAATACAACCCAGAATCATGGACAAAAACACAAACACGTCAAGCAACAAAAAACCGCCCAAACGGGCGGAATTTTATTTAGACAACACCTTGTCCAACTTTGCACGTAATTTCTTGATATCGTCGTACTTGGTGAATTTACCCTTTTCTGCGATGGAAATATCACCGCTTTCTTCGGATACCACCAACACGGTCGCACGTGAAACCTCTGACAATCCCAATGCCGCACGATGACGTGTGCCATATTTCCAATTCAGATTATTCTGCGACAGTGGCAAAATCGCCCCCGCATACGCAATACGCCCATGTTCAATAATAACCGCACCGTCATGCAATGGCGTCTTGTTAAAGAATATGGTCAGCAACAATTCACTGGTAATCACGGCATCAACACGCACGCCCTTTTTATCAATCGCACTTTCGTCTAATGTGGTTGGGAATACAATCAGTGCCCCCGTGTGCTTGTTCGACATATATTCAACCGCACTGCAAATCGCGTCCAGCGCGCCCGTATCACGTGTGGTAACACCACCCTTGTGAATCATGCGTGACCAACCCTCGATACTGCCCAACAGTGCCATAAACTTGCGCAATTCTGGTTGGAAAATAACAATCAACCCCAACGACAAGAACAATGCTGTCCAATGCAAGAACGCGCCCAACAAATCCAAATGCGCCCACGTTAAAATAAAACTCAGCACCCACAGGCCCGCCAGTCCCAACAGACCGCGCACCATTTTTTCTGATGATGTGTTTTCAATAAAACTGCGATAAAACAACCATACAATTACCGCAATAATTAAAATCTGAATCAAACCCAACCAATTAAACATTTTCTGCCTTTCCTTTTGTTTCTTGTTCTTGTTGTGTTGTTACATCTGTTTTCATGATCGTTGATTGCAGGTCGCTAACCGGCAACCCCAACCATTCTGGATCATCACGCGATTGCGGCGCACCACGTTGCATCGCCGTTTCGCACGGATGATCGTCCGCCAGCCAGTTTTCCAGCAAGTCCCCCGCCAGCAATCCAACGCCCGCGCCCGCGACAAGTCCAATACCGCCGGTCAATGGCGCAAGCAACAGCCCCAGTCCGGTTGCCGATGCAACCTTGCCTGCGACGGCTGCGCCGCTTATTTTTATATCAGGTTCTGCCAAATTTCCAGTTATTTCTATGGAATTTACAACATTGCCCGTCAGCGACAGTTTCAACCCACGCACCGGCACGGTCGTCAACGCCATTTTCAAGCGTTCCGCCCCCAGATTTAATTGTCCCGCCAAACGCAAATTGATTGCATTTGTTTCAACAGCCACCCCCTGTTGTGTGTCAAAAACACCGTTGCGCAACTTTGCATTCATTGCGACACATTTTATCTTGATGCGATTGTGTTTCTTTTCCGAACTCAGCGAATCCTGAATTGCATGACGCAATGTCGTCAGGAAATCCGTCCCGTACATATACGACATCAGTGTCGAATACGCATACCCACCATCGGCGGATTTAATCTGAACCGGCCCTGTTACCGTCGACATCAATTCAGACAGGTTTGTACCGTTCCCTTCCAAATATACATCAAAATTTGTTGGCAATTCAGAAATCAGGTCTGTTTCGCGAACCTCTGTCAAAATCTGGCCAATCGACACGTTGCGACCACGACCCGCGGCCTTGGCAAAGATGCGCCCTTCGCCATCAATCTGGCCATCGGCCGCCAACTCTATTTGCCCCCCACCCATGGACAGTGTTCCATCAATACGCGCAACATGGTCAACCAATTTCGCGGTCAAATCAATATCACGCAAATCCAAATCACGATACACAATCAGATTATTTATCTTGGCATGCAACTTTATATTAAATTGCGACAGTTCGCGCCCAAACAGTGGTGTATCTTTGAATGCGTTCAGTTCCCTGTCTGGATGCACCCATTTGCCATCATACCATGTTGGAAAAACCTGAACCAGATTGATTGACTTTGATGACAAATCCAGATTTATCGCCTGACGCGATGCGCCAAAATCCCAACTGCCCGACACGGTCAATTCATTGCCACGCACAGCGATTGATGATTTGCGTAATGTCAATTTTGTCCTGTCCAAGCCACCCGCCATATTCACCTTGACCGTTGGAATGGTCGATAAATTCATATTCAGCAAACGCCCCACCGCCGCCATATCAGGAATGTCGCCCTTGATAATAAAATCAATCGGGGCGTGACTTGTTCCCTCCAATGCGATATTCGCAATCAAGGCATCGCCCGACGCACCAAATGCCACCCGCACCGGATACACTTTGCGTTCCGCATTGTACGGCGAATACGTCAATATAAACGGAAATACATCATTCTTGTTTTTAATCCAGCCCGAATATTCACGTGAATCAGATGTCGGCACATACCGAATCTGAAAACCGGTCAGTTTGTATGTTTCACCCACAATGTGTGCGGTTAAATTATGAACCTCTACGCCACCTAAACCCGGGTCTTCGAAAGGGAACTTTGACGGTGCGGGCGCGTTTTGCGCATCGGACGTGGCGGGCTGCTTTGATAATTTTGATGACAACACAGAATACGCACCATCAGAATTTTTTTCCAGACATACCGTCGCATCATAAATCTTGACATTCTGAATCGTCGGACGCGCCTGAAACAACGAAATCAAATCCAATGTCACGTCGATTTTTTCGGCGGCAAATGCATCTTTGTGCTTTGCCCATTCGGCATTTGGCACGCGTACCTTGTTCAATTCAATACGTGGCCGCAAAGACAATTTCCACGATACCGCCCCATCAATTTCAACCGGCAGCCCCGTTGCATTCTGCAAGATAGACAAAATACTGCCGCGCATTTTTTCTAAATCAATCTGGCTGAGTGCAATTATAAACGCAACAATCAACCCCATGCAAAACAGCATGACGATACGCGCGATTGCCAGAAAAGAACCCTTTTTACGTCTGACCAATTTTTATAAACCTTTTTACGGTAATTGAAATTCAAAAAATTCCATCACAACTTTCATAAACTGTGGCGGCGCGGCACGCAGTGTCATCATACGCCCCGTTGTCGGGTGCTGAAACGTCAAACGATGCGCAAACAAAAACAGATTGTTTGTTGCCGTAACCGTTGCCAACGCATCGGGCGCACGACGCCCCGCACCATACAGCGCATCACCCACGATTGGCGCATTCAGTACAAACGCGCTATGTACACGTAACTGGTGCGTACGACCGGTTTTTGGTGAAAACGCAACCCACGATAAATGTTCACCGGCGTGTGCCAAAACCTTGTATTCAGTAATCGCGCGTTGCGGGCGTTGTCCTGTGCCATCATTCGTACGGGCGGGCGTATCAAAAACCTGCCCCTTGATCATATAATCGTCAATCAAACCATGATCCGGCACAACGTTACCATTCAATAACGCCAAATATTCTTTGTATGCGGTTTTGGCCTGAAATGCGGTTGCCAGATTTTGCGCCGCACGCAGATTTTTTGCCACCACCAGCAAACCAGACGTTTCTTTGTCCAGACGATGCACCAACGAAATCTTGTCATACGGGAATAACGCCGCCGCCATTTTATCAACGGACTTGCGAATACCGCTGCCCCCCTGCACCGCCAGACCGGCCGGCTTGTTAAACACAACAATGTCATCATCATTGTGAATGATGCATTTTCGCAATTCCTCTAAATCAGCCAACGAAAAATTATCGCCACTTTCGGTTTTCTTTGGCCGCACCGAATAACCCGACAGCGTCGGTGGCACACGCACGGCATCACCCGCACGCAACATTTCCTGACCATGTACGCGACGTGAATTTACACGAATTTGCCCACCACGGCACAACTTGTAAAACTCGCGCTGGGGCATAGACGGAAAATTACGCAAAAACCAGCGCAACAAGCGTACGCCATCTTCGGTTTCTGGAATTGTAATTATCTCTGCCGCCATTTTAATTATTCGCCGTATGTGATTTGAACCGTGTTATTTGTGGCATTGCGGCAATCACCGGTTGCACCACCTTCTTTGTTATTCGAATTGATACGTCCAACCGAATCAGACCATGCCTTGGCCACAAAGTATTCACAATCCGATTGATTCAGTCCCGTAATAGACACAATAAACTGGCGCGAATTTGATGGATCAACCGACAGTTCATATGTACCGCCATATGGGTTCTTGTTCGTCATACCGATTGCGCCAAATATCGTTGAGTTGTTGATATGGGAAAAGTCATCGTATTCACCCAGCAACGTTCGAACCTGTGTCGTCATCTGAATAACCTCGTCATTGACGGCATTACGCTTTTGCGTACGCATTGCGGTCGAAATCATACCAACCGCGCCAACGGTCAAAACACCCATAATGGTCAACACGCCCAGCATTTCAATCATGGAACGTCCGGATTCTTGTCTCATATTTATATCCCCCATTTGCTATTTGTTTTTTTTATTCTATCATATTTAGCATGAATATTCAATTTTCTGATTTAATCGCCAGCAGCCCAAACGCCCCCGGTGTCTATAAAATGTACGACGCCGATGGCGCACTATTGTACGTTGGCAAGGCCAAGAATTTGGCCAATCGCCTGCGCCAATACGTGGACGTGTCAAAACTGGAATTACATAAACAGGTCATGCGCAGTTTGGTTACCCGCGTGGATTGGGAAATCGTTCCGACCGAATCGGACGCACTGATACGCGAACAAGAACTGATTAAAACCCTGCGCCCGAAATATAATATCATGCTGACCGATGGGAAAATGTACCCAATGTTGGCATTGACCAATTCTGAATTTCCACGCCTGTTAAAATTCCGTGGCAAGATTTCCCAGCGACGTGACGTATACGGCCCATATCCATCGGTTGGCGCATTGAACGAAACAATCAAAACAATTCAAAAAGTGTGCCAGATTCGCACATGTACCGATACGTTTATGCGTAATCGCACGCGTCCGTGTTTGTTGCACCAAATTGGCCGGTGCAGCGCACCATGCTGCATATTGCCACAATCAGATTATGCCGCGCGCGTATCATTGGCACGCAAAATCTTGACCGGCGACAGTGAACCAATCATTGCGGATTTAACAAAACAGATGCAAAAATTTGCCGCCGAAATGGACTTTGAATCCGCCGCCGCCGCGCGTGATAAAATTGCCGAATTGACACACACTGCAAATCGCGGTATACAGCGGAAACGTGTACATAGCGCGAATTTTGATTGGTCGGGTGCAACCGATGATTTGGAAAAATTGACGGGCTTGAAAATAGAATGTGCGGGCGTATTTGATAACTCTCATTTATTCGGGCGCAGTCCCGTTGGTGCAATGATTACATTTGGTCATGACGGATTTATCAAAAACGGTTATCGCCATTTCAAATTGCGCAATGCGTCCGCCGCCGGAAACGATATCGCCATGATGGCGGAATTTGTCGATCGCGCGCACAAGCAAAATATAAAACTGGATTTAATCATTGTCGACGGTGGCATTGCCCAGTGGCGCATAGCACACAAAACCGTACCTGACATTCCCGTTCTGGGCGTAACCAAGGGCGAGGTTCGCAACGGCGATGAACACTTCATTATGCCCGACGGCACAATCAATCGTGATATTCCAAAGGATTCACGCCTGTTCTTGTTATTACGCGCCGTCCGTGACGAGGCGCATCGTTTCGTTATCACATATCACCGCACCGTGCGCGCAAAAACAATGACATCGTCCATTTTGGACGACATTGATGGTATTGGGCCAAAGCGCAAGCATGCATTACTGACGCACTTTGGTTCTGTACGCGAAATTGCCGATGCCGATATGCCAGCCCTGTTACGCGTGCCAGATTTGGGTCGCAGCGCGGCCGAAAAAATTTATGCCTATTTTCACTCAGGGGTGGTATAATATGGGCATTCATGATTTATAAACACAAAGGAGTATAACCATGAAATTTTTTGTGAACTTTTTATCAGCGTTCCGCATTGCGGCGGCATTCGCGATAATCCCGACAATTATGTTCGGTATGTACAAAACAACATTTGTGCTGTATGTGCTGGGCGCAATATCTGATTGGTTTGACGGATTCTTGGCACGTAAATTTGACGTGTGCAGCAAACTGGGCGGTGTGATGGATCACATCGGCGATAAATTGCTGGTTTGCAACACTTTGATTATGCTGGCGGTCATGATGCCGGTATGGTTTGTGGTTGTACCAATTATATTGATGATTGCCCGCGAATTGTACATCAGTGGTCTGCGTGAATTTTTGGGCACTCAGAAAATCGAAATGCCTGTGCCAAAGTATCGCTTTTCAATGGGCAAAATCAAAACAACATTCCAGATGATTACAATCGCGGCATTCTTGGGCGTGTTTGCAATCGGTTCGATTATCACTGCCAACACAACCAGCCGTGCGATCGTGTACATGTTATACATCTTGCCACAGGTTGGCCTGTACGGTCTGTGGGTATCACTGGCGGCGTCATTGATCAGTGCTGCGCAATACACACGCACATTTGCCCAGAAATTAAAACAGGTAAAATAATAAAAATCAAACACAAAAACACTGGCAATATTGCCGGTGTTTTTTACTGCAAAAAAATGCGCTATGTGCACGATTTCATGCACATAGCGCGATTTTTAGAACCAACCTTTTTTGCCGGATTTTGTTTCAGCAAACTCGGTCAAAATCTTCTTTTGTTTTTCGGTCAACTTGGTTGGAATTTGAACATTTACCAGAATGTACAAATCACCAAAACTGCCCGCGCGACGCGATGGCATACCATGCCCGCGAACACGCAATTTTTCACCGACCTGTGTGCCCGATGGAACTTTGACTGACAATTTTTTGTCGTCGATGGTATCTACCTCAATCTCGCCCCCCATGGCCAGTGTTGTGAACGGAATATCAATTCGTGATACCAAATCCGCCCCGACGCGTTCAAAACGCGCATCTGGCCGCACATGCACGTCCAGATAGAAATCGCCCGCCGGCGCGCCGTTTTGTCCGGCCTCGCCCTGACCTGCCAAGCGCAGACGCGTACCATCATCAACACCCGCCGGAATCTTTACCTCTAATGTTCTGGATTTGTGTACCGTACCCGTGCCGCCACATTCACTGCACTTTTTATCAATCTTGCGCCCCAGACCATTGCATTCCGGACACGGCGTTTCCATTGCAAAGAATCCTTGGCGTGTATGAACATACCCCGTGCCACCACATTTTGGACATGCGGGTGCTGGCTTGCCATCATCTGTGCCATTGCCGTGACATTTTTCGCATTCGACATTGCTGGAAAATTTAACAGTGTGCGTTGTGCCAAAATATGCATCCTGCAATGAAATAGTAACCTCATCCAGCAAGTCGCGCCCACGGGCTGCCTGTGCGCCACGCGACGCGCCGCCGCCAAAATCACCAAATCCGAAGCCACGCATTGCCTCGCGCAAAATATCATCCATACCGGCACCGCCGCCCATATCAAAGTGAAACGCGCCATTACCAAATGGATTACCACCACCAAAACCCGCGCCCGCCGACGCACCATTGCCACCGGCAAACGCCGCATCACCAAAACGGTCATATGCCGCACGTTTTTGCGGGTCTTTCAGAATATCAAACGCATTGTTGATTTCCTTGAACTTTTCTTCGGCGGATTTGTCCCCCGGATTTTTATCAGGGTGATATTGCATAACCAATTTATGGTATGCCTTTTTAATATCAGCGTCTGACGCGTCACGCGCCACGCCCAAAACTTCGTATGGATTTTTGTTCATAATCTCAGGCCTATTATTTTCTAGATGCTGAATATATAGGCCGATTGTATAAAAAATCAAGACCCGAAAACTGTTTCGCTTGCGAAAAATGAAATTTTGCGCTAATAATACGGTGCTATGACAGAAAATAATACACACACATATGACGCATCAGATATTCAGGTATTAGAGGGGTTGGAACCCGTCCGCCTGCGCCCCGGCATGTACATCGGCGGCACAGACGAAAAGGCGTGGCATCACCTGCCGATTGAAATCATGGATAATTCTATTGACGAGGCCGTAGCCGGCTTTGCCAAGAAAATCACCGTGAACCTGATTGATGCAAAAACCATTGAAATTACCGACGACGGACGTGGTATTCCGGTTGACGAACATCCTAAATACCCCGGCAAATCCGCGCTAGAGGTTATTTTGACCACCCTGCATTCGGGCGGCAAATTTAATAATAATGTTTATAAAACCAGTGGCGGTCTGCATGGCGTCGGCAGTGCGGTTGTAAACGCATTGTCGTCTGAAATGATTGTTACAATTTCCCGCGATGGTTATGAATGGCACCAGACATTTTCACGTGGTAAAACCACATCGCCAATCACACGTGGCGACGCCACACGTGCACATGGGACAAAAATCCGCTTTACCATTGACGACCAGATTTTTGGCGCAAATGCTGTATTCAAACCGGTCAAGATTTACCGTATGGCGCGCGCGAAATCATTCCTGTCACGCGGGGTCAAAATTGACTGGCATTGCAACCCAGAATTATTGACCGACGATATGAACATCCCCGCCGACACAACATTCTATTACCCCGGGGGCGTGGCCGATTTCTTGGACGAAAAGACACGCGACAAACCACGCATTTTGCCCAAGATTTTCAGTGGCAGCGTTGATTTCCCAGATGACACGGGTCGCGTGGAATGGGCATTGACGGTATTGACCGATGAAAATGGTGCGGCATCCGACGATGGATTCTTTGCATCATATTGTAATACAATCGCAACCATTGATGGTGGCACGCACGAAACCGGATTCAAGGCCGCCATTACCAAGGGTATCAAGGCGTATGGTGAAAAAGTAAATAACAAGGCCGCCGCCACAATCATTGGCGATGACGTATTTGATTCCGTCGCCGCGATTGTATCTGTGTTCTACAAAACACCACAATTTTTGGGCCAGACCAAGGAAAAACTATCTAATCCGGAGGTTGCCCGATACACCGAAAACGCATTGCGCGACCCATGGGAAATATTCTTGGCGTCTGACCCCAAAACCGCAAATGCATTGCTGGACTTTGTTGTGAATTTGGCCAACGCCCGTATCAAGACCAAACAGGTCAAGGATATCGCACGCAAAACCCCGACCAAGCGCGCCCGTATGCCGGCGAAACTGGCCGACTGTTCCAAACATGGGATTGATGGCACAGAACTGTTTATCGTAGAGGGGGAATCCGCTGGTGGTACGGCGAAACAGGCACGCGACCGCGCAACACAGGCGATTATGCCCCTGCGTGGCAAGGTTTTGAATGTTATCTCTAATTCCGACGAACGCTTTGGCGCGAACAAGGAATTGAATGAACTGATTGACATTATCGGTGCTGGCACGGCCAAGGATTGGGACGAATCCAAACTGCGTTATGAGAAAATTATCGTCATGACCGATGCCGACGTCGACGGCAGCCATATCGCATCACTGTTGATGGCATTTTTCTATCAGCATATGCCTCAACTGATTTACGGTGGCCACCTGTATTTGTCGTGCCCACCACTGTATAAGTTTACATGTGGCACGGAATCGTTTTATGTCGACACGGATGAAGAATTGGACGCATTGCAAAACGGTAAATATAAAAACAAGAAAGTTGAAATTTCCCGATTCAAAGGGTTGGGCGAAATGATGCCGAATCAGTTAAAAGAAACGACCATGTCGCCAAAAACGCGCCGTTTGATACGCGTTGACCTGCCCCCACGTACAGACGATGGCGCAGAAGACACCGAAAAAACACGCACAATCGTTTCTGAACTGATGGGTAAAAAGCCGGAATTTCGTTTCAAATTCATTACTGAACATGCCCAATTCGTCAAAGATTTGTTCGTCTGATGCGTGGTTACACATCACCGCGCTGGGGCGCGGTGCGCATTGGACGCAATCTGGGACTGGCACACAATACCGATATTACCGCACATAAAAATCTGCATCACAACCCTTGACAATTTCATATTTTGTCCTATATTTACAGTGTGAAGAAAAACAAAAGGAACAAAAATGGAATTTGGTGCAACACGTAAAAAGAAAAACACATATATTGTCAAGGTAAACAACCTGATGGCGGACACATCTGCATTTGGTATGTGCAAGAATACGCCACTGCCAGTTGTTGTAATGAATGGCCAACGCATGCAAAATGGCGCGGGCGCATGGATGCGTGGCACTAATTTCCCAAATCCTGCGGCGGCATTGATGCAGGCCGAATTTGATTCCTTGGAACCGTTTATGGGTGAAAAAATGGCGTCCATGATTATCGAGTATCTGGACAAGGACACCGGCCGCCCTGTTCTGACATTATTCCCAACATCAGCATACGTGCACGATGGCTATGAAAAAGATTACATGGCGCACCTGAATCACGCGTCACGTCAGGATTTGACCCACCAGCTGAAAATCCGCGAACAGTTGATTGATAAACTGATTAAAAGCAAACAGAAATAAAAAAACGCCCGCATGGGCGTTTTTTAGTGGGCAAGTGACAAAGTGATATAGTGGTAAAGTGATCCGTCTGCACTGA
>DJQW01000003.1 GCA_002437665.1 Alphaproteobacteria bacterium UBA6376
GCAAATGCATTGCCAACAAAAATAGTCATTGCTAAACACGTCAAAAAACGCAGAAATCTGGACATTTTTCCCACTTCTTTTCCTCTTTTAGTTTCATTCTAGAAAAAAAACGGCATACGACGCAAGAGAAAAAATAAGCATGAATAATGAAATAAAAAAACGCGTCACATCGACGCGTAAATTTGATTGGTGGGTTAGGTAGGACTTGAACCCACGACCAAAGCGTTATGAGCGCTCCGCTCTAACCAACTGAGCTACTAACCCACGGACGCAATTATATCTGTTTTCGCATTCGTTGCAAGTGCTTTTTACATTATGTGCTTTATTTTTACGCGGGTCTGTGGCAATATGTTGCGTATGAGTTTGATAAAACCGATTTTGAATGATACCCAAATGGCGGCCTTTGACGCGGTTGCGCATTCTAATTCAAATGTATTGATTCTGGGTCAGGCGGGCACGGGTAAATCCACATTTGTAAATTACCTGAAATCCGCGTTGAACAAGCGGGTTATTTGTGCGTGCCCCACGGCCGTATCGGCATTGAATATCGGCGGGCAAACGATACATTCGCTGTTTCAAATCCAGCCACGTGATTTTATTATGCCCGAATTACTAAAATTAAAGGCCAAACCGCGCAATATATTAAATGCGACCGATGTGCTGATTATTGATGAAATTTCAATGGTTGCGCCTGATTTGCTGGACGCTATGGACATTTTGGCACGCAGTGCGCGCCGCAACAATGCGCCATTTGGCGGAATTCAGATTGTTGCAATCGGTGATTTGTTCCAGTTGCCGCCGGTTATCACCCGTGATGCGGCACAATTCTATCAACAGGCATACGGTCACGAAAATGCGTACTTTTTTGATGCAAATGTTGCGCATCGGTGCGATTTTCGCCGATTTGACTTTGAATGCGTGTATCGCCAGAACGATACAGCGTTGCTGGACAACCTGATTCAGTTGCGTCATGGCGAATTGGGGGCGTTGAATTTCTTTAATAATTGCCAGATTGCGGATGTGTCGCGACGCGCCAATGCTGTGATAATCACGCCGTTTCGTGCGGTTGCTGAACGTATCAATGCCGACCGATTGGCGCAAATCAATGCGCCGGTTGTGTCGTACACCGGTGTTTTATCAGGAACGTTTTCCGAACGTGACGTGCCCGCACCAATGAACCTGACGTTAAAGGTTGGGGCGTTGGTGGTGTTCGTAAAAAACAGCGACAAATGGCACAACGGTTCAATGGGTATTGTCCAGAACCTGTCCGCGCGCGAAATTACGGTGCAATTATTGAACAAAGAACGCGATATTGTGACGGTTCGCCCCGATAAATGGGAAAAAATAGAATACACCCGTGACGAAAACGACCGCGTTATTGAAAACGAGGTTGGTAGTTTCAAGCAATTCCCGCTGAATTTGGGCTATGCCATGACAATACACAAGGCACAGGGCAAAACACTGGATGCGGTTGTGGTTGATATTTCGCGTGGTGCGTTTGCACATGGCCAAACATACGTCGCATTGTCCCGCACGCGCAGTGCGGCGGACATGCATATTGCAACGCCCCTGCGGCCGCGTGATGTTATTTTTGATTCCCGCGTGCTAAGTTTTGTTGATGCAAATCAGCCAGCATAATATTGTACAGCGCATCGCCGGCGCGTTTCATCTGGTCAAAATCAACGTTTTTCCCATTTACCAATTCCCGCACAGACGGCACAGCGCGCCCCGTCAGCATGTTCTTTGCGCCGCGTACCAATGCGTTGCGTTCGGCATCAAATAATATGCCACCATCGTCAGATGTCATCATTTCCGCGCGTTCATCACGCAGAATCCCGCGGTGGTCATGTTCACCAATAAACGAACTGCGCAGACGCTGGACAACAAACAGGTTGCCGCGGTCGCCCGCAAAGAACGCTGGCACAACATCGCCGGAATTTTCCGACATATATCGCGCGAACGCGTTGCCATGATTCTGCATCGTGGTATCTTCGGCGGACGCAAACGACAGTGTGTTAAAACGGCGGCGGTTCGGGTTCAGTGGACTCAGGGGCCCATGCTGAATCACCAGTAAATTATGCTGAATCTTGGCAATTTGTTCGGGTGTGCGCCCCGCGGTGGTCAGTTGTTGCGCCATATAATCACCCAGTTGCGTTATCGCCGCCGCGCCGTGGCTGTGCCCATAAAACATGATATTGCGCATGTTTTTAATCGCCGTGTTTATCGGACGCACGCGGCCATTTTCGTCAAACAGGCGTGGCCGCAACAGTACGTTATATAAATCAATAATGTAATTTGGAACGGGTTCTTTGGCGCGCATTTCGTCCAGACGGGCGGTTTGGGCGGCGCGTGTGATTGGGTGGGCGGCCAAATTTAATTTACGCCCCGCGCGATGAAACAAATCGGCACGTTCCAGCGACGGACTGCGCGATGCAAAATCATAGACCACAGAATAAACATTTATGCCGGAAACTTTTTCTTCGGCCAACGCGCGATACAGCATTTTGCCATATGAATTTGCGTGAATTTCCGCATTGGTCAGTTCGCCGCCAAACGCCACAATCGCCGGCACGTCAACGGGGACGGTCGGGGCGTCCACCATATTATACGCGGCCGCGCCACCTGGGGCGGTGCGCTGAATAACGCGGGCATGACTGGGGCGATATGCGGTCATAATTCTTTCTCCATCATAATGGCGTCGATGCCATCATAGTATTTTGGGCGAACGCCAATCTGGTGAAATCCCGCACGTTCATACAGTTTGCGGGCAGGGGCGTTGTTCTCTGCGACCTCTAAAAATAATTTTTTGATACCGCGGGCGCGCAAGTCCTGTTCGGCAACAACCAGCATTGCAGACGCAATTCCACCGCGACGCGCGTCAGGGTGAACGCCGATGGTGATTATTTCCGCCTCGTCCGCGACGGCACGATATACGATAAAACCATTTTGACTGGCGATAATGTCACAGCCCGACTTTTTCAAATCGGCAAAATCCTGTGCCGTCCACGGTTTGGACGGAAAGCAGGCGCGGTGCAGATTTTCCAGTTCATTCAGCATGGGCGGCGTGCTCTTCGGCGTAACTGGGGCGCAGATACATTGGAACAACGGCGTCCAAATTGCCCGCGGCCAGTTTTTGTTCGGCGATTTTTGTCGCCAGTGTTAAATCAAACGGTTTGTGCCCAACGGTTTGCGGACATTCCATTTGGCGTGTTTCCAGTTCTTCGATGGACATTGTCTGTGGTTGGGTTTTCGCAGATGCGACAAAGAAATCACCACGTCCGGATTCAATCGCGACAAATGCGTCCGGCGTTGCCGCTAAATACAGTTCAAATGCGTTGATTGGCACAACAGGAATATTCAGTCCCATTGCCAATCCCTTGGCATAGGCGATGCCCAAACGAATCCCCGTAAAACTGCCGGGGCCGACGACAACGGCAATGGCGGTCAAATCGTGCCACGACGCGCCACATTCATGCATAAATTTTTCACATTCAATCGGCAATGCAACGGACTGTTTTTCGGCATCAACACGCACGTGATGCGCGCCCAGCACAAATTCCAATCCCGCCCCAGATGTATTTATAACCAGTATCATTTTACCGTGCCTTTGTTATTTTGTTTTGAATTATACGCAAAACTATGCGTGCAAACAACCCATTATGCATATCACTGGTGTTATTTTGTGTGTTGCGCGCATACACCAACGCGTGACCGCGTCGTTCCAACGGGTGAACGCAAACCAATTCATGCACGTCCGCGGTAACACGATATACGTTATTGTCAGACGACCGCACACAATGAACTTCTGCATCAGATCGGTGCAGGTTTTTGCAAATTGAATATTGTTCAGTTATGTTCATGCCTGTATCTTTTTGTCATCTATGCGCGTGCGCCAAAACCAATGCGTTTTGCCATAATCGCAGATTTATGCACCGACAACAGTTCGTCAATCTTTGCGATTGTAAATTCTGTTTTTGCATCTTCGCAATTATTCAGCAACAATTCACGACGCAAAATAGCGGTCAATTCACGCTGTAATTCACGTACCCCTTGTTCAGACGTGTAATCGTGAATAACATGCCGCAACGCATCATCAGAAATCACGATATTATCTGGATTCCATCCCGTGTCGTGCGCCGCACGTGCAATCAAATGCTCGCGCGCAATACGAACCTTTTCATCTTCGCTGTACCCTGGGATTTCAATAATTTCCATACGGTCTTTCAATGCCGCCGACATATTCAAACTGTTTGCGGTTGCAATGAACAATACGTTGGACAGGTCAAAGTCAACCTCCAAATAATGATCGCGGAATGTCTTGTTCTGTTCTGGGTCAAGGATTTCCAGCAACGCAGATTCCGGATCACCGCGCCAATCGCGTCCCATCTTGTCAATTTCGTCCAGCACAATCACAGGATTGTTCGCCTTGCAACGTTTCAGCGCGTCCATAATGCGGCCGGTCTGTGCGCCAATGTATGTCTTGCGATGGCCGCGGAAATGCGCCTCGTCCGAAACACCACCCAATGAAATACGATGATATTTGCGCCCCAATGCGGTTGCAATGGATTTCGCCAACGATGTTTTTCCAACCCCAGGTGCACCAACAAAGCACAGAATGCTGCCCTGATTGCCACCTGTCTTTTTCATAACGGCAATGTGCTCCAAAATGCGCTCTTTGACCGCCTGCATACCGGAATGTTCGCTGTCCAATACGCCACGCGCCACATTCAGGTCAATCTCGGACTTGTCAGATTTGCCCCACGGCATGGACAATAATTCGTCCAAATACGACTTTAACAACGCGCCATCATTAGACATCGGCGCAAAAGAACGCATGCGTTTCCATTCGGTCATGGCCTTTTCGCGCACGTCCGCGGGCAGGGGGGCTTTTTCAATACGCTTGCGCATATTTTCAGAATCCACCTCGTCACTGTCTTCGCCCATCTCGTGCTGAATCGCACGCATTTTTTCTTGCAAAATCGCCTCGCGACGGCCACGTTCCATCTGTTGCTGAATACGGCGATTGATGGAATCTTCAATCTTGGCCGTCGCCATAATCAGGTTGATTTGTTCCAGCAAGATTACCAGTTTATCGTGCCAACTGGTTGTGCGCAAAATGCGAATTGCCACGTCGGGTTCCAGCCCCGCCATCTGAATCACGCCATCAACAAACGCCGCCAATGGGTAATTCTGCATCAGACCGCGCAACCGATCGGCCTTGAATTTACGCACACCGGACAGTTGCTGCATATTTTCGGCAATTTTATCGCGCAGGGCGATTGTCTGTTCGTCGCGTTCATCGTTTGCGACAATAATCGGCGTGACGTCGGCCGAAAACAGGCCGTCCGACACCGCAATATCGGTCAAATTCACCGCGTGCGTGGTCAAAATAATAACGTGCGCCGAACCGTCTGGCATACGCAAAACGTGTGCGATATCGCCAATCGTGCCGATATCGTAAATATCTTCGGGTGCGGCGGGGTACGACCACGAATGCTGGGGCACTAAAACAATGTGCCCACCAGATGCGGCGGTGGCCTCTATACAAGCGATGGACTGGGGGTTGTCAACGTACACCGGTACAGTATTGTCGGGATGAACAACCAAATCACGAACGGGTAAAATAAATTCTTTCATAGCGCAATAAATATAAGATATTTTTATAATAATTCAAGGGTAATAAAAATCCCCTGAAAAAATCAGGGGATTTCAAATATCAATCGTCACAGATTTAGCGACGACGACCATTAAAACCGTTGTACTGTGCGGTGTTGCTGGAACGTTTTGACAAATAACGTGCCGCAATCAAAACCAACCATTCCAATGCCAAAATGCCCATATAGAACAATTTGTTTTCAATACCCTGTGCCCAGCCCAAAACATAAACGATTTGCGCCATGAATGATACGTATAAAATACCAAACATGCTGGTAAAGAATACTTTTTTAACCTTTCCAAACATTTTTCTGCCTTTTTTCCCTTGTATTAAAATTTATCAATGTCGGGTTTCTGGTGCCAGGTACCCGACCGACCCCGCAATAAGCGAAATGGATACAATCAACAATCGCCAATCATACCCGATGCCATATTAGGCAGCCATTGCAAGGCGAACATTGTCGTTCGCAGCGATTCTATCGCCATTCAGTTTTTAATCGGCTTTTAACGACGCCATGTCGGATTCAATCTTTTGTCTTTACTGCGCCTGTCGAAACTATGTCAGCCCCCCGACGTTCAATCACCGTGGCTAAACAACCACAATGATTTTCTGAAATCGAAATAAATTGGTGGAGCTGTGGGGTACCGCCCCCCAGTCCAAAACGTCTATTCCACAAAGATTTCAGAATCATCATCGCTTGCGCGACGTGTGTATTATAAATATTTACGGTGGAAATTGCAAGTTTTTAAGTTATAATCACGGAAAACAGGATTAAAAATGAAGTTCTTAGACAAGGCAAAGATTACAATCAAAGCAGGTGACGGGGGTAACGGCAGTGCCAGTTTCCGCCGAGAATCCGCACGTTGTGTTTCTTAACGACGAGCGGTATTAGCGAGGAGTTTAGAAAAAGCAGTAAGGATACGCGGCGTCCAACAAACAATACTAAAAAAGAAAACAACATGAAATTTCTAGATAAAGCAAAGATTACAATCAAAGCGGGCGACGGGGGTAATGGCAGTGCCAGTTTCCGCCGCGAAAAATATATTGAGTTTGGTGGCCCAAACGGCGGCGATGGCGGTCGTGGCGGCGACATTGTTTTTCGTGCCGTGCCAAATGTGAACACGCTGATTGATTACCGGTACAAGACGAATTTTGCCGCCGGTCGTGGTGAAAATGGTATGGGCAAAATGCGTACGGGCGCATCGGGCGAAACATTGGTTTTGCCTGTGCCAACGGGTACGGTTATTTTGTCTGAAAACGAAGAAATCGAATACGCCGACCTGTCTGCCGATGGTATGGAATATCGTGCGGCACGTGGTGGTAACGGCGGGTGGGGCAACCTGCATTTCAAAAGCCCGACAAACCGCGCCCCGCGTCAGGCGAACGACGGTCTGCCTGGGGAATCGCGTACGGTTGTGCTGCGTCTGAAATTGATTGCAGATATTGGTCTGGTTGGTTTCCCAAATGCAGGCAAATCAACATTGCTGTCGGCAGTGACATCGGCACGACCAAAGATTGCAAATTACCCATTTACAACCCTGAATCCACAACTGGGTGTAATGTACGCGCACAATCATGAATATGTGCTGGTTGACCTGCCTGGGTTGATTGAGGGGGCACACACCGGCGTTGGTCTGGGCGATCGTTTCTTGGGGCACGCCGAACGCACGAAAATGATTTTGCACGTTATTGACGGCACAGAACCGGATTGGGCGGCGCGTTATGCGGCAATTCGCTATGAAATGGATTCTTATGGTGGTGGATTGGTGCACAAGCCGGAAATGGTCATCATCAACAAAATCGATGCCATTGACGCAGATGACTTAAAGGCGCGCTTGGCCGATTTCAAGAAATCATTTGGGCGCAAAAAGAAACCAGAAATCATAACCATCAGTGCCGCCGGTATGCTGGGCATTCATGAATTGATTTCTGCGATTGAAAAGAAATTTTTGGAGATAACAGAACATGAAAATATACAAAAATCCGCTGGCGACAGCGTTTCCGACAAATGACGATAAAATTTATGCGTATTCAACCGCGTGCCTGAACGGCGCGGTTGCACATCGCCCAGATTACACAACAGTACCCCTGAAAACATTAAAACCCGCACAGGTTGAATTTATTGGTGGCCTGTGGCGTGTCCAGACACCGTGCGATTACAACGTACAAAATGTCCGTGGCAAGGATTTGATTATCGGTGCGCGCCTGCCACATCAGGAAAAGACGTTCTTTGAATATTACGAGGCCAGTTTGCTGGCATTTAATTGCTATGGCCCATTAAAGCCGTGCTTTGACAGCGTCGTTGCTAAATACACCACGGATAATGGCACATACTGGTCTTATGGTCGTAATATTTCTGATGCACGCGCATTCTTGGGAATTCGCCTGTATGATGAATATATGGACTTGATTCATTCAGTCGCGTGCCAGAAAACCGCCCAAAAGTCCAAATAATTGCGTTTTTTGTGATTTGTTTGCTTTTATCTTTTTTTCTGATAAAATCCAAATGTCAAAAATGAAAGTAAAAAGGAGAAAGCAAACATGGCACAAGTATCATTAAAAGGTACACAAACAGAAAAGAACCTGTTGATTGCATTCGCAGGTGAATCACAGGCACGTAATCGCTATTCATTCTTTGCGTCCAAGGCCAAAGACGAAGGGTATCAGGCCATTGCCAAGATTTTCTTGGAAACAGCCGAACAGGAACGCGAACATGCATCACGTTTGTTCAAGTTTTTGGAAGGGGGCGATTTGGAAATCACAGCGTCTTTCCCAGCCGGAAAAATTGGCACAACCTTGGAAAACTTGCAGGCGGCGGCATTTGGTGAACACGAAGAAAACACCAACATGTACCCAAAATTCGCGCAAATCGCGGCCCAAGAAGGTTTCCCAGCAATCGCAGATGTATTGAAAAACATCGGTTATGCGGAACGTTATCATGAATCCCGCTATCGTGCACTGATTGACGCGATTGAAAACGGCACACTGTTCAAACAGGATCATATCGTTATGTGGCGTTGCACAAACTGTGGTATGTGGCACATTGGCACAGAAGCACCAAAGGTATGCCCAGCATGCCTGCACGCCCAAGGTTATTTCATCAGCGAGGGTACAATTTCCCGCTGTGACACGAACGAAGGATTCTGTGAATACACAAACATTGATGAATAAAAAACGCCCGTTTGGGCGTTTTTTATTCCCCGCCCGCGGAGGGGTGGCGCAAAGCACGGAAGGACATCACGTTCCAGAAACACTGTCATTGCGAGTGAAACGAAGCAATCCAGTGAAAATAATGGGTGCGCCGAATGGTGCAATACTATTTGTATAAATGCAGTTGGTATTCAATTCAATAAAACATAACCACCTTGCAATTTACTGATAAATATTTATAATAGTGCGCAAATGCACCCGTGGCTCAACTGGATAGAGCATCGCCCTCCGAAGGCGGGGATTGCGCGTTCGAATCGCGCCGGGTGCGCCAAGAAATACTGCCCTGAACAGGGGGACTTTGCGTATGAAACGTTTTGCAATTTTTATTCTGCCATTCGCGCTGGCCGCATGCAACAGCATGTACATCAAACCAAACACACTGGACACAAATCAGACCATTTACGCCACACGTGGCGGTTATGCAATGAAACGCAGTATCAAGGAACGTATGGAATCACGTGGTTATCACGTTGTTGTTGGACGGACAAAAACATCGAATGATTATTCTGGTGATGCATATGACATTGCGATTGATAAAGACGAAGTTCCATCTGATGCGCGATATATTGTACGTGTTACCGAACGCCGCGAAACATTCAATCCATTCTGGTGTCCGCTGAACGGATTCTGGTGGTGGAACTTTAACGTATCTATCGCCGACCAGAAAACAGGCGAAGAATTGATGACGTGGCGCGGTCGCGGGTGCGAGAACAGTTCATTGCGCAAACTGGATGCCGCATTGGACAAACTGGAAATGACCGAACAACCGGTCGCCATGGAATAAAAAAACAAGCCGCCAATTTGGCGGCTGTTTTCTTATTTTTGATTTTGACGCAGGCCCGCTTTCCACACTGCCCAACGGCCAAATTCATTGATTTTGCCGATGCGTTCCAAATGTTTGTGATCCAGTCCTTCGCCGGAGATGCTTTCGTACATATCAATCAATTCATTTGGATTATAGCCCAAACGTTCGTATTGGGTGGCCATAACGCCAAATGCATAGTTTTTATTGCTGATTGCAACGTCGTCCATATCAATCAGACCGGCGTATTTGCCGTCTGGTGTGACGATAATGTTCTTTGGGGTGATGCCACAGTGGTACAGACCCAAACCATCTTTCTTGCCATGGTTCATTACGCGTACCGCGCCGGCAAACAATGGGGCGGCCAATTTGCTGGTATTCATGGCGACGTCGTGTTGTGTTACCTGATGAATTTCTGCAAATTCTGTTTTTGGCAATTCTCGTACATCAATCTGTGACATTTTGATAAAATCTTCGATGATGTCGTGATAAACATTACGAACAATATTGCTTGGCAGACCGTCTTTGACGCTCTCGTACAATGTGCGCCCGCGTATCATCTGGTATGTTTCCATCCACGCCGCTTTGTACACATGCTGCTCCAAGTTCGGTACAGAAATGCCGTTCTTGCGCAACACTTTGTTAAACTGAATGTTTTTGAATACCATGTCAAAGTCGTTAAATTTGAACATGTATTTGTTATTTTCGTTGTCTTGGACGATAAATGTGCAGTGCCCATTACCCGGAACGCGTGGACGTTCAATTTTCATCGCGTATGGGATTATACTGCGAATTGCCTGAAAGTAGTATGTTGGAACATTACTGTTTTTGTTCATATATTTTGTCCTTTTAGATTGTTGTCAAATATATTTTATGTCAATTTTTGTAAAAGTCAAGAGGTGGGGAATAAATACCTTAGTCGCGCGCCAATGCGGCCAACATAAAATCGTCCAAATCCCCATCCAACACGGCGGCGGAATCTGTCTTTTCAACGCCGGTGCGCACGTCTTTGACCAACTGATATGGATAGAGGACGTAATTTCTAATCTGGCTGCCCCATTCAATCTTTTTCTGGGCGGCCTTGGCGGCATTTTCTTCGGCGGCACGCTTTTGCAATTCCAATTCATACAGGCGTGAACGCAACATCTTCATTGCCATATCTTTGTTTTGAAACTGGCTGCGCTCGTTCTGGCACGTAACAACAATACCTGTCGGAATATGGGTGATACGAACCGCACTGTCTGTCTTGTTTACGTGCTGGCCACCTGCGCCAGATGAACGATATGTATCAATGCGCAAATCTTTGTCATTGATTTTGATTTCAATACTGTCGTCCACGTCGGGCCACACGTCCACAGACGCAAAACTGGTCTGGCGTTTGCCATTGGCGTTAAACGGCGAAATACGAACCAGACGGTGTACACCAATTTCGTTTTTCAGCCACCCATACGCGCGGTCGCCACTGATACGATATGTGATGTTTTTGATGCCGGCGGTGTCGCCTTCGTGTTCTTCGATAACCTCGGTTACAAATCCGTGGCGTTCCGCCCATCGTGCATACATACGTGACAGCATTTGTGCCCAATCTTGGGCCTCTGTCCCGCCTGCGCCCGCCTGAATAAATAAAAATGCGCCATCTTTGTCGGCTGGCTCACGAAACAGGGTAATGAATTTTGCGCGGTGCGCGGCATCGCCCAGTTTTTCAATCGCGGCCAAAACATCGGCATCTTCGGGGGCCATCTCGTACAAATCAACCAGATTATTATAATCGGATTCCAGTGTCTGTAATTCAGACAGTGATTTTTCCAGACCGGATTTCTTTTGCAACAGGGCACGCGCCGCATCGGGAGTGTCCCATAAATCCGGCTTGTTCGTCTGTTCGTTTAATTCGGCAATTTCAGATTCCAGTTTGGCTGGGTCAAAGAAACCCCCTGACGGCAGAAATGTCGTCGCGGATTTGTGTCAAAGTTTCATTTGGTATCAACATGCAACGCATAGTATCAATTTATTTGTTCAAATCAATATTTTTCTGGCAGGGGACACAAATGAACGTTTGCGTTTTTTCGTCGATTATGTTAAAATTTTCGTAACGAGAGGGATTTTAATGAAAAACATTTTCGGTATATTTGCCTCGTTGGGGCTGATTTTCTGCGGTTTTGATGCGTATGCGGTGTCGGCGGGCACAACGGCAACCAATTCTGGTTCTGCACGTTATGTGTCGGTAAATACTGCAACAACCAGTGGCGGTCGTGGCAACGCGGGGTTGGCGAATGCATACAAGACGAACCAGCGAAACACGTATTTTATGGTAAATCAACCCGATGTGGATTCGGCATGCCGTGAAAAAATCTATAAATGCTTGTCTGATTATTGTGGCGATGTAACGGTTGTCCCCGGCCAGCGTCAATCAAAATGCCAATATGCAACCGAAAGTGAACTGTACAACTATGCACTGTTGTGTTTACAGAAAGATACGTCAGTATTATTGCCCCAGTATAACACAAACACACGTACGGGCGGGGCGGGTATGAATACCGCGGCGCGTCTGTGTCCGGCATATGTACAACAGGAATTGATGTCATACCTGTCTATGTCAAATATGGCGACCCAGTTGTCAAAATCGCATTCTGACCTGTGTCTGCAACGTCGTCAGGAATTAGAGGCCGCAATGGCGTGCCATTCGGTTGCGTTGGCGTATGGTAATGAAACAACCAGTATGCTGACCACACAACTGACCGATTACTGTGGCGCGGGCGTCCCAGGGGGCAGTGCGGAAATGGTAACACGTTTTGCCAATGCCGGTAACGTTGGCGCAAACATTTGGGGTTGGGCTGAAAAAATCGTCAGCTTGGATTTGAACAAAAAGGGCTCTGAGTGGCAGGCGGCGGTTGATTCCGTCTTGGCGGGCTATACAAATCGTATGAACTTGGCGTGCGGCGATGATATGACAATCAATACGTCGGGTACGTCCGGCACATCAAACCAGCCAACGGCATTGCAAACAGCGGCGGCATTGGCGGTTGGTGTTGCGTTCCCATCCACCGATACGAACATTGAAAATCCATATGGTGACCAATCGATTTATATGGAGGTTACATCGTCCCATACACTGGAAAACTATGCCACTGCGTCACAGGTTGTTCAGGCGGGGTTGTCTAATTCTGCGCTGACCCAAAATGCGTTCTTGTCATCGTCCCAGATGGACAATATGCAGACCGCATACAAGCGTGGGACAAAGGTATTTATTATTCGTGACAGTGGCCGTTGCTTTATTGTGCCGGTTGCAACATTGACGTCCACCGAAACAACAATGGTGGCACAAATGTTCGCAAATTGTGTCAGCCAGTAAAGTGCGCCGCACACATAAAATTAAACCGCCTTTTGGCGGTTTTTTCCTTGTGTTATTTCTTGAATGCGGGTGTGAATTTTGATATAATTTTACGCATGAAAATATCAAGACGTAATCTGTTAAAAGTCAGTTTTTTTGCGGTAACAGCGGTTGCTTGTATGCCGCGTGTGGCGTTTGCTGCGCGCAATTCGGTTAAATCATTGCGCACGGGCGCGCAACCCAATGGAAAAACGCGATTGGTCATCGAAACCGCATCGCGACCGACATATTCACTGGCGTACCCACAAAATCAACTGGTTGTGAATTTGGCGAATACAACGGTAAATACCGATGCACCCAAAAAACTGGCGTCGGGCACGCTGGCAAAATCCATTGCACAGGTGCAAAATGGTGACAGTGCACAAATCGTCGTGAATCTGACGCGGCCAATCGCCGAAATTGCCAAATCACAGGTTATGATTTTGTCGCCAAATGGCGATAATGATTATCGTTTGGTCTTGGATTTTGTTGCGGGCACGGCCAGTACCACATCGGTCGCCGCGACAACATCAGCCGTTTCAACGAAAACCGCATCGCCCAAGGCACAATCAACCACCCCCGCGGGCAAATACGTAATTGTAATTGATGCCGGCCACGGTGGTAAAGACCCCGGTTGCATCGGTAAAAACGGTACAAAGGAAAAAACGGTCGTCCTGTCGGTGGCACGCAAGTTGCGCAACAAATTGAACGACGCTGGATTCAAAACATACCTGACGCGCAGTGACGATACATACCTGAAATTGGCGGAACGTGCCGCCATTGGTGAACGGCGCAAGGCGGACTTGTTCATATCGCTGCACGCCAATGCGAACCCCAGCCGCGCGATGAAGGGATTTTCAGTTTATACTTTGTCTGAAAAGGCATCGGACGAAGAGGCCAAAAAATTGGCAGAGGCCGAAAATGCCGCTGACAAGATTGGGGTAGAGGGATTTACTGATTTCGAACCAAATATTCGCAGTGCGTTGTCCGCATTACAGCAACACGCGGTTGCCGAAATGTCCGAAGAATACGCAAACGGGGCATCGCGCGCATTTCGTAATGCGAAAATTGAACAGCAACGCGGGCCTGACGTTCGCCATGCGCCATTTGCGGTATTGCGCTCAACTGTTCCAGGGGCACTGATTGAATTAGGACATTTGTCCAACGCAGGCGAAGAAAAACTGTTAAAGTCCGATGCACACCAAAACAAACTGGTTGCAGCAATCGTTAAATCCGTAAAGAACTATAATTTTGATGTCTAAGTACGAACCATTATGGGTATATTTATCAAAACGTCATGATGCGCGCCTTACGCTGACTTTTAATCAAATTGCCGAAATTACGGGATTCAAATTTGACCATGCGTTTTTGACATTCAAACGCGAATTGCCGACATATGGGTGGCAATTTGAAAAATTATCACTGAAAAATCAGACCGTATCATTTGTCCGTATCCAATAGAATATAAACACTTGCAAAACAAAACAAAATCTGTATAATACCGACCATTGCGGAGAAGTGGCAGAGTGGTCGAATGCGCGCGACTCGAAATCGTGTATACGGGCAACCGTATCAAGGGTTCGAATCCCTTCTTCTCCGCCAGAATTATTAAATTCCCATGAAAACATTTAATGAACAGGTTTATGACGTTGTTGCACGTATCCCGTCGGGACGCGTGGCGACATTTGGTCAAATTGCGGCAATGATTGGCCGCCCGCGTATGGCGCGATTTGTGGGCTACGCATCAAACAATAAAAACAGTTGGCATCTGCCGTGGCATCGCGTTGTATTCAAAGACGGCAGTTTGTGTGGTGGTTTTGCCGAAGAACAGTATAAATCCCTGCGTGCCGAAGGGGTAAAATTCACCCCCGACCGGCACGTCATAATGGAACAATACCAATGGAATCCTGACCGCGATGGTGCCCCATTGGACATTCGCGATTTTCCGTTGGTGTTCTAGTTCTTTTGTTTTGGTAATTTACGGAACGTCAAGAACCACGCCTGTACATCCAGACCGCGATTGCGGTTATTTAACCGCGCATCCATTTGCGCCGTTGTGGCGGGTGCGGGCGCAACCACATCATCGTTTGGAATCCAATTTGCAGGCGTTGAAACGTGATATTTGTCCGACGTCTGTAATGCAATCAGCGCGCGTCGTATTTCGTCCATATTACGCCCAACCGACGCAGGGTAATACAAAATCAATCTGATTATACCATTTGGGTCAATAATGAATACCGCACGTACTGTCGCCGTATCAGACGCGTGTGGGTGAATCATACCATATTTGCGTGCGACAGCCATCGTCATATCATCAATAATCGGGAATGTAATGTGAATATCATGCAAATCCCCGAATTTCAGGTGGCGAATGGCCTCTATCCACGCCAAATGTCCCGTCAGTGTACCGACCGACAGACCGATAATTTCTGTGTTCAGTTTATGAAAATCATCAATCATTGATTGGAATGTCATAAATTCAGTTGTGCAAATCGGTGTAAAATCCGACGGGTGTGAAAATAAAATCACCCATTTGCCGGCATAATCATCTGGGAAAATCACCGTGCCGTTTGTCGTGCGCGCGGTAAATGCAGGCGCATTGTCACCAATCAGTGGCATTGGTTTTGCGCAATTATCTGTAAATTCATACATCGTCGCCTCCGTTTTTTATAGCAATAAAAATACCACGAAACAGGCATTTGACGCACCAAGAACGTTTTCACATGCAGAAAAAACTTTACTCTTGATAAAATGTGCTATGATATAAATAATATGCAACACACCAGAAGGAAAAAAGGAAGAGTTATGAAACGTTCTGATATTGTACGTACTATTCAGGTTCAATTTCGCCACATGCGCGCGTCTGACGCCGCCGCGATATTGGACACCGTGTCTGATCATATGATGGAGGCGATTGCCGCTGGCGACCGCATAGAGGTTCGTGGTTTCGGCACATTCCAGCCACGCGCCCGCGCGACCAAGGTGGGCTATAACCCATGCACCGGCAAACCAATGCCGTTGCCGGCCAGCACAACTATTTTGTTCAAGCCCAGCCGCGAATTGACCAAGAAAATGAATGGATAAAAAATGTTATTTGGCAAAAAATCTGGAATCAAAAACGACGACCGTGCGCGATACGATAAAATTCGCCGCCTGATGTGGATTAAATGTGAATCCTGTGGTCGCTTGGTTTATTACAAGGATTACAAAGACAATTTGTACATCTGTCCACGCTGTGGTCGTGCGTTTATTATGACCCCGAAACAGCGTTTTGACCTGTTGTTTGATAACAACGAATGGACACGCTTGGATTTGCCAACAGTGTCTGATGACCCACTGGAATTTGTTGACCGTATGCCGTACAAGGCCCGCTTGGCCGAGGCACGCAGTGACAACGGCAATCACGACGCCGTTGTGTCGGCCGATGGCGTTCTGGGCGGCGTTCCAACAACAATTTGTGTGTTAAACGGCGACTTTATGATGGGGTCGATGGGGCGTGCCGCCGGCGATGGCATTATCGCCAGTATGGAACATGCGATTCAAACCCGTCGCCCATTCGTGATGGTGGTTGCATCTGGCGGTGCACGTATGCAGGAAAACATTTTGTCTTTGATGCAGATGGCGCGCACGACGGTTGCGGTAAATCGTCTGCATGCGAATGGTATTCCGTATATCGTGCTGTTGACCGACCCAACGTACGGTGGCGTAACCGCATCGTTTGCAATGCTGGGCGACATTCATATTGCAGAGGCCGGCGCGCGTATCGGATTTGCCGGTCGTCGCGTTATTGAACAGAATATTCGTGAAAAATTGCCGTCTAATTTCCAGACCGCCGAATACCTGTATGAACACGGTATGGTTGATATGGTTGTACCGCGCGATGGCTTGCATGACGCACTGTCCCGCATTTTGGCGGTGTTGACCAAACAACCGCACGAGGCCAAACCAATCAATGTTTCAACCCCGCTGAATGACAACAAAAAGGTTCGCGGTATGGGCGAAACAGACGCATATGACAAGGTGTTATTGGCGCGTAATGAAAATCGTCCACATTTCTTGGATTATATCAACGGGATTGTTGATGAATGGACATATCTGGCGGGCGACCGTCTGTATGCCGAAGACCCCGCCATGGGCAGTGGTATTGGTTACTGGCGCGGCATTCCGGCCGTAATCATCGGTCAAGAACAGGGGCGCACCATCGAAACACGCCAAAAACACCGTTTTGGTATGGCAAATCCCGATGGTTATCGCAAGGCCCAGCGTATGATGCGCTTGGCGGAAAAGTTTAACTTGCCACTAATTTCGCTGTTTGATACCGCCGGCGCATTCGCTGGACGCGAGGGCGAAGAACGTGGCCAATCACAGGCCGTCGCGGCATCAATGGCATTGGGGCTGTCTATCAAGACGCCATACGTCGCCGTCAACGTGGGGCAGGGCGGTTCTGGGGGCGCAATCGCAATCGGTACGGCCGACCGCGTACTGATGATGGAAAACGCGATTTATTCGGTAATTGCGCCGGAATCTTGCGCCAGTATCTTGTGGAAAGATAACAAGTTCAAGGCCGTTGCCGCACAGGCAATGAAATTGACCGCACGTGATATGGCAAACCTGAACGTTATCGACGGGATTATCGACGAACCCGCCGGTGGCGCGCATACGGACTGGCAAACAACAATGGAATTGTTGTCCACCGCGGTTGCGGAAAACATTGCAGAATTGCAAAAAATCCCCGCCGACCAGTTGCCGGCCCTGCGTGCAGAAAAGTTCATGGCGATGACACGTGATGTCGAAATCTATGGCCCTGAAACAGGTTCAGACCATGAATAAAATCCCCGCCCCGTAAATTACGGGGCTTTTTTATGGCTGCACCCCGCACGCGGGCGCACTTTTTATTTGAACTTTTATCTTGAATCTGGGGCAATTTTGGTGTATATTGCCCCCAGCAACAAGAGGATTATTCATGAATTACCCATATATGCCAAAATCCACTGCACTTTGGTTGATTGAAAATACTGCATTGACGTTTGAACAAATCGCTGATTTCTGCGGTCTGCATGAATTAGAGGTTAAAAACATCGCCGATGCCGAAACGTACAAGATTCAAGGGCTGAACCCAATCTTGAACGGTCAGTTGACACGTGAAGATATTGAAAAATGCGAAGCAGACCCATCTGCGCGCCTGACATTGCGCGAAGAAATTGTCGAAGCGCAACAGAAACAAAACAAGAAAGGCGTTGGTTATACACCAAAATTGCATCGTCAAAACCGCTTGGGTGGTATTTTGTGGATTCTGAAAAATTATCCAGAATTGTCCGATGGTCAAATCGCGCGCCTGATGCGCAGTACAAATCCAACCGTCGCGTCAATTCGTAATAAAACGCACAAATCTTACTCTCTGATTCAAATCCAGAGCCCGATTGTATTGGGTTTGGTGTCTGAATCCGCCGTGCACGACGCTGTGGCCAAGGCGACAAAAAAGAAATAAGTTTTAACCGTTTAATTTACTTTTACAAATTCTTGGGGGTCAGTTTATGGCTAAGAAACTGGACGACGCGACAAAGTTGTTGATTGAATCGTTGCCGGAAAATCTGCAAAAACTTGCAACATCAGCGGTCGAGGTTGGCTATCTGTCCAAAATGGACTTTGATGCCGCCACCGAAGCGGACGAAGTGCCTGATGAAGAACAGGAAGAGGTTCTGGATTTCTTTCAACAGGACTTGGGGCTAGAGGTATTGGAATCCGACAATTTTTCCCAAGAAATGGAAAAGTATTATGACGATGATTCCGATGAACCACGCGACAAAACACGCAATTTGCTGAATGCGGACGCGGAACAGGTTGACGTCAACGACGACGATTATGAACACTATGCCAAACAGTTGGAACGCAGCCAGACGGGTAATCTGGTGTTGGGCGTTCAGGATTCGGTTCAGTCATATCTGAAACAAATCGGTACGGTTCAGTTGCTGACCGCCGCGGGCGAGGTTGCTATTGCCCAGCGTATCGAGGCCGCTACACGTCTAATGGTATATGGCCTGTGCGAAAGCCCAATGACAATTCAGGCAATGCTGGATTGGTATCAGCAGTTATTAAACGAAGATATTCGCCTGCGCTATATTTTGAATTTGGAAGTAATGTATTCGTCTGAATCCGAACAGAAATCGCTGGCCGCATTGTCAGAGGCCCTGAAATCCAAGGGTGTTGAACACGTCGACGAATTGGATGATGACGAACTGGACGATTTGGAAGAATCCACCGCATCTGATGACGACGATGACGATGAAGACGAAGATGATGATGACGAAGACGGTGTCAAGAAAGAAGATACACCACGTGGCACATCTGGCGTTCCAATTCCAGTAATGGAAGAGGCCCTGATGCCAATGGTCACAGACCTGTTCACAAAAATCAAACGCATCTTTAACAGCATGCAGAAATTGCAGGCCAAACGTCTGGAAAACCTGTTGACGTCGTCCAAGCCGGATGAAACGCTGGAAAAGAAATACGCAAAAATGCGTCTGGAATTGTTCGAACACGTCAGCAAGATTCGCCTGAACGACGATCGTATTGCTGAAATTCTGGAACATCTGACCCAGCGTGACCAACTGTTGATGGGGCTGGAGGGAAAATTGCTGCGTTTGGCATTGGCAAACAAGATTAAACGCGAAGATTTCTTGGCCGAATACACTGGAAATGAATTGAATCGCAACTGGGTTAAAAAGTTGATGAAACACAAGAACCCAGCATGGGCGAACTTTGCCAAGAAACACGAAAAAGATATCTTGAAAATCCAAGAAGACATCACCGCCATTGCGCGTGAAACGGGCCAACCAACCGCCGAATATAAAAAGGTTGTTGAACTGGTGCGCCGTGGTCAGGCCGAAGCTGCCCGCGCAAAACGCGAAATGATAGAGGCGAACTTGCGTCTGGTTATCAAATTTGCGAAAAAATCCAGCAACCGCGGTTTGGGATTGGATTTCTCGGATTTGGTTCAAGACGGCAATATCGGCTTGATGAAGGCCGTAGACAAGTTTGATTACCGTCTGGGGAACAAATTCTCGACCTATGCGACAAACTGGATTCAGCAGGGTATTTCGCGCAGTATTGCCGATCAGGCACGCACAATTCGTATTCCAGTGCACATGATTGACAATATTCACAAGATTCAGCGTGCGTCACGCCAGTTTATGCATAAATATGGCCGCCAGCCGACCGCCGAAGAATTGTCCAAGATTATCTATCTGCCGGTGGACAAGATTCACAAGGCAATGAAGGTGAACTTGAAGCCAATTTCATTGGAAGCACCCGTCGGCAGCGAAGACGACAGCAGCCGTATTGAAATCATCGCCGACGAAACAGCGAAAAATCCTTTCGTTTCAGCCGCGCAAAAGAACCTGCGTAAAATCGTTACCCAGATTCTGTCCGAACTTGATCCAAAAGAAGAAACCGTTTTGCGCCAGCGTTTCGGTATGAGCACCAACAAAACCAGCACACTGGAAGAGGTTGGTGAATACATCGGCGTTACCCGTGAACGTATTCGCCAAATTGAACAAAAGGCACTGAACAAGTTAAAACACCCAACGCGTGCACGTAAATTGCGCAGTTTCTTGGAAGATTAGTTCACCAAAACAACAATAAAAAAACACCCGCCAATTTGGCGGGGTATTTGTTTATGGGTTGCTCCATTAAATATGTGCCTTTAATACCGCGTAAATCTGTCCCAAATCGGTTTTTAACAGTGTGGCTGATACTGCATCCGGATTATCAACATTGTGCGCCCCAGACATGATTTTATCGAACGCACGTATAAACTGTGTTGCCTGACGACGAAATACTGTGTCATTCTTTAACATTTCGCGCACTTGTTTCTTGTCAGCGGCGTTCATCATCTTGGCCAACCACTTAGAGAATATGGCCTTGTCGCCGGCATGATATTTCTTCCATACGACGTCCGGAATCTCTGCACCTGTTGCGCGCGTTAAATCCAGTGACAAATCATGCATGTTTTCAAACGCACGTTCGGCCTGTTTCAAGAAATCCGTCGCACTGACACGCCCGTACGATGGGGCGGGTGCAACGCCCATTGCATCCATTGGCGCGGTTGCGCGCGCAACCATCATCTGTTTATTCAATGTTTGCATGGTGTTCACGGCCTTGGCATAATCAGACATCAGGTCTATCATTTGCTGGCGCGATTGCCCCGCCAAATCTTCCAATTTAATTGCAGATGCCGAAATGGTATCAGTGGATTCCGCAACAGTGCTCTTCATCAAACCAATTTTTTCGTTCAACGACGCAACAATCTGTTGCAGTTTTTCGCCGGCCTCGACCGAGCCCTGTGACAAATCGGGCAGGGCCGAATAATAACGCTCTATCAATTCGGACAACGGTTGCAACTGTGCCGTTGTTTCGGCCGACATCTTTATCAGGTTCGCTGATTGCCCCGACAGTTGTGTGTGCGCCGTATTCATTTCAATCAGTGTCTCGCGCACGCCTGTGGCCATCGCCTTGACCGATTCCGAAAACGCATTCGCAGACGTCTTGGTGTTTTCCAACGTCGTATTCGCAACACCAGACACGGTCTTTAATTCTGATACAACCGCGGTGGCAAATTCTTTGATTTCGCCATTAAAACGATTGGTCAGCGTCGCCAATTCATTTGATATGCCACGTACAGATGTTTCTGTGCGTGCCGCCGAATCCATCAATGTTTCAACCGCCGCGGTCAGTTTGTTGGTCTGTTTTTCAATCGATGCCTCGGCCAAACGCACCTGACCACCAACCGCATTTGATGTGTTGGTCAGCGAGTTCATCTGTGACGTCAGTTGTTTCTTGGATTGCTTGCTGAACGTGTCCATCTTGGTCAAATGGTCATTCAACAGTTTGTCATTGTTCGTCATCACTGTTTCATAATCCGCGGCCGCGGTCTTGACATTATTAAATCCGTCGGTCACCGATTGCGCCAGTGTCTGTAATTGTTGTTGCAAGTTATCTGACTGTTGGCTCAGATTTTTCATCTGTTCATCATTTGTATTATATGCATCTTTCAGATTCTGGCCCAGTGTTTCGCTGGTCGCAACCCAGCCATCAATCTGGGACTGGATGGTTGCAATTTGTTCCGCCGTCGCTGTGGATGTTGTGTCAATTTGTGTCAATAACGCATAGACAGTTGTGCTGAAATTATCGGTTGTATTCTGCACATCTGTCCACCCGCCAGACGACACAATATTATGCAGACCCAATACAGTATTGTCCAAACGTTGTGACATCAATGCAACTTTTTTGGTTGCTTCGTCCGCGGTTGTGACCAACTTTTCATTCTGGACGGTCAATTCTTGCTTTAATTCATTGGCTGATGCAATTTGCGCATTCAATGTATCGCGCATTGTTTGAAAACTGGATTCAATCTTAGCAATTTCATCGGCCAAAATGGTCTGTAACACGCGCGATGCGTCCGCAACACGTGCACGGTCGGGCTGTGTCATCAACTGTAACAACGATTCCATCACGCGCTGTGATCGACGCGACACAAAAAACAAAACGCCCAACACAATGGCCAGCATACCGCACAACACGCCAGCACCAATCAATAAAATCTGTGTAAAATCCATGTCTACTCTCCCAATGGTTTTTATATGTCCTTGCAGAACACTGAAATTTATACTAGAATTTATTCAATAAAGCAAGGTTATAAATGGCACAAAAACGAACTCTTTCGCCAGAACAAGATATCGCCGCGAATCCCGCAGAAAACGTCTGGGTTCAGGCCAACGCCGGTACGGGTAAAACCAGTGTTTTGGTTCAACGCCTGTTGCGTATTTTGTTCCGCAGTCCTGATATTGAATCATGTGGCATATTATGCCTGACGTATACAAATGCGGGGGCGGGCGAAATGCGTAATCGTATATTGGCGGCATTGCGCGAATGGGCAATGGCGTCCGACAACGATTTGCGTGATATGCTGTGTGGTGTTTCCGAAAACAAAAATCCAACCGATACAGATATCGCACACGCGCGCCAGATATTTTTTACATATATCGACAACCCCGAGATTCTGAAAATAAAAACAATTCATGGCTTTTGCGAAGAAATCTTGCGTCGCTTTCCATTGGAGGCAGGCATATCGCCATCATGGACACTGGTATCTGATACCGCGCAACGTATTTTGATGCAAAACGCATTTGACCACCTGATAAATTCATCGGGAAATGCACGTACGGATGCCGCATTTGAACATATCGTTGGGCGCGTGTCCGAAACCGCCATGCCAGAATTATTGAAAATGCTGACATCGCAATACAAGTACTTTTTTGGTGTCGACAACTTTGACAATTATCGCAAATACTTTATTGACACAACGCGGTATTTTTTGAATTTGGATTCGCCGATTCAGACGGAAACAACACCAGAAAAGTTGCAAAACATCATAAATTTAGCAAAAACCGAGAAAAAACCGTTAAATTATATAACCAAGGTTATCAATTTAACACAGAAATATATTGATAAAACGATAGATTTTCAAGAATACAAAAATGCGTACTTAAAGGCCGATGGCGACAAGATAAAAAATGTTGCATCCAAGGATTATATGGCTGACGAACAAGAACGCATTTACCAAATCAATCAGCACGATTTGAATCAAATGGTGTTTGACGACACATTGGCTTTGTTTGATTTGTCGGCGGCATTTGCTGAAACATATCGCGAATTAAAAGCACGTCAAAACGCATTGGATTTTGAAGATTTGGTTTTGTACACACGTCGGTTGTTCTCAAAGCCAGACACAATGGGTTGGGTGCTGTCGCAATTAAATATTTCGCTGTCATATATCTTGGTGGACGAGGCACAAGATACCGCACCCGTGCAGTGGGATATTATGCGAATGCTGGCAGGCGACTTTTTTACCGATGGCGACACCGCGCGTCACCCACACACTATGTTTGTCGTGGGCGATACCAAGCAATCTATTTACGGATTTCAGGGTGCAGACCCGCGCGCATTTGCCGCCAGTCGCGATGAAATCGCAACACAGATTGCGCAAAACATGCGCACAATTCGTGAAGTGCCACTGACACAAAGTTTCCGTTCATTGTCCGCCATTCTGAATACCGTGGACAAGTTTTTTGATGACGCCACAGTTATTGAAATGACAGGCTTTGCCAACAATAATCACAAATGTTTCCGCAATGATGGTACTGGTCTGGTTGAATTACACAAATTGACGTCCAAGGCCACCGATGAAATCGATTTGAATACATATATTCGTAATATTGCCGACCGAATTAAAGCATTGATTGATTCCGGTGAATACGCACCAAAAGATATTATGGTTCTGGTTCAACGGCGTGCGCCGATGGCGGCCCCATTGGTCAAAGAATTAAAGCGTCGTGGCATTGATGTTGCGGGCAGCGATCGTATAACATTACCGGACTTTCCAGTTATTCGCGACATGATGAATCTGGTACGTTTTTGTTTGAATACAGCCGATGATTACAGTTTGTGTTGTGTGTTAAAAAGTCCTATTTTCCGTCTGACTGAACGCGATATTTTTAATGTTTGCAAAATTAAAAACGACGAAAATGCTATTAAAAAACGTAACGGTAACGCGCAACCAACAACCGTGTATCAGGTTCTGGCTGACACGAATCCAGATGTTTACAATCGCCTGACAGAATTATTGAATGCGTCCGCGACAATGTCGCCGTATTCATTCTTTAACAATGTGTTATCTGGCGATGTGCGTGAAAGTATGATTGCCGCACTAGGCAATCAGGTTGTCGACCCATTGGAAGAATTTATGACAATATGTTTGGCGTACGAGCGTACCATGACGGGTACACTGCGTCATTTCTTGAAATGGTTCATCACCGGCAGCAGCGAAATCAAACGTGACATGGACAGTGCCAGCGGCGTGCGCATCGCCACCGTTCACGGCAGCAAGGGATTAGAGGCGCGCGCGGTATTTTTAATTGATACAATTCGCACACCAGATGTTGAAAACATGGCAACCATCACACCTGAATTGTTGCCTGTGCACATGCGTTCAGATAAATTCCCCGCACCGTGGATTTGGTTGCCACGTACCAGTGGGGCGGCTGACGCCCCAACGGCGGCATTGAATGCCGCACATAAAATTCACATTGCGGAATATTATCGATTGCTGTACGTCGCAATGACGCGTGCACGTGACGCGTTGTTTATCTATGGTTTTACAAACAATAAAAATCCACCAAACGATGCGTGGCACACGCAACTGTGGCGCGTACTGGCGGGCGACAGCACCGACGAATTTATCAGGATTGAAAAATGACAGACACACTGCACGAATTATTAAAGCAACGTGACGCCACATCGCATGCGATTGATGCCGGAACGCACATGCACGAAAAAATGCGCCATGTTTTTATTGGGAGCAATGGTGTGTGTGGCGATAGTGAAATAATTCAAAAAATCACCGAACACAAGGAACTATTGCAATTCTTTGATGCAGATTCACAAACAGAAGTTCCTGTTGCGGGGTTCGTGCACGGTAAATTTATCAGTCGTCGTATTGACCGCATGGTGATAAACCATGATGCAAAAACGGTTATGATTTTGGATTACAAGACAGACACCAATCCCGACGAACATCGCACCGCATATCATGCACAGGTTGCAGAATACATGGAACTGCTACATATGATTTACCCAAAATACACCGTCCGTGGATTCATTTTGTGGTTGCATAATTTTGAACTGGAATCTGTTTAATAAAACCTTGAAACAGGGCGGCAAAACTGGCTATAATTTGGGCATGCTGACAAATCTGAATATTTCAAATATCGTATTGATTGAAAAACTGAATCTGGAATTCGGTGGTGGGTTGAATGTACTGACCGGCGAAACCGGCGCGGGTAAAAGTATCTTGCTGGACGCATTGTCATTGGCATTGGGGGCACGTTCGGATGCCGGATTGGTGCGTCACGGTTGCGACATGGCATCGGTCACCGCGGAATTTGATGCCGTACCCGACACATTGTTGCCACTGTTTGATGAATTTGGCATTGATGTATCTGACGGCACATTGATTTTACGCCGCACATTGACCGCCGATGGAAAAAGTCGCGCATGGATAAACGACTGTCCCGTATCGATTAAAACATTAAAACAGGTTGGCGACGAACTGATTGAAATTCACGGTCAGTTTGCAAATCATACATTGTTAAATCCGTCAACGCATCGCGCAACGCTGGATGCGTTTGGCGCGGTAAATATTGCGGGCTATAACGATTTATCGCGTGCCGTACGCGATGCATACAATGAATATCACGCGGCCCAGCGCGAATTAAACGAACTGAATGAATTGCTGGCGCGCGCTGAATCAGAACGTGATTTCTTGGAACACAACGTCGCGGAACTGCGTGACCTGAACGTCCGCGTTGGCGAAGAAGAAGAATTGTCGTCGCGTCGCAGTGCAATGATGAACGCCGAAAAAGACGCAGCCATTTTGGCCGAGGCGACCGAGGCACTGTCCCCACGCGGCAATTCACTGGACGCGCAAATCTGTGCGGTGGCACATATATTGCAACGCGTTAAAACAGAACCCAATCCATATCAAGAACAGATTGATAAACTGTATGACATCGCGCAAAGCGTGTCAGAGATTGCAGAAACACTGACACCAACCGAAATCGACACCACCAGCATTGATGAACTGGAAGAACGCCTGTTTGCAATCCGTGCCGCCGCACGTAAACATCGTGTGACCGCGGACGAATTGCCTGCCAAATTGGAACAGATGGCGTCGGCATTGGCAACGATTGATAATTCGGATGCCCAGCAACGTCGCGTTGCCGCATTGGTTCAGCAAAAACGTGCGGAATTTGACAAGTATGCCGCGCAACTGACCGCCGCACGCGCAACCGCCGCCGAACAATTACGCACGCGTATACTGGCGGAATTGCCCGATTTGAAATTGGCTCAGGCGGACTTTACCGTATCACGCACGCCGTGCGACGCATCAGCATCCGGCGTTGACGATATTATCTTTATGATAAAGACCAACCCAGGAATGCCATTTGCACCACTGCACCGTGCGGCGTCGGGTGGTGAATTGGCACGTTTAATGTTGGCATTGCGTGTGGTGTTGGCAAATAATCAATATTCGCACACATTTGTATTTGATGAAATTGACACGGGTATCAGTGGTGCAACCGCCAGTGCGGTTGGATTGCGCCTGAATAAATTGGCATGTGGCGCACAAGCATTGGTTATCACCCATTCGGCCCAGGTTGCCGGTTTTGCAAATCATCACTTCAAGATTGAAAAGACCGCAACCGCGGACAAAACAACAACATCTGTTCATGAAATCACGGGTGACGAACGCTTGAACGAGGTTGCGCGTATAATCAGCGGCGCGGAAATCACCCCAGAATCACTGGCGACTGCGCGAACACTGATACATTAAAAATGGCGTGGTTGCGCCATTTTTTATATCATGGTTCTGTTTTTTATTTTTGCGGTGCACCATCCTGACGACATCCCTTGATGTCGGGATACGAAAAAGCACCCGTGGCGTCATAATATGTTGTGCCCCCTGACAAATAACATTCACTGGCGGATTCGGCACCGACGTCTGATGTTATTGCCGATGATGCGTTAGCGTTGAGATTTTTATCAAAGTACACATTCGTTACACGGGGACAGGAAGTGCATGATAATGATGCGCCGCCCTTAGAATATGTTCCACGTGTGCATTCAACGCATACTGTGCTTGTGTTGCTTACCCTGCGGGTTCCTGCTGGACATCTTGTGCATGTGCGCCAAGTAAACGGACAGCCATAAAATTGAAGATTCATCGAATCACTAAGAAAATAACCACTTTTGCATGCTGTGCATTCGGTGACTTGCAAAAAGGGACCGTGAGCATCGGCACTCACCACATATTTTGTTGCCGTTGTGGCACAATCGTAGCCATAAGTTGGGGCGGTACTCTCACCACTTGGTCGCGATGTAGTGTATGTGCAATCGGACGAAGTGCACGTGGTTACATTCATAGAGCAAGAGCCAAAATAATGTTGCACTGTTGTTGTTCCTTTTTGACATCCTACTCCGCCCTGCTGAACTTTTTGACAATATTTAGTATCTGAATCGCATAAGTACACGGTTGTCCCAGAACCATAACCTGCAGCATTGCCTGATACTTGATATCCATTTGGCAAATACCCGTACTGACCACAAGATGCAAATGTTCCATGTATCGGTATCAAGCACGCACTCAACATAAACAATTTGGTACAAAATCTCACTTTCACCCCCTTTGGTTGGTATAAAACAAAACCGCCAAATCTTGGCGGTCGGGGAGTTAAGAAAATCATACATAAGAATGACCCATGTGGCCTTTGCACGGTAAAAAACGTACTGTTATATAACCACACGCTCCCCGGCCAATATTTCAGACCAAGGAGTTATACAACAAACGACGCTTACGCGCCGCAGTCATGCGGATTACAATACACTGTATATGTATCGCTTATGTACGGGTTTTCTTACGACCCCGAACCCAATATCCCTTTGGATTCATATGAGATTATAGTCCAGCGAACAAAAAAGTGCAAGCCATATTACAGGCGATACGTTTCAAGTTTTTTTATATCTTTAATATTCCATCGGCAAATTCCAGCGACACAACACGTGGTGCGCCATCGGCACGACTGATAATTTTGTCGTTCGCATCACGCGCAATCGCGTACCCACGCGCCAGCACGTTTTTATAACTGAGTGAATTTAACATTTGTCCCAGATGCGCAACAGATTGATTCAACGCCGCCATTTTGTTCTGTAATATATTTGGGAATGTCGCCAACGCATCAATGCGGCCATGCGCGGTGGTCAATTTGCCATTGATAATAATGTTCATTGTGCGCGCCACATCGTCCAGACGCTGGGCATGTTCCATAACCATCTGGCGCGGGCTTTTAATTGCAATCGCATCCACGCGCGATTTTGCATTTGTCAGGCGTGTTGTAAAGTTCGATGACAACCGATGCCACAGATTGTCCAATTCTTGGAACAATGACAATTTTGTTGGCACAACCGTTTCCGCTGCGCCCGTTGGCGTTGGTGCGCGAAAGTCCGCAGCAAAGTCAATCAGCATCCAATCCGGTTCATGTCCAACACCAGAAATCAGTGGGATATGGCTGGCTGCGGCGGCGCGAACAACAATTTCTTCGGAAAAGGGCAACAGGTCTTCCAAACTGCCGCCACCACGTGCAACGATAATAACATCAACATTGTTCATACGATTGAAATATTCGATGCCGGCGGCAACCTCGGCTGCGGCGGTTGCACCCTGAACCGTTGCGGGGTACAACAACACGCGCACTGGAAAACGTTCACGTAATCTGTTCTGAATATCTTGGAATGCCGCGCCAGTCGGACTGGTGACAACACCGATTGTCTGGGGCAGGCGTGGCAACGGCTTTTTCCGCGACGCGTCAAATAACCCCTCGGCCGCCAGTTTGCGTTTGCGTTCCTCTAACATTTTCAAGATAGCACCGACGCCCGCCATTTCAATTTCATTTACAATGATTTGATAATTGCTGCGCGCGGGGTATGTTGTGAAACGACCCGTGATTATAACCTCCATACCTTCTTCTAATTTGAAAGAAACAGGCGTCCCGCGCCAAATAATAACGGAAATTGCCGCCCCAGAATCCTTTATCGTCATGTACATGTGACCAGACGTTGCACGTGTGATTTGCGACAATTCGCCGCGGATTTTTATGCGCGGAAACGCGGTTTCAACCACGCCCTTTAATAACGCGGACGCATCAGACACGCTGAATATAGTATCGGGTTTAATAATTGGTTCTGGTTTTTCCATATGTGGTTACCGTTTATCTAGTTCTTGTTTTATCTGACGAACAAATTCCGCCTTGTTTGGGGTGCGCATATCTGCCATGCGACGATTGATGGGTGTGCCAACCTCATACGGGACGCGCAGGGGCGCGAATTGATCGCCCGTGGCATCAAACGCAATGCCATTTTCATTATCGCGCAAAAACACCACCGGTGCATGTTCCCAATCACCCAAATGAATTGCCGACGGTGTCCATATGTCTGTGCCACCATATAATTCATACACGCAAATTGTGGACAGGGCACAGAACCCCTTGGGCCACGGAACAAATCCATTGAATGGCAGGTTGCCAACATATTTATGTCGAAATGCAGGGTCGGCATACTTTTCACGCAACACATACGCAATATCGACCAAGCGATATTCCGCATCAAACTTGTCCAACGCAAATGAATCTATTTTGGACGCCAGTTCCAAAACCTTGCGCGTGGCAGCATCATAAGTTTTCTTGTAATCTTGTATTTCCATGCCGAAAATTGTACCACAAACGGCCAAATTATTCAATTACAATTCGGTCAATGGCCAACGTGGACGTGGTGCAATCGGACTGTGCACAACGCGTCCCAAACGATAGTTTTCAATTCCCGCCCACGCAATCATCGCGCCGTTATCAGTGCACAGATTCATTGGTGGTGCGGCAAACACAATGCCGTGCGCCGCGGCCAAACGTTCCATCGCCGCACGAATTGCGCTGTTTTTCGCAACGCCACCCGCAACAACCAGTGTCTTTGGTGCCGCCGCAATCACGCGCGCGTCACGCATTGCATTTTCCAATCGGTTGATTATGCAATCCACAACCGCCGCCTGAAAAGACGCACAGAAATCATTTATAAATTCGTCGCTGTACGGTGCGGTGGCGCGTTCCAAAAATGTACGTGCCGCGGTTTTAATCCCACTGAATGAAAAATCACACCCAGGTTTGTCGCACAACGGGCGCGGAAAATGAAACGCCGTTGCGTTGCCCAGTTGCGCGCGCTTGTCCACAATCGGGCCACCTGGGTAACCCAAGCCCAACATTTTGGACACTTTATCAAACGCTTCGCCCGCACTGTCATCCAATGTTTGACCAATCAGTTCGTATTGACCAACCCCGCGCACCAACAGAATCTGACAATGACCGCCAGACGCCAGCATCAACAAATATGGAAATTCAACCGACGTCGCACCATCGCCGCCATTTGCCGCCGCCGCATGCAAACGCGGGACAAGGGCGTGCCCCTCCAAATGATTTACGGCAACTAATGGTTTGCCGGTGGCCTGTGCCATACCTGTCGCCGCCAGCCACCCAATCAGTACGCCACCAATCAGCCCCGGGCCCGCTGTCGCGGCAATAACATCAATATCATTTATGGTCTTGCCCGCTTTTTCCAATGTCTGTTGCACAACCTGATCAATCGCCAGAATATGCGCGCGCGCCGCCAATTCAGGCACAACGCCGCCGTATTTCTGGTGTTCTGGGATTTGCGAATAAATAATATGCGATAAAATATTACGTTTGGAATCAACAATCGCCGCCGATGTTTCATCGCACGATGATTCAATCCCCAGACACAACACCGGACGCGCCACATCACTGCTGTACGCATCGCCCGCCAATTTTCCCATATCCATACGTATCAATTTTTCGTCTGTCATTTTAATATTTCCAATAATGCTATACCCAGATTGTTCTTGTTCTGGCGACGGGACGCAATATATTCCGACATCGACACATCAACAACACGCCCCGCCGCGCTGGACGCATGTCGCAACATGCCGTTTGGCATCAAGAATCCCATATGCACCACCGCCAAATCCGTGCCTATGATATCACTTTTTCCCGTATTGCCAACAATAAATAAAACAACCATTGGCCGATTGGTTTCCAGTGTTTTTATATTGTCGTACGGGATGTATTCAATATCGGTTGCCACCGTCGCCGCATCAGAATCAATATTATGCACACGTCGCAACCATGCCGCGCGATTTATAACAACATGGCGCAGGGCGGTTTTTCCATATTGCGCACTGACATTTTTTACAATATCGGCATTATTAGGCAACCATTCTGTTTCAATAAAGTGATTGCGATTTATAAAGTCAATTTTGCCGTTTTTATATCTGATTTTATTCAACGTATCAACATCGCCATTCGCCAATACCGTTTCCACAAATGTCGTGCAATCAAACGCGTCATCGCGTATCAGCGGGTCGGTGTCGGGCGCGCGCCCTTCGCCCAATGGGTCATTTACGTATTTTGCGCCCATGTATTCGTCACCAATCTGGTGCGTAACACCACACCCAGCCAGAAACAAAGTAACAAACAGAACAGCGCGTTTCATTTATTGATTTTGTTTAATTTGCGCACCGGTATAGCACAATGACACCGCGTCACGTACCGCCATTTCACCAGAATCGGGCAGGGTTGCAATTTTATCAACACACGCCACCATCAGTTCGGTATCGTCATCGGTCGCGGTCAGCATACGTACGGCCGCCGCGCGTCTGTCCAATGATGCGCCGCGCCACGCCTTCAAACTATCGGTTTCCAAGTTACCCTTGCGCAGGGTGCACGAAAACACCACCATAACCAACAGCAATGCCGCCACACCAATAAATAATTTCAATATCAATTTAACGTTTTTCATGTATTACCCCCATTCATTATTCGCACTTTACCAACCATACATCATAGTCCGCATTTTGAAGCGGATTTTCCCCAGGTTCATTGCGCGACAACCAATTACTGTAAATCTTCCCTTCGCCCCCCTTGGTAATTTCGACAAAGGCAAAGAAATCTTCGGCCGCGAATGGGTCTGTCTGCTTGCATGCGCGCACGGTGATGTTCAGTTTTTCGAACGGCGCATCACGTCCGACGGGAATTTGCACGGTTTGTGTTTTGCCGGCGGCCTTGTTCATAACGCGCAATGTCGCCACATCACGATTCACATACGCGTGCGCCCCCGATGCAACGGTGCACAATAAAAATACGGGCAAGAATTTCAAAATTGTTTTCATACTGATTATGATACATTCGGGCATTTATAATGTCAAATTGATAAAAAACAAAAATACCGCCGATGGGCGGTATTTTTGAATTTACAAAATGATTCATGCAAATTATTTTGCGTTCTTTTCCGCAGACGCAGCCGCCAAATCTTCGACGATACGCGCCTTTTTGCCGGACAAACCGCGCAAGAAGAACAATTTTGCACGACGAACACGACCGATACGAACCTTTTCGATTTTTTCAATCGCTGGACTGTACAGTGGGAATTTACGTTCCACGCCAACACCATAAGATTCGCGGCGTACTGTGAACGATGCATTGTTACCAGTACCACCATCGCGCGCAATAACAACCCCTTCGAAAACCTGAATACGGAATTTATCGCCATCTTTGATTTTCACAGATACTTTCAGTGTATCACCCGCTTTGAAATCAGGGATAACCTTTTCACCTTTCAATTTAGCGATTTGCGCTGCTTCGATTTTTTTAATAATGCTCATTTTTCATTTTCCTTTATTAAATCCGGACGACGTTCTTGTGTTATCGCGTCCGATTGTTGTTTCCGCCACCGTTCGATATTGCCGTGGTGACCGGACAGCAGGACTTCTGGGACTTTACGTCCACGCCATGCCGACGGGCGGGTGTATAACGGCCATTCCAGCCCCCCGATTTCGAAACTCTCGTTCGCGGTGGATTCAGTACCACCGTGCAGGACATTATCTATCAAGCGAACGCAACTGTCAACAAAAACTTGGGCGGCAATTTCCCCGCCGGACAGTATGTAATCGCCGATTGATAATTCCATTATATCATATTCTTCGATGATTCGTTGATCAATTCCTTCGTATCGCCCACACAATAATGTATATGTCACATCTGCATCGGCGGCAAATTCACGCACCATATGTTGGTTCAGACGTGGCCCGCGTGGCGAAAAGTATATGATTTTGCCGCGATTTTTTACAGAATCAATCGCCGCGCCCAATGCGTCGGGGCGCATAACCATACCCGCACCACCACCGAATTGTTCGTCATCAACACTGCCATAATTATTTATGGCAAAATCACGAATGTTTATCGCGTCATACGACCACACGCCACGTTCCAACGCGCGGCCAACAACCCCGCCGGCCAACGTGCCTGGAAACATTTCTGGAAAAATGGTCAGTATGTTAAAGTGCATTTTCTTTTAACGCTGTTTTTGTTTTTTATTGCAATCCTGCCACACCTGCAATGTATTGCGACGCGACATTTGCTGTCTGACCGCGTCATTGCACCAGATATACCCACCGGTGCATTTCATACCAGCCGTGGCCAAATTTGGACACGTTGCGTCCAACGGAATAATACGACGGCCATGCACATCAACTGGATATGTCATAAACCGGTCACATGTATAAACGCACGAGCACCACAAATCACCATTTGACGACTGGGTCAGGCGACGTGGAACATACGCGTCTTCGGTATCCATACGGACAAAAGTACGTGGTAACATTTTATCGCGCCTTTTCTTTATTTTTATAACGGCAATTCATACATAAATTTTTTGCGATTGCTGCATTCATGCGCGCCATTTCTGAATTATTAAATTCACCAATACGAATAACAACATTGTCATTCAAACGTGTTGTCGAATATTCGTGCGCCCAACTGCGCTCCAAATGCAAAATAGGGCACGCAAGAAAATCCCACGCACATTCTGCTTTTATCTTTTTGCCAATACCGGCAAAGTTCACTTTTACAATAGCCATAATTATTTAACCACTATGATTTTTTCATTCAAATCAACGTTTGCACCAATAAATGACACCATGTCGCCGTTTTCCAGTTCGATAATATCACCCGCACCATAATTCTGGAAACACGCCACACGACCGATATTTTTGCCATCACGCATAACCGTAAAGCCAATCAGGTCGGATTGATAATATTCGTCCGCCCCCAGTTTCGGCAACGCATCACGTGATATAAACAGTTCTGTGCCGCGTAACGTTTCCGCCGCATTGCGGTCGGCAATGCCATCAATTCGTGCAATTATAACATCGGACGTCGGATTCAGCCGACGCACAAAATGAAACTCGCTGGATTTGAATTTTGAACACAACACATCAAAATGTTTGAAATCCATCGGATTTTCAGAATAGGTCTGAACGCGAACCTCGCCCCGAATGCCTTGGGGGGCGACAATTTTTCCAACCAAGATTTTTGATGTGTCATTCATAACAAATTACCGAATGCGCCCGACATTGCGGGCGCATTTATAAAAAGCAAAATTATTCTGCTGTGGCCTCTGTCGCTGCGTCTGCTGGGGCTTCCGCGGCGGCTTTTGCTGCTGCTTCGGCGGCTGCCTTTTCTTCGGCAATCTTGGCCAACTTTTCGGCTTTGTCTTTAATCTTCATCTGTGTCTTTTCAGATTGCAGATTTTTCTTTGTCTGAACTGGGATTGGTTTCTTTTCTGCCAAACCAGCATTTACCAAGAAACGATAAACGCGGTCAGATGGTTTTGCACCCTTAGCAACCCAAGATTTAACCTTTTCAACGTCCAAAACAACGCGTTTCTCATTGTCGCGTGCCAACATTGGATCGTATTTACCAACAGTTTCCAAAACATTGCCGGAATTACGGGCATTGCGGGAATCTGTAACAACGATGTGATAATATGGACGTTTTTTTGCGCCGAAACGTGCCAAACGAATAACAGTTGCCATAATTTTGCTCCTTAGTATTTTTAACTGTTTGCCCACACAGAAAAACCACCATCAAAGACAAAAACTTGTCGGTTGATGCTCCACACGCATACCGCGTACTGGATTTATATAAATGGCAATCTGTTGGGATTTGCGGGGCTATTATGAATCAAAAATTATCAAAAGTCAAACGATAAAACAAAATCGGCAAGATGCCGATTGAATTTTTGGTGCGGGCGAAGGGAAACCGAGTATATAAAAACACAAAAAGCCGCGTTATTAGCGGCGATTTGATGTTTGCGTTACAAGGTTACCCGCGTCAACGCAACTATTTTCAAGCTTGGTGCGGGCGAAGGGAATCGAACCCTCGCCTAAAGCTTGGGAAGCTTTCGTTCTACCATTATACTACGCCCGCAGGTGTCTGGTATTCTATACGGGTTTGGTATAAAAGTCCAGACAAAAAAACGCGCCATTTCGGCGCGTATGTTATTTGCTTTCACCAACTGGGATTTGCAACAGTTGCTTTGGGTATATCAGGTTTGGGTTTTCAATATTATTGCGTTCGGCAATAATGCTGAATAACACACCACGACGCAGGAAATTACGTGCGATAATCCACAGGCAATCGCCACGACGAACCGTGTAATATGTATTATCGTCGCCGGTCATTTCTGGCATTGTAAATGTATGACCAACCTGTGCCACTGTGCGACCATCACCATCGTGCAGACGTACCGTCAATGTGTATTCTTTGCCTGTTTCCAATTCACCAACGTCCGCCCCCAGACCAAAGTGTTTGTGATCTGATACGCGCGCAAAGCCCAAATATTTATTGTTCAATGACAAGGATACACGCAAACGTGGCAACGCATCACCAGTTACAACAATGCGCCCCGTGTCCAAGTAATCAATTTTTGACACGACCAAATCGCCATCCGCCAACTGTGATGGGGCTTGCAACATTGTACTGCCGTCGCGCGTCATCAGCAACGACACAGAATGTTTGTACCCGTGTGGCGAAACATAAACAAATACATTTTCGGTGGATTTTGTGCCATCATCCGCACCAACCAGCGAGATGGTATAGTTACCGGCATCAAACACGCGCGCAGGTGCATAAACAAATTCGCCATCGGAATCAGTGCGTTCTGTGGCAACAATTTTACCATTGATTACGATTGATATATTCTGGTGTGGCAACCAACGCCCCGCAACAACGATAGAACCCGCGGGTTCAATACGAACAATGTCAAACGATGGGACGGTGTTTTCGTCAACGGTCTGGACAACTGGTTCTGGGACAGATGGCACAACCACAACCTGTGTTGTCGTGTTGTTTGTGCGAACAAACAGAACCCAAATCGCAACAAAGATTACAAAGATTGCGCACAAAATCGGGAACCAATACGCGCGCAGGCCACTGCGTGAATTGCGCGCAGTACGCGCCGATGTCGCCGCCGTCTGAATTTCCGCGTCATTGCGTGGGGCGGGGCGTGCAAAAATATTCAATGTCTTCAAGAAACGTCTGGCAAAATTGCGACGATTTTCCATCCAGTTATTCTGCTGGGCGATTGCATCATTTATCAAATCATCTGTGCTGCGCTTTGTTTTGCCGATATTAGTTGGCTTTTGATTGCTTTTTGCCATGTGTAATCTCCTGAAACGTTTGGAATTAAAACTTTGGACAAATTATTGCAAATAATCTTTCTTTGTCAACTCAAATATGATATAATCAGACCAGATTTTGGGGGAGAATATGAAGAAAATAGGCATTATGACGACCGGCGGTGATTGTTCCGGTCTGAACACAGTTATTCAGCGTTTGACACGTGGCGCGCGCCTGCGCGGGTGGCAGGTTTTGGGTATTTTGGATGGCACAGATGGTCTGTGCACAACACCACCCCGTGTCATAGAATTAAATGACGACACTTTGCCGATTGAAAACGCACGCTTGGCGGGCAGTTTCCTGCACAACGGTCACGCCGGTGCAATGAATTTTGAAACCGCGGCAGAGGGCGGCAAACTGGACAATTTCAACAAGAGATTGCGTAAATCATTACAGGAATTAAAACTGGACGCACTGATTCTGATTGGTGGCAACGGCAGTTTGTCGTTGGCGTGGTGCAACCGCGCAATCTATGCAGACCTGCAACTGATTTGCATTCCAAAAACGATTGATTTAGACATGCCACTGACCGACCGCACGGTTGGATTCAGCACCGCGGTTCAGCAACTGACGTCTTTCTGTGACCAGTTGATGTTGACCGCGCGCAGCCACCATCGCTGGTTTGTTGTGCAATCCATGGGACGCGATTGTGGTGCGTTGGCACTGCATGGTGGTATTGCCGCCGGTGCAGAGGTTATATTGATACCAGAAATCAAATTCGATTTGGATTCTGTTATCGAGCATATAAAACACGCCGCCACGGATTACGGCATTATCGTTGTGTCAGAGGGGGTGCATCTGCGCGGGCATTCGGGGCGTCCCGCCGATATTATTTCGCGCAAATTGACCGCCGCGGGTATTGCAAATCGCGCCGTATTCCCAGAATACACCCAGCGCGTTGGCGACACAACGGCGTGCGACCGCATTTTGGCGGTACGCTTTGCAGATTGCGCACTGCACGCGATTGATAACAATGAAACATATGTTATGACGGCATTGGACGACAACGACGTTAAGACGGTCAGTTTGTCTGATTTCTTTGATGCCGGCGAAATCGTTGATGACCCAAAAATCCCAGGGCTGAAAACATCAGACGCATTTGTCGCGCCCGATGATCCATTATTGGACGTCGCCCACCACATGGGAATCTATATTGGCGAAATCAAATAAAAAACGGGGCAACGCCCCGTTTTTTAGCGAGTTAGTGATAAAGTGACAGAGTGATATAGTTTGTTTGTGCATATATTTGCACTTTGAACTCTGAACTTTGAAAAAACGGGGCAAATGCCCCGTTTTTTTATTTCTTTTCAGAGAAATCAGCATCACGCGTGCCATCTTCATTTGGCTTGTTTTCACCAGATTCAGATTTCTGCGCTTCTTGCGCCGCTTTATAAACCGCTTCGCCCAATTTCATTGATTTTTCCATCAATGCATCGGTCTTTTCTTTCAGCGATTCCGCGGTTGCATCCGCCTTGGCCAATTCATCAGACAATGCCTTTTTCGCATCTTCGATGGCTTTCTTGTCATCGGCACTGATTTTATCACCGTGTTCTTTCAGTGATTTTTCAATGCTGAACACTGCGGCTTCGGCGTTGTTCTTGGCTTCGGCCAACGCACGTTTCTTTTTATCTGCTTCGGCATTCGCAGCGGCTTCATCAACCATCTTTTGAATGTCTTCTTCGGACAGACCACCATCAGATTTAATAGAAATCGTCTGTTCTTTGCCTGTGCCTTTATCCTTGGCTGATACGTGCACGATACCATTGGCATCGATATCAAACGATACTTCAATCTGTGGCATACCACGTGGGGCAGGTGCGATACCTTCCAAGTTGAACTGACCCAACAACTTGTTGTCTGCGGCCATATCACGTTCGCCTTGGAATACACGAATTGTCACAGCCGACTGGTTATCTTCGGCGGTACTGAACACCTGTGATTTCTTGGTTGGAATTGTTGTGTTACGGTCAATCAGACGTGTGAACACACCACCCAATGTTTCAATACCTAATGACAACGGTGTCACATCCAACAACAGGACGTCTTTGACGTCGCCTTTCAGAACACCACCCTGAATCGCTGCACCCAACGCAACAACTTCATCAGGATTTACACCCTTGTGTGGTTCGCGACCGAAAAATTCTTTTACCGTTTCGACAACCTTTGGCATACGTGTCTGACCACCAACCAAGATAACTTCGTTGATTTGCGATTTGTCCAAGCCCGCATCTTTCAACGCTTTCTTGCATGGTTCGATTGTCTTTTGAATCAGGTCATCAACCAACGATTCCAACTTTGCACGTGTCAATGTTGTGTTAAAGTGTTTTGGCCCAGTTGCATCTGCGGTCAGATACGGCAGGTTGATATCTGTCGATGTCTTGGACGACAATTCAATCTTTGCCTTTTCTGCGGCTTCTTTCAGACGTTGCAACGCCAATTTATCACCCGACAGGTCAATACCAGATTGTGCCTTAAATTCATCAATCAAGTATTTCAATACGCGGGCATCGAAATCCGAACCACCCAGTGCGGTATCACCGTTTGTGGATTTAACCTCGAACACACCATCAACGATTTCCAAGATGGAAATATCAAATGTACCACCGCCCAAGTCATACACGGCGATTGTACCATTCTTGTCTTTTTCCAAACCGTATGCCAACGCTGCGGCGGTTGGTTCGTTGACGATACGCAATACGTTCAGACCCGCAATACGACCCGCGTCCTTGGTTGCCTGACGCTGTGAATCATTAAAGTACGCTGGCACTGTAATAACCGCGTCAGATACGGTTTCGCCCAAATACGCTTCGGCATCTTTCTTTAATTTTGCCAAAATCATCGCAGAAATCTGAGATGGTGCATATTTCTTGCCATCGATTTCAACCCATGCATCGCCATTGTCACCACGTACAATTTTATATGGTACGCGTGCCGCGATTTCTTTGACCGCTGGGCTGTCAAAGCGCAAGCCCATCAAACGTTTAATTTCATAAATCGTGCTTTCAGGATTGGTGATTGCCTGATTCTTGGCTGTGATACCAACCAACTGTTCGCCATTTGATGTCAATGCGACAACAGATGGTGTTGTACGACCACCCTCTGAATTTTCAATAATTTTTGGGTCATTACCATCCATGAATGCCATGGCGGAATTTGTTGTACCCAAATCAATACCTAATACTTTTGCCATTTTTTTGCTCCTTGAATTTTCTTATGCCCATCATATAGTGAACATAAAAACGCATTTCAAGACCACAGGAAAAAAATAATAATAAAAAACCGCCCAAACGGACGGTTTTTGCACAAATAATTTTGTAATTATTTCTTCGCTGGTGCAGCGGCAGCAGCTGGTGCAGCGGTGGCAGCAGCGGCAGCGGCCTTTGGTGCGTCGGCTTCTTCTGGCATTTTACCACCGATTGTTGCAAACGCCAATTCCGCCTGATGCAAGCCCAATTCGATACCCGCTGGCAAAACCAAGTCAGAACCGTGAACTGTTTCACCGATTGTGACATTTGCCAAATCAATAACGATTTTTTCAGGAATATCGTGTACCAAACCGCGCAATGCAACCTTACGTACTGCAAAGTTCAAAACACCACCCAGTTTAATACCCTTGGATGTATCAACATTGATAACTTCCACTGGAACGATAACGTCGACAGGATTTTTCACATCGATACGTTTGAAATCAACGTGAATAACCGCGTCCGACACAGGGTGATACTGAATATCAACCAACATGGCATCTTCTTTGCCGTTTGCTGTGTCGATTTCAAACAATTTAGTCCGCAAAGCTGGCTTTTTAATCAGCAATTCGAAAGAATTACCGTCCAGTTCGATTGCAACTGGGGCTTTCTTTTCGCCATAGATAACCGCGGGGATTTTCTTGTTTTTGCGGATGCTGCGTGTGGCCCCCTTGCCAGCAACGCTGCGAATATCTGCATTCAATTTAATTGCCATTTTATAATCCTTTTAATAGCATTGGTTTAACTGTGCGCGACCTCCAAGGGTGCCGTGCGGGGCATATTATTTACTAAAATCTTTGAAAAATCAAGGTTTTTATTGCGCGTGACGCTGCAAAATCAAAAAACGTGCCCGCCCATACGTTTTATCGCGCAGGATTTCCCACTGCGCAACGTCTGGTGACATGAATTTATCGGCATCTTGTTCCCATACCAAAACCGTGTCATCGCGCACCACCGCGCCCGCACGACGAACAAATCGCGCGCCCAATTCCGCCAAATCATACGGTGGGTCAACAAATATTAAATCGGCACTTGGCGCAAATTGGTCAATTCGTGTCATTGCGTCCACCATCAATATATTTGCCCGCGCGCCAACATTCAGGGGCGCGACGTTTGCACGCACCGTCTTTATTGATGCCGCGGAATTGTCGGTAAATGTAACGTTTGCCGTTGGACGACGCGACAAAAATTCAATTCCAAATTCACCACTGCCCGCGAACGCATCCCATACATTCAGGGTGTCACGTGCGCCAACAATCCCGTCCAGCATATTGAACAGCGCAATCCGCGCGCGGTTCTGGGTCGGGCGTGCCCCATCCGGCAGGCGCAACTTACGCCCGCGAAACGTTCCTGAAATGATTTGCAATTTCGAATCCATATTGTACAGTGTATCACATGAACCCAATGCAGCAAGCCATAAATTTAGCAATCCGCGCAAAATCGCACGACGATGTTCCAATCGGTGCGGTAATTGTTTGCGATGGCCGCATTATTGCGCGTGGCGAAAATCAGGTACAACTGAAACAAAACCCAACCCTGCACGCCGAAATAGTCGCAATAAATCGCGCATGTAAAAAACTGGGGACAAAATTCTTGGACGGGTGCGACATTTACGTATCCCTTGAACCGTGCGCAATGTGCGCAACGGCCATTTCACTGGCGCGCATTCGTCATGTGTACTTTGCCGCCACGGATGTCAAGGGCGGGGGTATAACGTCTGGTGCGCGCGTATACGACACCGATTGCCACCTGTGGAAACCAGACGTCACCCAAATGCATGAATTTGCCGACACGTCGGCGCAAATGCTGCGGGAATTTTTCGCAATGCGACGTAATAAAAAGGGCGACAAGTAATTTGTCGCCTGTTTTTATTTATCAATCAAACTGCTGCCTGACATATCGGCGGGCTGGTGCAGTCCCAACAACTGTAACATCGTTGGCGCAATATCAGACAGCCCACCGTCATGCACGCTGTGCGGTGTGTTTGATACCAATATGAAATTCACAGGATTGGTCGTATGTGCCGTCCACGGCATACCGTTTTCATAATCCCACATTTTTTCCGCATTTCCGTGATCGGCCGTAATCAGAACCGTGCCATTCAACGCCAATACTGCGGGCACCAGGCGCGCCAACTGGGCATCCAAGACCTCCATCGCGGCGATGGCGGCGGGTTCTTTGCCCGTATGACCAACCATGTCGCCATTGGCATAGTTCAAAATCACCACGTCAAAATCCGCCAGTTTGCCCAACAACGCATCTGTGATTTTAACCGCCGACATTTCGGGGGCTAAATCAAACGTTGCAACGTCGGGCGATGGAATCAGAACTTTTTCTTCGCCCGCATAATCCACATTGCGTTCCGCATCAAAGAAATACGTCACATGGTTGTATTTTTCCGTTTCTGCAATGCGCAACTGACGCAAATGATGCGCCGCCAACACGTCACCCAATGTGTCATGTGTTTCAACATCTGGCAACAGTGCAGGGCACAATTCGTCCAACCCTTCGCCATATTGCGAAAAACACAACATATGCGCGCCGGTGGTCAAAATTGCACGCACAATTTGGCGGGCGCGGTCACTGCGGTAATTGCCAAACAAGAATCCATCTTGGGGTGTAATTGGCACATCGCCCGTAATGACGGTTGGTTTGATAAATTCGTCTGTTTCACCGTGCGCATATGCCGAATCCAGTGCCGCATCAATCGTTGGCGATACATACGGGCTGGTTGCGCGGGCGATTGCATCAAACGCCATGGCCGTTCTGTCCAAGTTCTGGTTTCTGTCCATTGCATAATAACGCCCCGACAATGTTCCCCAGAATGCCTGACCCGATTCCAGATATGTTGCCAAGCGTTCTTTGACCAATCGAATGTATTCACCAGCGGACTGGGGCGGGGTGTCACGCCCATCAGCGATAAAATGAATACACAGACACAGTCCCGCATCCAACACGCGTGTCGCAATCGTCAACATATCATTTATGTCCGAATGCACGCGCCCATCAGACATCAATCCCGCCATATGAACGATACCGCCGTCACGCTGGACAGATTCGATAAATTCCGCCAATGGAATATTCTTGTCCCATTTTTCCAACTGAAACCGGCGCAAGAATTGATTCACCACACGTCCCGAACCAATGGTGATGTGTCCAACCTCTGAATTACCCATCGTTCCGTACGGCAACCCCACCGCCGCGCCACTGGCGTCCAGACGTGAATGCGGGTATGTTTGCAATAATTTGTTAAAGTACGGCATATTTGCCAACGCGACCGCGTTATGTTCGGTTTCTGGATTTATTCCAACCCCGTCCATAATGCATAAAACAACTGGTTGTGTCATAATTCCTATTCCCTTTACTGATATGATAGTGCAAAAATATAATAACAGTTTTTTGATTGCAAAAGAAGAATAAAAATTGTATAAATTGTCCTAGGAACTATGTCATATACACAGAGAGAAAAGAATATGAGTGGAAGACCTTTTTCCCCAACATCCGTAGACGAGCACATTGGCCAGCGTGTCCAACTGCGCCGTGTAATGATGGGCCTGTCACAAAAAGATTTGGCCAAGATTTGTGGGGTAACATTTCAACAAATTCAAAAATACGAAACCGCGGGGAATCGTATATCCGCGTCGCGCCTGTTTGAACTCAGTACTGCGCTGGAAACACCGGTGTCGTTTTTCTTTCAGGGGCTGCCTGGGAATACGTCAACCGAAATTCGCGGTGGTAAATCCACGGGCCGCGTTGCCGAACAGAAAACCGACGACCCATTGTCCAAGAATGAATCATTGCAACTGATAAACCTGTACTGGCGTCTGCCCGATGACGACAAACGCAAAATGGTTATGAAAATGTTGCGTTCGTTAAACAACATTGATTAAATCAAAAACGAATAACAGATAAATAAAAAACGCCCAAACGGGCGTTTTTTATTTATAAGTACGATTCAGTAACCTTGTATCTGCCATCAATGTTTCGGATAGCCCCCGTACCCGAACCAGACGACGTGCCTGACGAGCCCGACGAACGCGACGAACCATTGCTGGCACTGCCACTGGTTTTTATCGCAATTTTGATTTTCGGCAACACGCGTTTAACAAAACTTTTCAAAATATCGCTGTCATCTTTTTCCAGATAGCAATTACCGGTTTCATAATAACCATTCATTGCGGTGCAACGTTCCTGATACCACACGTCGGTCAGCACACACCCACGCACAGAATCATATGTGGCAACCGGTGTTTCACGCCCCGTGTTATACGCCAAACATGCCGTACGTTCACTGTTTTCAACACAACGCCCAGACAACGCCGCATTACCAGTTGGTTCTTCGGATTTGCCAAACGTTGTGGAATAGAATGCTGTCAACAGTTTGCCATCATCGTCCGCGTCTGTCCAGAACCCATCCAGCGATTCGCATGCGTCTGCCAACTGGTCATCCAATTCTTCCTGAACATCGGAAATCGCTTGGGTTACTTGCTGTTTTACACGATCCGGTAATTCAGAAAACTGGGTACTGTCTTTGGTTGGGTCTTTGCAATTCTGCAATGCATAATTTTCAATAACACTGCGCAACTGTGCCTGACCATAGCGACGGCAATTCCATGGATACCCCTGATCACCGGTCGACGGTGTGCACAACTGTTTTACATAGTTATCAATCGCGGTGGCGCACCCTTCGGCAACACGGACGGTATCAACGTTATCAACAAACGCCAACAATGATTTAATACCACAAGACGCCGCATCACTGGTCAATTTACCATTACCATCAAATTGGCAACTCGTGTTATTACCGTACAGTGCCGCACACGCTGTAACCTTGTCCTGACACATGGCCTTGGCCGCATATGCACTGACCGCGCCCGCCGCCGATGCGGTTGTCGTATCAAAATCTTTTAATGCATTTGTTTGTGTGTCATAGCAATCCGCCATCGTGCTGACACAAGACATTTTGACTTCTTCAATCTTGGCCGATTGCGCCTGTGCAATTTCAATCAACGCACTGCGCTTAAATTCTTGCCATACGGTGGTAGAAATATCACGACACGAATCCAATGCAGTTGTCGCAAACATCTTGCGTGTTTCCAAGAAACTGTTGAATTTACCGTTCTGACTCAATACATCGGTGTTGCCATTTGCACCATCCAATGTAATCAGATTTTCCAATTCAAACAAGCGTGGACTGTAAATCGGCTCGCCCGTATTCGCATCAACATACGCCCCTGTATAATCCAAGCATTTTTTATAATTCGCACCACACGCCGTATCAGCGGTAATTGCACTTTTAACCTTGGCAATACATTCGTTCACATCCGCGCTGTTGTGACTGCGATATTCTTCCAGACGGGCATCACGCAAATATTTTTCCGCGGTGCGCACGGTCTGCTTAATCGTTTCGCGCTGGGAATTTACTTTCTTTTCGTACGCATTGCAATCTTGGGAAATCAAGATATTATACGAACTCTTGGCCATGGTCATAACGGCGTTGTTTTCGCACGCATCATTCATCAACGACAAACATTGCTTTTGCGCCTGTGTGTATAATGCCTGACCCTCTAACTGGGACAAATCAGTACCAGACGAAGAACTGAATATAGACGACGCGTCGCCGCCACTCCAAATATCGTCCATATCGGTCGAGAAATCTAAATCCAGCACGCCCAATGATGTGCTGTTGCTGCTGGCGGACACTTTGCGTTTACCAGACAACAAATCACCAATTTCAGACAACATTGCCGCCGCGCCACTAGTGTCGTTTTTGATTGCACGTTCCCCCTCGGTCGCGGTGTACATCGCATTGACCTCGGCCGCGGTCTTGTCCACAGCGTTCAAATTATTGTTTTCAAATTGTGCCAACAGATTTTTGGCTTCGTCCAATGCCGCCTCTGTGTCACGAAATTCTGTAAACTTTGAACTGCAAAAACAGCGACGATATGTATCGTTCGCCTTGGCACAGAATTGATCCATACATGTCGAATACGCCTCGCGACAGGTGGCATACCCACCACCAATTTTCGATACGTCATCAAATACCGCCGTTGCACGTGCAACCGCCGCGCGTGACGCATTTACGGTTGTCGCACTGCGCGCACTGGTGGTCGTTGGGGCATACGCCGCACGCATTGCACCCATAACACCCGTACGTGCAACAGCACCGCTGCGCGACGCGCCGACCGGTGTTACCGCCGTGCGGGCATTGCGTGATGATACGGTGTTTGTTGTTGTGGCCGTGCGTGCCGATGTTGTTGTTCTGCGCTGTGCAGCTGTGGCCGTGCGGGACACGGTCGCGTTATCTGCATTACGATTTGTATTACGTGACGTCGACGTATCACGCCCAGATGATGCAACGCCAGACGTCGCACGCGGATTAGGCATCTGTTCCGCCGACACATTTCCAGCAGAAACAGCGACCATAATCGCCATAAAACATTTGATTAAATTCGACGTGCGCATTGCCAATTTTTACTCTCTCTTGAACGTATTATATCATTTTTCAGACATGTGAATCAATACCGAATTTATTCGATACAGCAGTTCACCGCATTCTTGACCCAATCACCCAATTTGCGAACGGTTGATTTGTCTGCTTTGCCCGCCGCGCCTTTGGTAACGGCTTTTTCATCATTCTGTTTCAATTTGCATTGGGTCATTGCGTGTTCATACACCGCCGGTGCAGTTTGCTTTACACCCGTCAGGTCAATCAGGTTCATATTAATACCCCAGAACAATGAATACAGTTCATATGATTTATCAAACAGGTTATACGCATCTGCGGTATTACCCGCACCCAGTGCCTTGGTTCCAACCTCCATCAAACGCATAGATGCCGCCAACAGGTGTTTGGAAATGCACCATACTTCGCCATCTTCGGCAGACGACGGTTTTACAATGCGTTTCATCAGTTCTTTGCGCATTTCACGAACCGTGTTTATCATATCATAGAAACCGGTCTTGTGCGTTTTTGCACCACTGAAAAAGAAGTGTTCTTCCAGCGACACCAAATTCATCAACGCAATCGACAAATCCTGATCAGACGATAAATCCAGTGGATTCACCTTCTTAGATTGGTCAACTTTTTTAACCATTTCATCCAATGTCATTTTCTTGGATTCACGTTTCATGTTTTATTCTCCTTGCCTTTTTTATTTCTACATGCATACAACCATCGCCCAGCTGGCCAGTGCCAGTGCAACAATGGGTAAAACAACCTTTTCAAATGGGAAATGTGCGTGACCGCCATTGCGTGCCTTCATAAAATCGTACAATTTTTCCACCAAAATGAACAAGATTGCACCGCAAATCGTGCCGAACAGTACAGGATCCATAACAAACGTACCGCAAATCATCTGGGGATTATATTTCACACGCCCCAAATACACGAACCCAATCATCGCCACCGACAACACAATCAACATAGGATTACGACCGCGCCAATTCCATCCGCGCTTGTCACAGAACTTGATTGCCCAGTACCCCAGCAACGCCAGCAACGCACCCGCCCACAGGCCAACAACGCTGTCTGGCACGCCCATATGACGTGCAATTTCCAATGACGCACCTATCGCGATTGTGCACACCGGACATGCGGGATTCGCCAATGCCGACGCCGGCGCAGTTGCCAACAACAAAGCCAATAACTTTTTCATTTAATTTACCTTTCCTTGTTTATCAACGATAATTCTACAAAAAACGCACAGGGCGGGTCAATATGATTTTACGACCGCACGCATGTGCGCACTGCGTGCACGCGAATTGTTTTCCAGTTCCGCGTCCGTTGGTGTTTTGGTGGGCATTGCCGCAAATTTTGGTTCTGCAACCACCGGCATATGCGGGTCACCCAACGGCGACGTCCACGTGCGAAATGTGCTTTTGACAATTCTGTCTTCCAGTGAATGAAACGTCACACATACGCATTTGCCGCCAATATTCAACAAGTCCGGCACGGCACGCAGGGCGCGTTCCAATTCGCCCATTTCGTCATTTACCGCAATGCGCAACGCCTGAAACACGGGCGCAACATCACGCGGATTATGAACCAAATCACGCAATTCAAATGTCGTTTTTGGTGCGGCACGTTTTATCGCGTTTGCAATTATGCCCGCCTTTTTCACATCGCCATATTCACGCAGCACGCGCGCCAAATCGGTCACCGACGCATTTTGAATAAATTCGACCGCCGTTGCGCCAGACACCGACATACGCATATCCAGCGGCGCATCCGCCCGAAAAGAAAACCCGCGTGACGCAATGTCAATCTGCATTGACGAAATACCCAAATCAAACACGATTGCATCAAATTTTTCATTCAATTCCGCCATCGCCGAAAAGGGGCGCGCAATAAATGTAAATCTGTCGCCAAATTCCGCACGCAACGCGTTTGCATCCGCAACAACATTCGGATCACGATCAAACGCAACAACCGACGCCCCCGCATTCAAAAAAGCGCGCGAATAACCGCCCGCACCCAACGTCGCATCAATAACGCGCGCGCCACGCACATCGCCCAACGCGTCCATCACCGCGCCCAATAACACAGGAATATGCTTTGTTGCCGTCATTCTATTTCAACCTTTATCCCCAATGCGATTAAATCCTTGGCCGTGGTTGCGCCCAATTCAACGCCCGTTGGCAGTGCAATAGACGCCGTTTTGTCCGCCCCGTGCAGGTTCAAGATTACGCGAGTATTACCATGCGGCAACGAAATCAATGCCTTTTTAACCGCGGGCAAGACGTCTTTGTTATAAATTTCCAACGTCAATTTGCGCGCCACACGCGCCACCCACTGCGTCAGCGGTGTAATAGAATCCACAAATATCGACACACGATCATCGCGTGCGGATGTTTTCCCAGAAATCAACACTACGTTTTCGGTGGACAGCGTCTGGGCAAATGTCGCCGCCGCGTCCCCAAACGCCACCGCGTCAATGTTACCAAAACTGTCGGACGCATTGATTGTAATCATTTCCTTGCCGGTCTTGGTACGCCGACGCGAGAACGAATTTACATTTGCCGCAACCTGAACCGGCTTGCGATCGCCCAGTTCCATCAATGACGCACTGGTCGCCAATTTGGCACGCTGAATCAGATGCTTGAACTGATCCAACGGGTGCGCAGATATATAGAAACCCAACGCCGCCAATTCATTTTCCAAACGCTGGCCAAATGTCCATGGCGCAACCCGCGTCAGATTCTTGGACAATCTGTCTTCGACAACGTCATCTTCGACCGTGTTTGCGAACAGCGACAATGAATTTGCACCATCTTTGGATTTCGATGCGTACGACAAAATCGCATCAGCATTGATGAATATGGCCGCACGATTTGGCTGTAACGAATCCAGCACGCCAACGCGGGCGAATGCCTCCAAAATACGTTTGTTCATAATCGGCGCACAACGCTTTGCAAAATCGGTCAGGTTCTTGAATTTGCCATGCGCATTACGTTCCGCAACAATCGCGTCTGTTGCCGCCGTGCCCACGCCTTTGATTGCCGCCAATCCATAGATAATCTTGCCATCACGCACCGTGAACAGCGATTCACTGATATTGATATCAGGCGGCACAATTTGAATGTTAAAGTTTGCCTTGGCATCATCAACAAACAACGCCAACTGGTCGGTATCGTTCAGATTACTGGACATTGACGCCGCCAGAAATTCTGGTGTAAAGTTCGCCTTCAAATACGCGCACTGGTTTGCAACGATAGAATAGGCGATAGCGTGCGATTTATTAAACGCGTATTTTGCAAATTCCTTGAACTTTTCCCACAGGTCTTTGGCCTGTTCACGATTCAAGGTTTGCTCTTTTTCGCAGCCGTCCATGAACTTTACTTCCAACTGCGCCAGCAAGTCCAACTTCTTTTTACCCATGGCCTTGCGCACGGTATCGGACTGACCGCGGGTAAATCCCGCCAACGCGCGCGTCAGCATCATAACCTGTTCCTGATAAACGATAATACCATACGTTTCTTTCAGAATTGGTTCGGCCTTTGGATGAACGTATTCAATCGCTTCTTCGCCATGCATACGGGCGATAAATTGTGGAATAAACGCAATAGGCCCCGGACGATTCAATGCATTCAACGCCGAAATTTCCAAGAAACTGGTCGGACGCATTTTGCGCAATGTCTGTTGCACAAACGGGGCATCGAATTGGAATATACCTTCGGTATGACCACGTTGCCACAATGCCATTGTCTTTGCGTCGTCAACCGGAATTTTGTCCAAATCAATATTGATGCCGCGCGTTTGCTGAATCAGGCGCACCGCATATTTTAACACAACCAGTGTTTCCAATCCCAAAAAGTCAAATTTAATCAACCCCGCCGATTCCAGATAGTGCCCGTCAAATTGGCACGATGGCAACGGGTTGGCAGGATCGCGATATACCGGCGCAATCTTGGTCGTAGGGCGGTCACCAATAACAACGCCGCACGCATGTTGCCCCAGATTTCGAATTGAACCCTCTAATTCCTCGGCAATGGACACAACCTTGTTCATGTCTTCGTCGGTCGCCAAAACATGCTGAATTTCTGACGATGCATCAACCGCATCTTTTAATTTCTTGGCATCTTGGGGAATCAGTTTCGACAGACGGTCTGATTTAGAGTACGGAATCCCATACACACGCCCAATATCGCGAATCGCGCCGCGGGCCTGCAAACTGCCGAACGTGATAATACGACACACCGAATCATGACCGTATTTATCGCAAATATACGCCAACACGCGTTCAATACCCGTCGGTTCAAAGTCCACGTCGAAATCGGGCATGGAAATACGATCTGGGTTCAAGAAACGTTCAAACAGCAATCCATACTTTAACGGATTTACGTGGGTAATACCCAACGCCCACGCCACAATAGACCCCGCACCCGAACCACGCCCTGGGCCGGTTAAAACATCATTTTTACGACACCAATCGATATAGTCCGCAACAATCAGGAAATATCCTGGGAATCCCATATTGATAATAACGTCCAGTTCAAATTCCGCCTGTTCGTAATATGGCTTGGTATCTGTAATCCCTTGTTCACGCATGCGCGCCGCCAATCCCGACATAGTATGTTCGCGCAGCATCTGGCATTCGTTTTCCAAATCATCACCAAAACGTGGCAACAACGGCTTTTCATGGACGTTCACCATAAATCCACACCGACGTGCGATTTCAACCGTGTTCTCGCATGCCTCTGGCAAATCGGAAAACAGTTCCCACATTTCGTCTGGCGATTTGAAATATTGTTCCGATGATTTGCGCGGACGGTCGGGGTCAATAACCTTGGTCTGTCCCAGAACACAGGACAGGGCATCTTCGGCCTCGTAATCCGATGCGGCGGCGCACACAACATCATTGGTCGCAACAATCGGAATATTTAATTCGCGCGCAATGTTCAAAAATTCTGATTCTGTTTTAATTTCGTCCGCCAATCCATGACGCTGAATTTCCATATAGAATCGGTCGCCAAAAATCTGTTGGAATTGTTCGGCATACGCACGTGCCTGTGAATTTTGATTGTTCAAAATCGCCATACCAATCGGCCCATGATGCGCCCCCGACAGACAGATAACCCCATCGGAATGCGACGCCAATTCATCAAACGTGATATACGGCCCCAAATGATGGTTATCACCACGCATGTACATAATACGGCTGAGTTCACACAGGTTCAGATACCCACCGTGATTTTGCGCCAATAAAACAATCTGGGACAATGATGATTCGCGCAAGATTTTCGGGTCAACCGTATGGTGATTTAACGATATTTCAACCCCAATAATCGGTTGCACTTTTTTTGCCGGCATAACATCAGAAAATTCGGCACAGCCCGACATCAAATTCGTATCCGTCAACGCACACGCGGGCATACCGGCGGCAATACACAGTGCGGGCAATTCCTTGACCTGAATAGTCCCAGTTCCAACCGACAAACGGGTATGCGTATGAAGATGAACGAATTGTTTTTCCATGCCGCCACAATAGCAAAAATTGCCCCCACGCCGCAACCAGATATTTATCAAAATGCAGATTTTTTTATTGACAGGAAATTCCAAGCATCATGACCGTACGCACCACATCAATATTATTTAATATCGCACGCAGTGCGCACAAAATTTGAACTCTGAACTTTGATATTTGAACTTTGAAAAAACGGGGCAAATGCCCCGTTTTTTTAATGCAACTTGCCACAGCAATGCTTGTACTTTAACCCAGAACCACACGGGCAGGGCGCATTACGACGCGCCTCCATACCGGCTGCCTGATTCAGTTCCGCGTCATGCTGGGCGCGCTGTTGTTCGGTCGCATCAACGTCCGCACGGGTCAATTCCATGCGTGATATATACGACACAGACATCAGTTTGAAATTGTTGATTGTGTTCTTGAACAATTCCAACGCTTCGCGCTTGTATTCATACAACGGATTTTTCTGGGCGTACCCTCGCAGGCCAATCGCCGTCTGCAAATAATCCATCTGTTGCAAGTGGCGTTTCCACACCGCATCCAATGCACCCAACATCATCTGGCGTGACGCCATCTGCATCAATTCTGGGCCATACTTTTGCGCCTGTGCATCATATCGGCGCATTGCCAATGAATGCAAGATATCATACGCCGTGCGTTCTGTGATGTTTTCGTCGGTCTTCCACTTTTCAATATCGGTGATATCCAACGCGAACGCGCGCAACATTGCGTCGTGAATGCCGGCGGTATTCCAATCCATCGGATGGGATTTTTCTGGAATATTATTTTCACAGATAATTTCCACCACATCGCCAATCATTTCACGCGCCAACGGTGCTAAATCTTCGCTGGTCATCAGGTCATCACGCTGTTTGTACACAACGCCACGTTGTTCGTTCATAACGTTGTCGTATTTCAACAGTTCTTTACGTGCCTCAAAATATCTGGCCTCGACACGCTTTTGCGCCTTTTCCAACGCCTTGGTAATCCATGGATGGGTGATTGCCTCGCCCGTCTTTAACCCCAGCGTGGTCAACATACCATTCAAACGCGCCGCGCCAAATATACGCATCAAATCGTCATCCAATGCCAAGAAGAACTTGGAATCCCCTGGGTCACCCTGACGACCGCTGCGCCCGCGCAACTGGTTATCAATACGACGCGATTCATGACGTTCCGTACCAATTACGTACAGACCACCCGCGTCCAAAACCAACTTTTTGTTTTTCTCGATACGGTCATAGATTTCTTTTTTCTTTTCTTCGAAATCAGGCGCACTCGCATCCAGTTCCGCAATCAAATCTTCGGCATTACCACCCAGTTTAATATCAGTTCCACGACCCGCCATATTCGTTGCGATGGTAACCGCCCCTGGGGCACCGGCCTGTGCAACAATCTTGGCCTCGGATTCATGATGTTTTGCATTCAGAACCGCTGGATTGATGCCCAATTTCTTGCGCACAATCGCCGCCAATTCTTCGGATTTTTCAATCGACACTGTACCAACCAAGACCGGTTGCTGGCGTGCCATACAATCCTGAATCTGTTTGATAATCGCAGCGTACTTTTCTTCCTTGTTGCGATAGATTTCATCGTGATGATCAATACGCGCAACTGGACGATTTGTCGGAATAGACACCACGCGCAATTTATAGATTTCTTCAAATTCAGCGGCCTCGGTCATCGCAGTACCGGTCATACCCGCCAATGTTTCGTACAAACGGAACAAGTTCTGGTATGAAATACTGGACACCGTCTGGTTTTCCGGCTGAACCTGAACGTGTTCTTTGGCCTCTATCGCCTGATGCAAACCTTTGCCAAAACGACGGCCCGTCATAACACGACCGGTAAATTCATCAACAATCAAGATTTCACCATCACGCACGACATAGTTCACGTTTTTCTGGTACAAATGGTGCGCCAACAACGATTGCTGAATGTGCATTACCAACGCCGCATTCTCGGACGCATACAGGTTGTCGCCCACCAACAGACCCGCGTCCTTTAACATACGCGTAATCGTGTCAACCCCAGATTCCGTCAGGGTTACATGGCGGTCTTTTTCATCTTTCTTGTAATCAGACGGACTCAGTTGTGCAACCACCGCATCAACCTGTGCGTACAGTTCACTGGTATCTTCGGCTGGGCCTGAAATAATCAACGGGGTGCGCGCTTCGTCAATCAAGATGCTGTCCACTTCGTCGACAATGGCAAAGAACAACGGGCGCAAAACCTGTTGTGCCTTGGAAAATTTCATATTGTCGCGCAGATAATCAAAACCCAATTCAGAATTGGTCACATACGTAATATCGCACGCATAGGCCGCACGACGTTCATCATCGGTCATATCGTGCTGAATTGTCCCAATGGTCAGACCCAAGAAACGATATACCTGACCCATCCACGCCGCGTCACGTGACGCCAGATAATCATTGACCGTAATCAGGTGCGCCCCCTTGCCATACAATGCCTTCAAGAACAACGCCAACGTCGCAACCAGTGTTTTACCTTCACCGGTTTTCATTTCGGCAATCTGACCACCGGTCAGAACCATACCACCAATCATCTGGACGTTAAAGTGGCGCAGGCCAATCGTACGAACCGATGCCTCGCGTACCAACGCGAACGCATCAGGCAATATGTTCTTTTCCTTTTCACCGTTTTGCAGACGCTTGCGCAATTCCTGTGTTTGTTCGCGCAACTGGTCATCGGTCATGGCGTGATATTTCGGCTCTAAATCATTTATCAACGATACCGTTTTGTCATACGATTTTACCAAGCGGTCGTTGGCAGAACCCAATACTTTTGTGATAATATTTTTTAACATAACTTTTCCTTGTCTTTTTCCCCAATTTTATAGCAATTTTGTACCTTGCGGTCAAGATACTTTATGATATAATGCGGTAAAGAAAACAAAACAAGTGGCAGTGGTAATTTTTTCCTAAAATTACCGGATTTGGGGGGATTTTTATATGCGCGAACCAGTACAGAATTTGAATACATCTGATATTACCAGCGACGTTTTTGTCGTTGCACCAACACAAATTGAATATATCGCCCAGATTTTCGCCGACAGCGTGGCTGACGCCATGAATATGCGCACATTTGCGCCAAAAATTCGTCAAATTGCGTCCCAGTCATTGCGCACGGCATTGTCTGCGGCCCGCCACGCCGGCGAGAAACGCTGATTTCCGCGCACCACGGGCAGGGCAGTAATAATAATTTTTGTCATTCCGTGGCTCGACCACGGAATCTAGGTAATTGAAATCGCGCCATTCGGCGCATTCCTATGTGTCGCCTGCGGACTGCGTCCTTGCCGCATCCTGCGCTTCGCTTGGATTCATTGCGAGCGCAGCGTGGCAATCCAGTCAGTATTGTTGCGCCATTCGGCGCACATATTTGTCATTCCTGCTTCGGGCCCCGCAAAATCGCAAGATTTTGTGGGTGGGCAAAGGCAGGAATAGGGACTAAACAGTGCGAACACAGTGAGTCAAATAAAAGACCACCCCGTCGCATTCGCGCCACCCCTCCACGAAATCACCCACAAAATTTATCAATTTTGCGGGGTTCAACAAGAAACTCTGTCATTCCGTGGCTCGACCACGGAATCTAGGTAATAGAAGAGCCGCGCCAAATGGCGCATTTTTTTATTTACTGGATTGCCGCGCGTCGCTTGCGCTTGCTCGCAATGACAGAGATTCTAGCTCTTTTGTCATTGCGAGTGAAACGAAACAATCCAGTGAATAATGTTGCGCCAACGGCGCATTCCTATGAGTCGCCTGTGCGGGCTGCGTTCCTACCACTTTCCTTTTACTTGGCTCTACTAGCACTTTTGTCATTGCGAGCGCAGCGCGGCAATCCAGTCGATAATGTCGTGCAACACATATTCGTCACCCCGACGCAGGCCGGCATGACGTCAAAAATGTAAGCACCGCATTACGCGCTCTCTCGCCCCCCCGTCGCATTCGCGAAATCACCCACAAAATTTATCAATTTTGCGGGGCCCAGAGCAGGAATGACAAATATGTGCGCTACGCGCAACATCAATCACTGGATTGCTTCGTCATTTCATTCCTCGCAATGACAATGTTTCTGGAACTTAGTACGTTCTAAAAACACTGTCTATCTATTATCTATGCTCTATTATCTATGCTCTAATTAAAACTGCACCGCGCTTGACAAACTGTCTTTTAGTCCTATAATCGTAAAAAAATACAGGACACAAAATGGCAAAAAATTTAACAGACGCAGAAATGCAGCAATTATTCGGCGCGAACCATTCGGGCCTGATTTATTACAACTATGATTTAGAATGCTGGAACACAAACACATTGAACAACACCGGCATCCCCCAGCAACACAGCGACACCGTTCGCGCACAGGTCTTGCACCAAAACACAACCATTTACCCTGGGATTCGCATGAAGAACTGCGACTTGGCAGCCGTTGCGGTTATGCAGACAGAACCATACTTCTTGCCTGAAATTGGTCGTTCAATCCAGAACCCAACGTACATACGCGATGGCAAAACGATTGTCGGCACATTGGTATGGCGCAACCGCTCAACCGGCGAATTACATTTGCCCAGCATCGGTTGGCTGGTGTCTGGCAGTTTCAAGTTCCCAGCAACCGCGGTTCAAGAATCCGCAAATTCATTCTTGTTGCTGGCAATTCAACGCCTGCGCGACATGTGCAAATAATACCAACGCCACCGCTGTGGCGTTTTTTATTCCCCCGCCAGCGGGGAGAAATAAAAGAATCTGTCATTCCGGTGCTTGACACCGGAATCTAGGTCATTGACTTGCGCCAAATGGCGCACTTTTTTTATTTACTGGATTGCTTCGTCATTTCATTCCTCGCAATGACAAGGGTGCTAGTAGTACATGTATAAAATACGTAGTCCGCAGGTGGCACACGTGCCAGAAACTCTGTCATTGCGAGCGAGCGTAGCGACGCGTGGCAATCCAGTCAATAATGTTGCGCGAGCGCACATATGTAAAAAATCTATGCTCTGAAAAAACGGGGCGAATGCCCCGTTTTTTACATGCTGTCATCGTGAACCGAGTATGTGGTTGATCCACTCTTTAACCGCAACTTGCCTTTGCCTGTGCCGGCGGTCATGTTGCCATAGTACGTGGTATCACCAATCTTGACATTCAGCGACGGTGTGGTCTTTTTGCCACTGCGCAGATACAACTTGTCATCGCCAAAGTGCAGGATTCGTCCGCAATCCGTCACTTCGTCCGCACCCGCACCATAACCAATCGTGGTCAGTCCGGTCGGGCATTGACTGCGCGTCAGGACATCTGCCGCCGAGTAATAACCCGCACCCACGCCGACGCAAGTATCACCCAGCAACCCTGCACGTGTGTTATTCCACACATAACCATTGGACAGGGTGGACGCATAGTAACCCGCATTGCACTTCAAGTTATCCTGATGTACATAGCAGCGTTTACCACCACCATTACCATAGTCACCGTCCGTGCCCAAATAGCACCCGTGCCACGTCAGCGAACCATTGCTCAGTGTACCCGACATAGTCACATAACAGCCGCCACTGATTGTATGATCGCCGTCTTTGCCATTGTTCCAGTAGCCATATGACTTCACCGCAGACGCATATGTCTTGGCCGTTGGGCACGCGGTGCACGATGCCTGACCGGTGCTGGCCGCATAGGTTGCGCCCGTACATGCCGCACATGCCGACGTGTTACCGTATGTCACACTGTGTGCGGCCTTGGCATAGCCAGCGTCACATGTGCCGCTGGCTGCGGATTCCTTGGCAACCTTTACAAACTTGCCGCCTGCAACGTTCATGGTGCACTGTGCCTCTTTGGTTGTCGACACTGTCGCCACCAAGTCGCGATAGCCCGCCGGACACTGTGTACGTCCACCCGTGGTCAGACGTGACCCATACGCACCCGAATACACATTCGTACCACCTGGGCAATAGTAACCTGTGCCGGCACAGTTCACCTGACCCGCGCCAACCGTCGCGACATATTTACCCGCCGCGGTTGTGACATAGCAGTCCAGATTACTGTTCGAGCTGGCCGCCGATGATGGATATGTTGTCGGGCATGTGTTACGTCCACCGGTTGAGCCATAGGCAACCTTTACATTACCCGGACACCAACCACCGGCCGTACATGCACTTTCCGCCGCGCCCGCCGCCGCAACAAAGTTTTGTCCGGTTGTCGTCAGATAGCATGCCGCGGTTGAATTTGCCGCCGCGCCACCATCAGATGTCGCATACTTGCCATTCCCCAACGCGCTGCACAATTCCAGACCGAACTTTTCAACCTGAACCGTCGCCTGATTGCTGGAATTACACTCGACCTTGTCTTTCCCTGGGCAATACGCATTCTTGTCGCACTCTACGGCCTTGCCATAGTATGCATATGTCCCGCAACCCGTCGCCGTGGTCAGATAGTACCCCGGATTCGCCTTGAACCACAAAACACTGCCTTGAACATCATATTTCTGTGTTGTGGTGTTGTATGTCAGATAATCATACAAACTGCCGCGTGTACCCTCATACGTATTCAGTACTTGGCATTGTGTAACCGCAGCCCATTTCTTTGACCACGTGTTCAAAGATGTACCTGCAATACTGCTGGCGTAATATTCCGCCGGTATTGTCGCACGCTTGTGATCCGCCGGCACTGGGCACGCGTTTGGACTGTTTGTATCCCCGTACGCGACCGTCGTTGATGGACAATAATACCCACCATCACACTCCGTCTGTGTAGCATCCTTGGCGGTCTTGATATAGTAACCACCCGTGGTCTTTACCTGACACTGTTCAATCTTGCTCTTGGCCGCATCTGTGTTGCTGGTATAGATACTTGGGCACGCGGTGCATGATGCCTGACCGGTGCTGGCCGCATAGGTTGCGCCCGTGCACGCTGCGCATGCCGACGTGTTACCGTATGTCACACTGTGTGCGGCCTTGGCATAGCCAGCGTCACATGTGCCGCTGGCTGCGGATTCCTTGGCAACCTTTACAAACTTGCCGCCCGCAACGTTCATGGTGCACGCACTTTCTGCCGCGGCCGCTGCGCCATCACGATAACCCGCAGGACATTGCGTACGTGTTGAGGTAGAGCCATAGTTCACGCTGTGCGCCGCACGATAGTACCCCGTACCAACCGTTGTACATGCCGCCTTGGCTGTGGCAACGTATGTTCCGGCCGCGCATGATGTCTGGCAACTGGATTCTGCACCGGTTGCCGCACCACTGCGGTAATTTTCTGGACACTGAGAGCGTGTTGATGTTGCGCCATAGTTCACACTGTGCGCCGCACGATAATACCCCGTACCAACCGTTGTACATGCCGCCTTGGCTGTGGCTACATATGTACCCGCCGCACATGACGTCTGGCAACCAGATTCTGCCGATGCCGCCGCACCGTTACGATAGTTCGCCGGACACTGTGTACGGCCCAATGTTGCATTTTGGCTGACTGTACCACCAGCACCCCAATACCCCGTACCAACCGTTACGCACGCCGTGCCAGCCGTCGCAACATACTGCGTACCCGAACAAGTTGTCTTGCACGATGCAACGCCCGCATGTGATGCCGCGGTTGTGCCGCTGTTGGTGTACCCGTTTGCCGTCGCGCACGCCGTGCACGCCGCCGCCCCTGCATCAGAATAAGTGCTTGTTGCACAGACACTACAACTTGACGTGCTGCCATAATACACACTATGTGCTGCTTTATACGTACCTGCCGCACAAGTGCCACTGGCCGCAGATTCATTTGCTTTCGCCACATATTTACCACCAGCAACACTCATATAACATGCCGCCGCACCACCACTATTACCATCAGCAGAGTTTGGATACCCATTTGGACACGCAGTACATGATGTGCCATTCGTACGATACCCTGATTTTGCCGTTACAGCCGCAGGCGTCTTGGTGCAATCTGCACTATTAGTGCTGCAACCACTCTTGATGGTTCCATCGCCGTTACCACTGCTGTTCGAATACGCAACATACGAGCATGCTGCCACAGAACACGAATTCCACGACGTTACACTGTTACAGTTCGTTGGAACACTGCCATTTACCTGTGAACCAGTCCATGCACGACTCTTGGAATTACTGTAACACGCTGTAATACCACCACTATTACCATCAGCAGAGTTTGGATACCCATTTGGACACGCAGTACATGATGTGCCATTCGTACGATACCCTGATTTTGCCGTTACAGCCGCAGGCGTCTTGGTGCAATTTGTTGGCGTGCAAGATGTGGTTGTACCACTCTTGTAAATACGGTATGTACACGTCCCTGGGGTACATGAATTCCACGATGTTACACTGTAACAATTTGTCGGAACGCTGCCATTGAGTTGCGAACCTGTTTTTGTACCATTTTTGTAGCAAGAACCTGCCGATGATGTACCTGCATCAGAATACGGATACGCCGAATCGCACGTAGAACAACTGGTTGCTGTGCCACCGGCACTGTACGTACCACTGCTACACTGTGTACATGTCTGACCATTGACAATAGAACCGCCTTTCGCTTGGAACGCTGTACTTATCGTTGCCGTACCCCACGCCGTCGCACTGGTTGCATTCTTCTTTAACTGGCCGGCACTGCAATAACTGCTGACTGATGTCGCCGCCTTGGTTTCATAACAAGACGTATAGTTCGTCAAACCAGTATCTGTACCCATCGTCCAACCACTTTCAACCGTTGGACAACTGTCACACGAATACGATGTGCCGTAATACGCCTTGTGGGCGGCCTTGTACTTACCGGCGGCACAAGTATTCAATGTCGTACCGGTCGTACCATTACGCACCTTGCCACCGGCCACATTCAAATAACATTGGGTATTCACAGACGCCGTTGTTGTGTCGGTTGTGTAGCCAGTACCGTACGTCGTACATGCTGTGCGTACACCAGATTTACAGAAGTACCCTGTACCGCATGGTTGTTGCGATGTATTGTCCTTCTTGTAATAACCATCACTTGGCGTTTTGCACGACGTCTGACCAGTTGTATCTTGGTATTCCGTCGAACCAGAACAAGCCATATTTCCTTGATCTGTTGTTGTGCTGACCGTGTATGTCTTTGATGACGATGGGCACTTGTACCCCTTTGGACACGTCGCGCACGATGTTGCGCCTTTTGGCAAGTACTGACCGGCCGCACAAGTCACAGAATCCAATGTGCAAGAACACGATGTGCCATTGCAGGTTGGGTTCTTGTAACCCGAAGAGCAGGTTGCAGTATACGTACATTTATTACCATCCGTCGATGCAGTGCACGATGCAACACCTGTGCCCTTGGTACACGCAACGCACGATGCAACCTTACATGAATTTGAAACATAGTTCGGCGTCCATTCTGGCGTCACCCATGTGGCCACATTCGCAGAGTTAGAGCAGGTTACATCGCAATAGTCCGATCCAGTGCCCGATGTTGTTGTACCATTTGGACAAACCTCACAAGAGGTTGCCATATCATCACTGTATGAACCACGTGCACACGCCGTGCTGGGGGCAATCGTTGGGCGCGAATCCGTCAAATCACGTTCTTCATTATCTGCGTCATAATAAATTCTCCGCCCACCGTTACCACAATAGTAGCCAGCTTGACAATAACTCGTACCGCGATTCACGGTCTCGACACTTTCGTCATCAGCCAATGTCAGGTAGCAATCATTG